>NZ_JBVIPK010000002.1:0-500337 GCF_055577965.1 Streptomyces sp. NPDC033165
GAGACGGTTCTCTTGGTCGAAAACCCATCTACCAGGGGCTTCACCACGTTGTCAGCCCAACAGCCTTACGCGCAAACCAAGTTGGAAAAGGCTCATGGCCCGTCGGTGCACAGCATCGCGTCCGTCAGCTCGAACAGCGCGTCGGCGCGGGCGGTCAGGCAGTCGTAAAAGTCGGTCCGGAACCGGGACAACACGGTCAGGGACTCGACGCGAACAGCGTCGTGCAGCAGACTCACCCTCGCGGCCTTGGCATGATCAACAGCGTCTCGACAACGCACATGATCACACCAAGGCCGCACCGCTGTCGCACCAGCCCCTGCCGAGCAGCAGGTACTCAACTCCGTTATGCAGCAAGGTCGTTAAAAATAAGCTAAGGTGCGTCGATAATCAGGAGCAATGCGGATGATATAAGCCAGTTTTCCGGATTCGGTAGTGACCTGGATGGCGGGATCTATAGAGGTATCGGGATTGGAGGAAATGGCAAGACGGTCATCGGCATAAAGAATTCCCGAGGGGGTGGACGTGTTCGGTTGGGCTGAGGGCGGGGATTGGTGCAGGAGTGGAATTCGGTGGCGGAATGATTTGCATGCAGAGTGGTGAATTTGGTTAATGGGGGGCCGCGTTAAGAGGAAGGGGTTTACGTGTTCGCTATAGTTGTCGGGGTACTGATTTTTTCAGTCGGTGTCTCCATGGTCGGGAACTTTTGGAACCTTGCGGGTCGAATGTTCAATCGTGCATCCAGTCGAGTGAACCCGGGGACGGCGACCGTGAACACGTTTCGCCTGGGCGGATTCGTCATGATTGCGATTGGGATCTTTTGGGTGGCTACAGCGCTTCCAGAAGTTCTCTGACCGGCACATTCTGTGATGGTTCGCGGGTCTCCGTGCCGCCCAGGTGGCCTGCGTTGTCGATGATCGTCAGTTCGGCGTCCGGCCAGGCGCGGTTGAGTTCCCAGGCGGTGCTCAGGGGGCTGGCGAGGTCGAAGCGGCCGTGGATCAGGGTGGCGGGGATGCCGGTCAGGTGGTGCGCCTGGTCGAGCAGTCGGCCTTCCTCCAGCCAGGCTCCGTGGGCGAAATAGTGGGCGCAGATCCGGACGAGCGCCTGCTGGGCGCGGTTCGGGCGGCTGCTGTACGGGGGCGGGCCCGCGATCGCCTCCATCGAGATGACCGCGTCCTCCCAGGCGCACCAGTCGGCTGCCGCCCGTTCCCGTACGGCCGCGTCGTCGCTCTCCATGCGGCGGGCGTACGCCGCGACCAGGTCCGTGGGGCCCGTCGCCTCCGGGACGCCCGCGCGGAAGGCGTCCCAGGCCTCGGGGAAGATCTGGCCGACGCCCCGGTAGAGCCAGTCGATCTCGCTGCGGCGGGTCGTCGTCACCGACGGGATGACCATCTCCGTGACCCGCTCCGGGTGTGCCTGCGCGTACGCCAGGATCAGGGTGGAGCCCCAGGAGCCCCCGTACAGCAGCCAGTTGTCGATGCTCAGGTGTTCCCGAAGGCGCTCCATATCGGCGATCAGGTGGGCTGTCGTGTTGTACGCCATGTCCGTCGCCGGGTCACTCGCATGCGGTGTCGAGCGGCCGCAGCCCCGCTGGTCGAAGAGGACCACCCGGTAGCGGTCCGGGTCGAAGTACTGGCGGGCGCGGGGGGTGCAGCCCGAGCCGGGGCCGCCGTGGACGACGAGGGCCGGCTTGCCGTCCGAGTTGCCGCAGGTCTCCCAGTACACGTGGTTGCCGTCGCCGACGTCCAGCATGCCGCTCTCGTACGGTTCGATCGGCGGATACAGCTCGTCCGGTTCCCGGCCCATGCTCCGTGCCTCCCTCAGTGAGCCGGACAGTCTATGGTGCCTGCCGTGCGACGTATCCTGGGTGGCGTGAACGCTGCTCCCCGGGTCCTCGCCGTCATCGGTGAACTCCTGGCCTCCGCCGGGCCCGATGCGCGGGGTGCGCTGTGGCATCTCGCCGAGAGCGGTCGGGAGTTGGATGCCAATCTCGTGCGGCTCCCGGCCGGAGCCGAGGTCGGCGAGCATCAGGAGGACGTGCTCGATGTCCTTCTCCTCGTGGTGGCTGGTGGCGGGAGCCTGCGGTCCGGGGACGGCCAGGACCTGGAGCTGGGGGCGAGTAGCCTCCTCTGGTTGCCCCGTGGCTCCCGCCGCTCCCTCGCCGCCGGGCCGGACGGGCTCGCCTACGTCACCGTCCACCGCCGCCGCCCCGGCCTCGCGATCAAGGCGCCCGGCAGCGGGGCGTACGAGGGCGGCGAGGGGGACGCAGGCGGCGAGGGCCCCTGCATGTCGGACCGGGTCTGCCCGGGGTGCGGGCGGTTGTCCGAGGACCCCGCGCCCTTCTTCTGCAGCCGGTGCGGGGAGCCGTTTCCGGAGCGGTGAGCCGACCCCTGGCAGCGCCTCAGTACCCCTCGCACTCCGTCAGGTCCGGGCGTCCCGGCGGGTTCTTGTCGCCCACCAGGCCCGACAGGTTCTCCGTGTACATGTCCTCCCAGGTCTTGCTGCCCAGGATGGTGCGGAGCGCCGCGCACACCTCGCCCTTCAGGGTCGGCGTTCCCGGCCGCATCGCCACGCCGTAGCCCTCCGCGCCCTGGATGTTCTCCAGCCGCCGCACCTTGCCCGGGTTGGCCTTGAGGTACCCGGCGAGAATGATGTCGTCCGAGGCCACCGCGTACACGTCGGACATCGGGTCCAGCAGCCTGTCCAGGCAGTCCTGGTACGTGTTGGGCTGCGACTTGGCCATGGTGAAACCCTGCTCGGGCAGCGCCTTCTCGTACGTCGACGCCCGTGCCGTGCACACCTCGACGCCGAGGTCCCGCAGATCGCTGGAGTCGTTGATCGTGTACCTGCTCGACTTCTCACGGACCAGGAAGCCCCGGCTCGCCTCGTAGTACGGGCCCGCGAAGTCGACGCTGTACTCGCCCGGTGAGGCGGTCTTGCGGTCGTCCGTGATGCTGTACGAGGCGATGACCAGGTCCACCTGTTTGGTCTTGAGGGCGGTGCTGCGGTAGTCCGTGGCGACCGTGGTGAAGGCGACCTCGCCCCGGTCGTAGCCCATGCTCTCGGCGATGGCGTAGGCCAGGTCGATGTCGTAACCCTTGTACGTACGGGTCTTCTCGTCGAACATGCTCAGGCCCGGCTGGTCGTCCTTGACGCCGATCTCCAGCGTGGGGTGGGTGTCCTTCCACCGCTCCTCGGTGCCGCCGCCCTTGCCCGAGCCCGAGCCCGAGCCCGCGCCCTGGCTCTGGCCCTGGGCCGAACCGGCTTCGTCCCCGCCGTCACCCTGCGCGACGAGCCAGCCCGCGCCCGCCAGCAGTGCGACGGACACGACCGCCGCCGCCACCTTCCACCCGCCGTACCGGCCGCGCCGTCCGCTCGCCGAGGGAGTGACGGGAGGGGGAGGGACGGGAGGGACAGGGACGGAAGGAGTGGTGCGGGCGGCGGAGGCGGGAACGGACGTGCCCTGCGCGGGGGTTGACGGGCTGGGTGTGGACACGGCCGTCGGCGGGTGTGTGTTGGCGCCGCCCGGCGAGGTGGCGGGGCGCGGTGCGGCCGGGTCGTCGAGGACCTCCCGGAGCATCGCCTCCGCCGTCGCCGCGTCCAGGCGCTCGCGCGGGTCCGTGATGAGGAGGCCCTGGATGACCGGGCCGAGCGGTCCGGCGTACCGGAGAGGGGGCTCCGGCGACTGGCGGATGTTCTCCTGGACCTCCCACACCTCGCGCCCCCCGAACGGGACACGGCCCTCGGCCATTTCGTACAGCGTGATCCCCAGCGCCCAGAGGTCCGACGCGGGCGTCGGCCCGGGCGATGCGGGGGCGAACAGCTCGGGGGCCAGGTACGGGGGTGTGCCGATCACGCTGCCGGAGCGGGTCACCCGGTCCGCGCCCTCGAACGTGGCGATGCCGAAGTCGACGAGGATCGCGAGCCCGTCGTCCCGTACGAGGACGTTGCCGGGCTTCACGTCGCGGTGGACGACGGAGGCGCCGTGCACCGCCCGCAGGCCCTGGAGGATCTGGAGGCCGATGTCCGCCGCCCTCGGCACGGCGAGGACCCACTCGCCGCGCAACATGTCGGCCAGGGACCGTGCTTCGAGGAGTTTCATCACGATCCAGACCTGGTTGTCGGTCTCGACCTGGTCGTGGACCGTCACCACGTTCTGGTGCTCGATCTTGGCGATCGCCTCCGCCTCGCGCCGGGCCCGCTGCATCGCCGCCGTCTGCGTGCCCGCCGTCATGGCGTTGCGGTCGAGCAGGCCCTTCACGGCGACGAACCGGCGCAGCCGCCGGTCGTGGGCCTTCCAGACCTCGCCCATGCCGCCGCTGCCGATCGGCTCCAGCAGCTCGTAGCGTCCGTCGATCACGAGGAGGGGCGCGTCGCCCGCGGGTCCGCCCTCGGGCGTGCTCCCCGGGCCACCCTGGGGTGTGTTCGCCCTGTCTTCGCTGTGCATACGCCCCCGACCCCCTGTGAACTCCGTGGCCCAGGCCAGATTAGACGTTCCGTCACGTTCCGGCCGGTCTCATGACCGGTCTCATTGAACCGGTCATCTGACGGGTCTCATTGCGGGTCTCATGGCGGACGGGTCTCGCGGCAGGCCTCGCGGCAGGTCCCCCAGCGGGCCCCCTGGAGGTCCCCCGAGAAGTGTCCCGGCAGATGTCCCCGGGAAGTATCGCGGTCGGTGTCCCGGGCGGCCCGGGCGGCCCGGGTGGCGTCCGGTCGGGCCCTTTCAGGAAGCCGCTCCGCCGTTGCTCTTCAGCAACTGGCCGTTGACCCACTGGCCTTCGGGCGAGCAGAGGAAGGACACCAGGTGTGCGGTGTCGCGCGGGGTGCCGATGCGGCCGAGCGGGGTGCCCCGGATCAGGGACTCCCGCAGCTCGTCGTTCATCCAACCGGTGTCCACGGGGCCGGGGTTGACGACGTTCGCCGTCACCCCGAGGTGGGCCAGCTCGTGCGCGGCGGCCAGTGTGATGCGGTCCAGGGCGCCCTTGCTCGCGCCGTAGGGCAGGTTGCCCACCGTGTGGTCGCTCGTGAGCGCGACGATCCGGCCCGCCACCGCTTCGGGCGCGCCGCGGAAGCGCAGGCCGTACTCCCGTACGAGCAGCCAACTGGCCCGGCTGTTCACGGCGAAGTGCCGGTCGAACGCCTCGACCGTGGTGTCCAGCAGTCCCGAGTCCACCGACTCCGCGTGCGACAGGACGAGCGCGGTCACCGGCCCGCCTAGCTGCTGCTCCGCCTCGTCGAAGATCCGGGCCGGGGCGTCGGGGTCGGACAGGTCCGCCTCGATCGTCGCCGTCCGGGCCCCGGACTCCTCCAGCTCCTTCGCGATGGACGCGGCGGCCCCGTCCTCGGCGCCCCAGGCCATGCGCCGGTCGTAGGGCGTCCAGTAGGTGAAGGCGACGTCCCAGCCGGTGGCGGCGAGCTGCCGGGCGATGCCCGCGCCGATTCCGATGCTGCGTCCGACACCGGTGATCAGGGCGATGGGGCGGGCCGTTTCCGGGGCCGCCGACGGCTGTCCGTTGATCGTCACAGGGTGATCCTTCGTGACCCGTACGCGTACGTCAATGGCCTTTCCGGACACCGGGCCGAGCCCTCCGTACCCCCCTGTGAACCCCTTGTGAGCTGCGACGACTCATCTTTCTGGTGGGGCGACCGGATCTTTGTGTTTCCCCTGGGCGGACGTGCGCTCCTAGCGTGGACAGCGGAAAGTGTGACGAACGCCGCATATCGGAATGCGGCCGGAGAAGCGGAGAGAAGGGCCCCATCATGAGTGAGCAGCAGTTGCTGAACGGCAGGACCGCCGTGGTCGCCGGAGGCGCGAAGAACCTCGGTGGTCTGATCAGCCGTACGCTCGGCGAGGCCGGTGCGAACGTGGTCGTCCACTACCACAGCGAGAACACCGCCGCCGATGCCGAGAAGACCGCGGAGGCCGTACGGGGCACGGGCGCCCAGGCCGTCGTCGTACAGGAGGACCTGACCCGCGTCGAGGGGGTGCGCAGCCTCTTCGACCAGGCGCTGGACGCCTTCGGCGGGGTGGACGTCGCCGTGAACACCACCGGCATGGTGCTCCGCAAGCCGATCGGCGAGACATCCGAGGAGGAGTACGACCGGATGTTCGCGATCAACTCCAAGGCGGCGTACTTCTTCCTCCAGGAGGCGGGTGCGCGCCTCAACGACGGCGGCCGGATCGTCAGCCTGGTGACGTCGCTGCTCGCCGCGTTCACGGACGGGTACGCCACGTACGCCGGCGCGAAGGCCCCGCTGGAGCACTTCACCCGGGCGGCGGCCAAGGAGTTCGCGCCGCGCGGTATCGCGGTGAACAATGTGGCCCCGGGGCCGATGGACACGCCGTTCTTCTACCCGCAGGAGACGCCGGAGCGCGTGGAGTTCCACAAGTCCCAGGCGATGGGCGGGCGGCTGACGGAGATCGAGGACATCGCGCCGCTGGTGAAGTTCCTGGTCACCGAGGGCGGCTGGATCACCGGGCAGACGATCTTCGCCAACGGCGGCTACACGGTGCGCTGACCGTACCGCGGGGAGACCGAGGGCCTGGGGAGGACCGTGTGAGTCTGGATCTGCGGAAGCTGGAGCATCTCGTCGCCGTCGCCGAGGAGGGCGGGTTCACCCGGGCGGCCGAACGGCTGCACCTCAGCCAGCAGGCGCTGAGCACGTCCATCCGCACTCTGGAACGTCACGTCGGGGTACAGCTCCTGGACCGGGGTCATCAGCACGTCACCCCGACCCCGTCCGGGCAGGCTCTCATCGACGACGCCCGTGCCCTCAGCGCCCAGGCGCTCGCCGCCCTGGACCGCGCCCGCCGCATCGGGCGCGGCGAGGCGGGGCACCTGCGCATCGGTCACACCCCGGCGGTCACCGCCGAGGAGGTGGTGGAGCTGCTGACCCGGGCCGGTACGGAGGAGCAGGGCGTACGGGCCCACGTTCGCCAGCTCTTCCCCGACGAACTGCGCGAGCAGCTCCTGACGGGCGCGTGCGACCTGGGCCTGACCCGTTCCATGCCGGCGGACAGCGGCCTGACCCGGGCCCGGATCGCCGAGCACCGCCTCCGGGTCGCCGTCCCCGCCGGTCACCCGCTCGCCGCCCGGACCGCGGTGGCCCTGGCCGATCTGGGCGGGGAACCGCTCACGGTGTGGGGCGAGCCGGGCTCGTCCGCGTACACGGATCTCCTGATCGGCCTGTGCCGACAGGCGGGCGTCGAACCGGACACCCGCCGCAACCCGGTCCAGGGCACCCCGCCCATCACGGCGGTCACCGCGACGGGCCGCCTCGCCTTCGTCACGTCGCCCCCGGGCCCGACGGCGGGCGGCGCGGCCCACGTCATCGACCTGGACCCGCCGGTGCACGTACCGGTCCACGCGCTGTGGCCCGCGCACACGACGTGCCCGGGGAGGGACGTGTTCCTGAGCCGGACCGGGGAGGGTTCAGAGGGCTGGGCGACTGAGTGACCATGGGCGTGACTGTGCACGTATCCGCGTCCGTAACTACGTTCCTGACCACGTCCGTGGTTACGTTCATGACCACGCTCGTTATGTGAGGCGCCCGCAGATCAGCTCGTGGGCCAGCCGGGCCGTGGCGAGCAGGTCCTCGCGCCCGGCGCCGAGGTTGGCGCGCGCCGACAGCCCGTGCCAGACGGACTGGATGAGCCCGGCTAGCGTGCCCGCGTCGGTGTCGTCGCCCAACTCGCCTCCCTTTAGCGCATGTTCGATACGTACGAGGAGGGCCTGCTCGTTGGCTTTCTGGAGTTCGGCGAAGTAGGCGCTGGTGTCGAGGGTGCTGGTGCTGTCGGCCATGGCGGCGCTGCTGAGCAGGCAGCCGGGGTGTTCGTCGGCGGGCCGGGTGAACTCGTGTACGGAGTCGACGAGGATGCGCTCGACGACGGTCCCGAAGTCCGTTTCGGCAACGGCGTGCTGGTAGATATCGCGGTAACGCTCGGCGTAGGTGCGTACTGCTTCCTCGAACAGCTCGGCCTTGGACCCGAAGGTGCCGTAGAGGCTGGAGGTGGAGAGGCCGAGGGCGGTGGTGAGGTCGCGGGTGGACGTCCCTGAGTAACCGCGCCGCCAGAAGAGGCGGGCGGCTTCGAGGAGGGCCTGGTCCCGGTCGAAGGAGCGCGGGCGTCCGCGGGTTGGCTGGGGCACCCTTGCACTATAGAGCGGACGCTCCATAATTGAATTATGGAGCGAACGATCCAGAAGAGGTTGTCGGTAGGTGGAGGCGGCGGAGAGGGGGGAGGTGACGGAGCGAGCTGGGTCACGGTCGACGTGTACGGGGACCCGGACGCGTCCGGTCTCGTCGTCGTCCCGGGAGCGATGGCCGACGCGCGGGCGTGGCGTGACGTAGCGACGGCGATCGACGCCTGGGACTCGGTGGCGGTGATCAACCGCCGGGGCCGGGCTCCCTCGGGCCCGCTGACGGATGCGTACTCGCTACGGACGGAGGTGGCGGACCTGGGCGTGGTGCTCGACGAGTTCAGCGGCTCGGAGGCGCTCTTCGGCTGGAGCTACGGCGGTCTGATCGCCCTGCTGGCCGCCGACGAACGGCCGGTGCGCCAGGTCATCGCCTACGAGCCGGTGATACGCCCGTTCGGCCTCGACGTACTCCCGGAACTGAAGGCGGCGGAGGCGGCGGAGGACTGGGACGCGGTGGTCGGGATCGTGCACCGCAGGATCGCGGGCGTCGACGTGGCGGTCGTCGAGAGCCTGCGCGCCGACCGCGAGACGTGGGACACCCTGTGCCGCCTGGCCAGGCCGGCGTACGCGGAGCTCGCCGCGCTGTACGGGCCGCCGCTCCCGGAGGAGCCGGCCCGGAGGGCGGACCGGGTCGACCTGATCGTCGGCGGGAGCAATCAGGGAAGGGCCCCCTACGGAACGACGTTCGACGACGTCGCGCGGCGTGTCCCCCGAGCCGGGGTCCACGTACTGCCCGGCCAGGGCCACATGGCGCACCTTGAGGGGCCGGGGGAGCTGGGCCGTCTGATCAGCGCCTTGGCGGCGGCCGGCCGCTGAGCGACCTCACGGCGCGAGACGTACGCGAGGTCCGGCCGCTGTCGCCCGACGTGCGGTGACGGGGGTGCCGACAGAGACTCGGTAGGGATCTCCGGGACGCGCGATCCCGGACGCGCAGTGAAGGAGGAACATCATGACCACATCGATCAGCGACCCGGTGGTGGAGAAGTTCGTCGCCGCCGTGAACGCGGGCGACAAGGAGGCCTTCTTCTCGGGGGTGCTCACCGAGGACGCCACGATGTCCGACGACGGGAGCGAACGGGACCTGGCGGCCTGGACGGAGAAGGAGATCTTCTCGCCGAAGGCGAATGGCCGTATGAAGATCGTGGACGCCTCCGACGACGGCCGCACCCTCGTCGTCGACTACACGAACGACACCTGGGGCACGATGCGGACGCGCTGGGTCTTCACGGTCACCGGCGACCGCATCAGCCGCTTCGAGACGGGCCAGGCGCCGGCCTGACCCGCCTGACTGGCCTGACCGGCCTGCCGTTCTCACGCCCTGCCGTCCTCCCGTCCTGCCGTCCTCCCGTCCTGCCGTCCTGCCGTCCTGTCGTCCTGAGGCCCGAGGTGTGTTGTTCCAGGGGGAGCGGATAGCCCCGTTGTTGCCTGGTGTTGATGGTGGTGGGCGGCGGCGGTGATCTCCGGCACGTGATCGACGGGGTTCTGTGGCGGTTGCGGACCGGGGCTCCGTGGCCTGACCTGCCGGAACGCTGTGGGCCATGGCAGACGGGCTACGAGCGGTTCGCCCGCGGGGAGGCGGCGGCGCGTGGGGCCGCTTGCTCGAAGAGGTCCAGGTCCATCTGGGTCAGTTCCGTTGCAGCTGACCCCAGGAGGGTCGTGCGGCCACTCGGGACGACAACTTCCCCTGCCTCACGCTGAGATGACGGGGCAGAGCGTCGTGTGCAAGCTGTTGACGATGCTGTACCGTCTGATTTCTGCGTGATCATTTGCATAGGCACCGTCCACCGGGGGGAGACGGCCGAGCTGCCTCATCGCCCTGTGAACTGAAAGGGCTGAGGATGAGGATCGGCAAGGCGGCCATGCTGGTGACAGGCGCACTGATCGGCGCACTGTCGGCGTGCTCGTCCGGCAGCGACGGCGCCGATGGTGCACGAGGAGGCGGAGCCGCTGGCGGGGGAACCGACAGCACGGCCGGCGTCGCCCTCACCAGCAAGATCACGGTGCCTGACGCCTTCGACAGCGGCAAGGGGTGGGAGGTCAAGGCCGACTGGCTGCCTCAGGGGCAACCCTTCCCCTACGCGGTCTCGGCGAAGAGCGGCACGGTCGCCTATCTGGACAAGACGAAACAGGGCTACGTACTGAGCGTCCGCGAGGCCGCGTCCGGCAAGCTGCTGTCGACCGGCAAGCCCTGGCAGGCCCCGAAGCTCACCGAGAAGCAGGGCGGGGACTACACCTCGGCACTGGCAGTCCCCCGTATCGCCCTGATCACGGGCGGCGAACGCGAGTTCTTCGCCGTGTGGGCGCACGGCGAGAAGCGAAAGGACGAGCTCCACGACTTCAAGCAGGCCATTTCCGTGGCCTTCTACCCGGCCGACGCATCCGGTAAGGACCTCGCGCCCGCCGGCTCCGGGGACGTCCAAGCGCCGGATGGCGAGTTCGACAACCAGGTCAGCGTGTTTCCCGGTGCGGGGGGTCTGCTCGTCAGGTCCTACTTCGACAACCTCCTGATCTCACCCGACGGGAAGGTCACCGACAACGGCGACGCCAAGGTCCGGATCGGCGGGCAGTCAGTGGACGGCGACTACAGCATGGTGTTCCCCGGCCGGGACGGGCTGGTGACCAACAACAAGCACGAAGGCACCGGAGAAGGCGGATTCGGCGTCGACGGCGGCTGGGAAAGCGCGAAGGCGATTCCGCCGGGCGCCGAGGCGGTCGTCGAATTCGACTCGGCCTTGCGGCCCGTGGAGCAGGTTCCCAACGGCCATATCGTCGGTGCCGTCGGCGACCTTCTGATCGCCGGGTGGGGCAAGGGGAGGAAGGAGAGCTCCGCCGTCACGGTGAGTGAGAAGATCTCCGCCGTACACGACATGACGACCGGCAAGGTCCGGGCCACTGCCCCGTGCGAAACCGCAAGCACTTCGTACGCCGCCGACATTCCCAAGGTGACGCACCGGGAAGACGTTCCGCCGGCGGTCTCCCCCAACGGGCGCTATCTGGTCAAGGGCGGCAACCTCTTCGACCTGCGGACGGGCAAGGGCGCGTGCGCCGACAAGGGTGAGGACGCCAAGGAGATCATCCTCTCCTCCGTCGGCGACGACGGCACGGCCTACGGCATCGCAGGGGAAGACGCCCCGCGGATCCCGGTCTCCGTCTCCGCAGCCACCGGCGCCGCCAAGCCGCTACCGGAGATGGCCACGACGCCGACCGCCATGGCCAGGGGCGCGGGCGTGTTCATCACGCACGCCGGGCAGGACACGATGCGCATGATCGTCCTCGGCCTGCGGCACTGACCCTCACCGTGCGGCTTCCGCTCCCGCTCCCGCTCCCGCTCGGCGAGGTGGGGCGGGGCGCCGCGGGCGCACCATCCGAGGCATGCGATCCACGGTCGCGGCCATCTGTCAGACAGGCCGAGGGGCTGCCCGGTCAACTCCTCGCGAACGGCGGCGAACTGTCGCGACAGATCGCGCCCGCCGTGAGGGCCTGAGGAGAGCGCGGTGAAGCCGAAAATGCGGTGAAGCCGAAAACGCGGTGAAGCCGAAAACCGGTGAGCCGGGAACGCGGTGAAGCCGAAAACCGGTGGAGCGGCCCCGCTGTGCGCCGTTACTGTGCCGCCGAACCCCGTCGTCTGGGCAAGGACATGCCGTTGTACACCCTGTGAGACCTCCTGAGCGCTGAATCGTCGCGCGTCGCGCCTGTGCGCCGCGCCCCTTTTTGCTGCGGATTTCTCACTGGAACCGGTGTACACCTGTGCTCGAAAACTGGGTGGTCGCGCCCACCTGCCTGCCTCTCGTTCTCCGTCGTTGCCACGCGTGCGCGTCCCAGCGCTTCCGGGCGAGCGGAAAGTTTCGTGTCAACGCCAACCACAAGGCCATCGATGCCTGGCTCCTCGTGCTCTGCACCGCCTGCGGGGACACGGCGAAGCTCACGGTCCTGGAGCGGGTGAACGTACGCTCCGTACGGCCCGAACTGCTGGACCGGCTGCACGCCAATGACCCGGGACTGACTGCGGAGTTGCTTCAGGACCCGGCTCTGCGGCGCCGTAACCGCATCGCCCTCGACTGGGCGGGCGCCTGGCGTCTGGACACCGGCGGTTCGGACCACCTGGACCGCGAAGTGATCGATGTCTCGGTCCGCTTCGCGGCGCGGATTCCTGTCCGGCCGGTGCGACTGATCGCTGACGGTTGCGGTCTTTCGCGGGCCGAGGCCGAGCGCCTGATCACGGAGGGGAAGCTCGTTTCGGCGGTCCGGCTGACCGGCAAGGTCTCCGACGCCTTCACCTTCACGCTCAAGCGCTGAGCGCTGAGCGCTGACCGCTGCCCGGGGGCCTGGTCTCGGCCAGGTCCCCGGGGGCAGTCCCCGGGGCCGCCGGGCACTCGCGGGCAGGTCCGGGTGCCGGAGGCCTGTCCGACCGTGTTGCCTGCCGGGCCGGGGCCGCCTTCCCCGGTACGCACGCATGAATGACCGTTGGGATCAGGCCCGGCGGCGTCGGTAGTACGCGTAGGTGAGAGCCAGAAGCAACGGGCCCCACAGGTTCATCAGCCCGCTCATCGTCATCGCGAGGACGTCCCAGCCCTCGTCGTACGGCCAGGCAGCCCTGCCGACGGTGGCGGCCTCGTACAGCCAGTGGACGCCGAGCGCGGTGATGAGGAGACCACCCAAGGCTGCGGGGAAGATCGCGGCGGCGGGCGGGACGCGTCGGCCGCCCAGCCTCGGCACCCAGCGCGGAACGACCTCGCCCCAGCGGCGTACCAACCCGAAGCTGAGCAGCGCGAGGATCTCGGTGAGGACCGTCAGCCCGATGACGTAGGGCGCGTTGAACCAGGCGGGGGACATGGGCTCCCCGCCCATGCCGTATCCGAAGCCGATCGGCAGCCGCCAGATGCCGACCGGCAGCACAACCAGCGGGATGGCGTGCGCGACGCGCTCCGCCCAGGCCGGCACGCTGTGCTGCACGAGGCCCGTCCCTTCGGAGTGCACACCGAAGTCCGTAGGGGAGGAGTGCCTTGTCGTCGTCATGTCTTCAGCCTGGCGGGCTGGGGGATGACGCGGATCCCCTCGAAGGTCCGACCGGCTAAGTCCTGCGGGTGACCAGGCGTCAATCTCCGGGCTGACGGGGGCAGTACCCACTGCCGAGGCCTGTCACGGGGCGACAGGTCGACGCCCCGGGCCGCGATGCCCTGCTGAGCGAGGTGGGCGAGGGCGCGGCCGGTGCCGCAGCCGATCCCCAGTACGGAGCCCGGCCCGCCGAGGAGCTCCGTTTCGGGGCGGTGCCGACCTTCCTGACCTGGTACTTCCTTTCCAACGGGCCACTGGCGGAGCTGGGATGGACCCAACGGGGCCCGAACGAGGACGACGGGATGCTGTTGTGGCTGGTCATTGTCGTGCCGCCGTACCCGCGTCCCTGCCCGTACCCGTACTGGCCGGTGTCGGTGGGGCTGAGCCTCGCCCCGTTCCTCCTGGGCGCCGGTTTCGGCTGAGCGACCGGGGTTTCAGGAGGCGGCGAACTCCACGAAGTTCGTCCAGGAGGCGGGGGAGACGGCGAGCGCGGGGACGGTGAGGTCCTTGGAGTCGCGGATGTGGACGGTGTGGGGGCAGGCGGCCACCTCGACGCAGTCGCCGCCCTCGCTGCCGCTGTAGGTGGACTTGGACCAGTGGAGATCGGTGCTCATAGTTCCTCTGCCATCTTCTCGATCGTTTCCAGGGTCCTCTCCGGAGTGTATGCCTGGGCCCGCGTGACGCCGTACCTCCCGAACAAGTTCCCGACGTCCGGCTGTTCGGTAATGAAAAGGCTCCCCCTTGGCCTTCGATATAGGTCAACTGCCGCCGCTCGGCTGTTTCCAGGAGAACGAATGGGCCGCTGAGTCCTGCATGGTCCTCACGGTCAGCTGGCATCAACTGAATTCTCACGTGCCGGAGACGAGTCACCTAGGCACGGTTGTTCAGCCGTTCTCTTGTCCGGAATCTGTTCTCGATCGCGTACACATGTGCAATCTGAGCTAGCCTCTCGAAGCGCAGTATCGGAAATGCAGACAGACGGGTGATCGCCGTGTCCTATTCGGAGCGCTGGCAGGAACTGTTCGGACCGACCGGCGATGGGCCCGCGATGAGGCTCGCCTCGGCGTTCTCCGACCCCGGGGCCGGCGCGGGCGGCACCGGAAACCTCAAGCACAGCAAGGGTCCTTGGACCAGTGCTTCCGGCACCGCCGACGATCTGCGCACCAGGACGGAGACGAGCCGGTCGGCACTCGGGCGCGGCCACGAGGGCGTCGAGGCGGGAGCCGCCGGTCTCAGCTCGGTCGCGGCCCTCAAGCGCGTGCTGACGTCCTGGGAAGAACGCCTTGAGGCGGTGCGGGACGAGTGCGAGTACCTCAAAGGGAACCTGCTGACGGTCGCCAAGGAGATGGGGGAGACGGAGATCGCGATCAAGACGTCCTTCAAGGGTGTCCACGTCTCCGGCAAGGCGGACGAGAAGCGATGACCGGAACCCTCACCTGGCAGCAGCTGCGCGACCTCAAGACCTCCGAGCTCACGCAGGCGGGCGACAAGTGGCACGAGGTCTCCGGCCGTTCGGCCTCCGACCGGGTACGGGTCGACCGCGCGATGTCCGCGAAGCTCCGCGAGACCCAGGAGAGCGATACGGTGGGGGCGGCCCTCGGCAGGCTCCGGCGGCTCAGCCGCAACTTCCAGTACGTGCAGACCGAGTGCGGGCTGGTCCGTACAGCGCTCAACGGGCTTGCCGGTGATCTCGCCGATCCTCAGCGCCAGTTGAAGCAGGCACTTGAGGACGCCGCCTCCCTGAACTTCACCGTCCACGAGGACGGTTCCGTCAGCTACCCGGCCGCCGAGGTCGAAGATGCGGCCGGGGCGAAGCAGGAGGCGCCGGGCGGCAAGTCCCAGGGCAGCTCCCGCCTCCCGCTGGAACCGCCAGGCCTCGGCTCGCCGGGGCAGCAGCCGCTCTACCCCGGGTACTCGGGCTTCAAGCCAAGGAACCCGAACGCGGCGAAGGCGCAGGACGTGGCCGACCGTATCGCCCGAGCCGTACGGACCGCGCAGGAGATCGACGCCCGGTACGCGAAGACCCTCAATGGCCTGAAGGCGGAGAAGGGCCTCGATGTCACCGCGGCCACACTGAAGGACGTCTTCCGGGACACCGCCGACGTCCGCTCCACCGCGGGTATGCACCTCGCCGAAGGCATCCCGCAGGACAAGGACCCTGCCGAGCGCAAGAAGTGGTGGGACGGGCTGACCGACGAACAACGGCAGGAGTACCTGAAGGTCGCACCGGACCTGATCGGCGATCTGGATGGCATCCCGGCGGTGGCCCGCGACGAGGCGAACCGGAACTACTTGCCGGTCCTCATCGACGAGGTGGCGCGACGGGACGGCGACGACGCCAAGACCAAGCTCGACGCCCTCCGCGTGATCCAGGGGAAGCTGAGCGAGTCGAGCCACCCGCCCATGTTCCTTCTGGGCATCGGGGACGAGGGCAACGGACGCGCGATCGTCTCGTACGGCAACCCCGACACCTCCAAGCACGTCGCGGCGTACGTCCCCGGTCTCGGCACCAAGCTCAACGACGACTTCGTCACGGACACGATGAAGCGGGCTGAGGACACGGCCCTCGGTGCCGAGGAAGTGGACCCGTCCGTCGCCTCGATCATCTGGCTGGGCTACGACGCCCCGCAGAGTGTGGACGTGATGTCGAAGGGCGATGCGCAACGGGGCGCCCCGGCGTACAACGAGTTCATGGCGGGCATCTCGGCGACGAACGCGAACGAGGACCCGCATGTGACGGCGATCGGGCATTCCTACGGCTCGCTCACCGTGGGCACGGCCGCCCAGGAGTCCGGCGGTATCCCGGGCGTCGACGATGTGATCCTGCTCGGCAGCCCCGGCGTGGACGCGCAGAAGGCGACGGAACTCGGCGTGGGCAAGGAGCATGTGTTCGTCGGCGCCGCCGACAACGACCCGGTCACCCACCTGCCCACGAAGGGCGAGTCGGCGCTCGGCTGGGCGCTGGGAGGCCCGGTGGGGGTCAGGGTGGGACGTGATCTCTTCGATGTCGGCAACGACGATCTGTACTTCGGCAAGGACCCGGCGAGCGAGGCCTTTGGGGCACAGCGCTTCCAGGTCGACGACGGGCCCAGGATGGTCCGCGATGTCGGACTGTTTGACGCCCACTCCCAGTACTTCGATCCCGAGCTGGATGATGTGTCGGCGGCCAACATCGCCAAGATCGTCGGCGGACGTCCTGAGGACATCGTGAGGGAGAAGCATCGATGAGGCGCATCAAGCGAACCGTTCGCGTGGCCTGTGCGGTGATTGTGGCCGGCGTGATGGTCGCCGGGTGTGGGCTGTTGGGCGGTGTCAAGAACGGAAAAGGTGCATTGGCGGGCATGGACATGCAGGGAGCGGCGGGGCGTGCCGACGGGATGTTCTACGCGACGGTCGGGGAGATCAAGCCGGAGGTCGAATGGGTTCACCGCGCGACGACGACCGGCAGCTGCGACGTAACGCGCTACTGGACCGTGATGACAGTCATCTCCGAACAGCGCCGGGGCAACTTCCTCGGCGTGGTCGAGCGTTTCTGGAAGGCGAGCGACTACCGGATCAAGATGGTGAATCCGAGCAAGGAGATGCCTACGATCATCGCCAGGTCCGCGGACGGCTTCGGCCTCAGGGTCAGTTTCGGCTACAAAGGGCAGGCGTTTTTCCAGGTTACGAGCCCCTGCGTGGACGAGTCGAAGGTGGCAGCGCCCACGAAAGTGGCGAACGGCCGCACGTACGAAGGCGAAATCCCCACCCCCAACGTCCACTCCGACTTCTGGTCCGCAGAAACCCCGGTACCGGGCGCCACCCCCTCGTCCTGACGCCTGGAGAGCTCCCCCGCCTTGCTCAGGAGGCGGCGAACTCCACGAACGAGGTCCAGGACTCGGGGGAGACGGCGAGCGCGGGGACGGTGAGGTCCTTGGAGTCGCGGATGTGGACGGTGTGGGGGCAGGCGGCCACCTCGACGCAGTCGCCGCCCCGGGGGCCGCTGTAGGTGGACTTGGACCAAGCGAGCGCGACCTCGATGCAGTTGCCGCCCTCGCTGCCGCTGTAGCTGGACTTGAACCAGTGGAGACCGGTGCTCATAGTTCCTCTGCCATCTTCTCGATTGTCTCCAGCGTCCTCTCCGGAGTGTATGCCTGGGCACGCGTGACGCCATACTTTCCGAACAGGTTACCCAGCTCCGGGTGTTCG
Source organism: Streptomyces sp. NPDC033165 (assembly GCF_055577965.1). Classification (NCBI taxonomy): domain Bacteria; kingdom Bacillati; phylum Actinomycetota; class Actinomycetes; order Kitasatosporales; family Streptomycetaceae; genus Streptomyces; species Streptomyces sp. NPDC033165. The sequence goes on from NZ_JBVIPK010000002.1 coordinate 17,439, forward strand.
GTGACAAAGAAGCTGCCTCCCTGCCCTTCGATAAGGAAATCGCGTACGAGGTCATGCAGTTCACCGACTTCCACGCCGGGCCCATCGTCCGCTCCGGCATCGGCGAGCGCAGCATGTACTTCCTGCTGGCGCCCGGTACCGCCGCCGCGTTCCGGTGGCCTCCCGGGGTGGAGGCGATGAGCAGGAGTTCGCGCTGGGGCGCGTTCGGCGGGGTGCCCGCGCTGGACGGGGCCACTTGGCCGTTGGACTGGCGTTCGCGGCCTACGGCCCAGGAGCCGCTCGTGGAGGGCGGGTTGCTGCACGAGATGGCGTGGCTGCGGGCGGGGTGCGCCGTGAAGGAGTGATCCGGCGTGGCCTGGCTCCCGGCTGCGGTACCGTGATCGTGTCATCACGCTCTGTGCGCGTACGTACATGTTACGTGTGTGGGGCGGCCCCCGGTGGTGTTACAGCACCGGTCCGGGGACCTTCACCACTAGTGGATCAGGAGTCCACCCGCGATGATTTCGCATGTTATCCCGCCCGACCGGGGCTATACGAAGGCCCCCAACGACCTCGTCCGCAACCCGCGCATGGGTAGTGACGCGAAGCTCCTGGTCATCTACGTGCAAGGGCTGCCCGAAAGCGATCGGGACAAGGCTCTGAGCGAGCACGCCCGGGAGCTTCGGTTGACCGGGCGCGCGTACCAGAAGGCGAAGGCCGATCTGGTGACGTACGGGTTCGTCCACGAGAAGCGGGAGAGCGTCGCCGGGGGGGCGTTGGCGGACCGTGCAGGTGTTCTCCAACCGTCCGTTGACGGATGATCAGGCGGCGCGGCTGCGGGCCGGTGTCCCGGCCGAGGGGTACGGGTACGAGCCGCTCGACACCGCCCCCGCGACCGACCTCGCCAACGCCCCCACGACCACCCTCGCTAACGCCCCCACGGCCGCCCCAGCTAACGCCCCCGCTCCGAGTGCGCATTGGCCGACGGTCGGTCGGCCGAGGGGTCGGACGGTCGGTGGTCTATTACCCGCAGACGAAGAACTGGGGAATAACGATCCCCACCCACCCACCGAAGCGGTCGGGGTGCCTGAGGTGCCCACAGCGGAAGCCGTGCCTGAGGCGCCCAAGGTGCCCGAGGCGCCCGAGGTGTCCGTAGTGGAGCCCCTTGAGTCCGAAGTGGTCTTGGCCGAGCGCGTATTGCTGTCGCTGCGCCACGACAAGCGGGAACTGCATCTCGGTGTACGCGAGGCCCGCAAGCTCTCCGGGCTCGCCGCCGAGTGGCTGCGGCGGGGCGTCAGCGCCGGGGAGTTGCGGCAGGCGCTGAGCGGTGCGCTGCCGCCCGAAGGGGTGAGGTCGGCGGTGGGGTTCCTGGCGCACCGGTTGGCGGAGAAGCTGCCCGCGCCTCCGGCCGACGTACCTCGGTCGGAGCCCGCACCGCCGCCGCCTCCCGCTCTGATCGCCTGCGCGGGGCCCGGCGAGGAGCACATGTTCCGGCCCGCTGTCCCGTGGGCCACCACCTGCGGGCCCTGCCATCGGGCGGAGCAGCGCGCCTACTGGGCCGAGGTGCGCGCCCACGCCGAGGCCGCACCCGAGCCTCCGTCGTGGCGTGAGCGCGTCGCCGCCGTCGGTACGGGCGTCGACGGAGGCGGGGTGCCGTGAGGTAGCGGCCGGAGTGGAGGGAGGCTGCGGCATGGCGGGTTCCCTCCCCTACGGGCTCTTGACCGACTCCTGGCCGCCCACTGTCGCCGTGGCCGTGAGCTGGTTCACTCTGCCCCGAATCGCTTTGACCCGAGTGCTGGGCGCCCGCAGGATCGGCAATGATCTGTATTGCCTGTTCTTGACCGGAGCGGGCACGGGAAGCACGCAAGGGGGAAACACGTGGACGAGCAACACACTGCGGGGGCGGGCGAGCCGACTCGTACGGCCGGGCCAGTCCCCACGCCCGGGCCAGTCCCTACGGCCTGGGCGGCCCCTGGGACCGAGCCATCGGCCCCCGCCCCCGCCTGGCAGGGATGGGACCGGCCCCCCGAGTGGGCCCGCATCCCGTCCGGGCCTACCCGGGCGCCCTCCGGGTCCCGCTACGACGAGCAGGGGCGCAACGGGCGGGGCGGCGGCAGGCTCGCGTGGGTGGGGGAGCTGGTCGTTGTCCTGGGGATGCTCATCGGTGGGCTGTTGACCGTCTTCGGTGTCGCTTCCATCGTCGCGGCGGTGTTCGATCTGGCGCCCGCCTCGGCGGACAGTGAAGTGGTCTTCACCGATCCGGTCGCCGAGCTCGCCATGTCGCTCGTCAGCCTGGCGATCGGCATACCCGTGGTCCTGTTCGGCGCTCGCCACATGGGTAAGCGTCCTGCCGGGACGGTGTCCTCCGTCGTTGGGCGGCTGCGCTGGGGGTGGCTCGGGCGCTGTGCTGTCGTGGGCGTCCCGCTGATGATCCTCCAGTTGGGGCTGATGATCGCGTGGACCTGGGACGACGAGCCGGTCGGGGACGTGGGCGGGGGCTTCCCCGGCTGGTCCGCCCTCGCCGTGAGCCTTGCCGTCGTGCTGGCACTCGTCCCGTTCCAGGCCGCCGCCGAGGAGTACGTCTTCCGGGGCTGGCTGGTCCAGGTGATCGGGCGGGCCGTCCGGTCGCCCTGGCCCGCCGTCGTACTCGCGTCGCTCCTGTTCGCTCTGGCCCACGGGTTCGGTGAACTCTCCGGGTTCGTCCTGCTGTTCTACTCGGCGCTGTGGTGGGGCTGGTTGGTCATCCGTACCGGCGGCCTCGAAGCGGTGATCGTCATGCACGTCGCCAACAACGTGCTCGCGTTCGGGCTCGCGGCGGGCTTCGGCGCGCTCGACGACACCAGTACCGCGGCCGACGCCCCCTGGCAGGCCATGGTCGTCGAGCTCGCCTTCGCCCCGCTGTACTGCCTGGTCATCGCGCGGATGGCGGACCGGCGCGGGATCGCGCGGGTGAGTCCCTGAAGCCCTGGTCGGCGCGTCGCGTCGCGTGCCACGGCAGGTGCGGGCGCGACGCCCTGATCGCCGCTCACGGGAGGCCGCGGCCGCCGTTCTCTCCGCGCGGTGCGGCCGATGGGCCCCCGCCGTGTAGCTGCTGGGGCCCATCGTCAGACGCTGAAGCTGCTGCCGCCGCTGAGGTGGCTGGAGCCACTGCGGCCGCTGAGGTGGCTGCTGAGGAGCCGGTGGCTCAACGAACCTCGAAGAAGTTCACGTTGTGCCGGTTGACCTTGATGCCGAGCTTGACGAAGCCGCCGTCGCGGTCGTCGCCCGCGTACTTGCCCCAGTACTGGCAGTGCAGACCGGTCTCGGTCTCCTCGTCGACGGCCTTGGCCACGGGCAGCTCCTCGCAGGAGAGCTTCTCGGCGTCGGACCGGCCCTTGTAGGACTCCCAGAGCCGGTTGTAGGCGGCCTTGGCGACCAGCAGGCCCTTCTTCGGGGTGCTGTTGTAGAACGTCATGAGGCTGCCCGGCTTGTACTTGTCGCTGATCTTGATCTCGTACGGGATGACCGCGCCCTCGTAGGTGACGTTGCAGACGCTGACCGCGCCGGCTTCCTGGGTGACGCCGTCGGGGCAGTTCGCGCTCGTCTTGCCGGGGACCTTGACCCGGCTGAGCAGGTTCTCCTGGAGCTTGTGCTCGACCTTCTCGGTGAACGAGGCGCCGTTGTCGGGCTTCGGGAGGACCTTGAGCTTCGGGTCGGAGCTGGAGGCGAGGACGTCCGGCTGCGGACCGGTGACCGGGACCGCCAGGTCCGCGCCCGGCTCGGGAGCCTTGTCCTCCTTCTCGGGTGTCTGCTCGGCGGACCCGGACGAGCCGGCCGAAGCGCTGGACTTGCCGGAGTCGTCGTCCGACGAGGGGCCGCAGCCGGTGACCAGGATGCCGACGGCGGCGAGTCCGATGAGGTTCTTCCCAATGAGGTTGTTCGAGATACGCATAAGCGGAGCCTAAGTTGCGCCTGTGACGCCCCTGTGTGACGAGTCAGGGCCTTGTGGGCCCCAGGAGGGGCGGGCAAAAGGTATGAGAAGCGCAAAGACTGGGGTATTCCGATTTGCGATCTGTACGTTCCGTGCCCCTGATGGTGACTCAGCCGAGAAGGACCCGTGGCGCGAATGTGACGGTGGGTTCTGCTCGCGGCGTCATGTGCCGGGTGCTTTCGTCAGCTCGTGCAGGTCGGGGGAGTCGGGGTCGCCGACGTATCGGTAGAGGGTGGGCCGGTCCTCTGTGCCGCCGACGCTCCAGGGGGCGAACCCGCACGTCCCGACCGATATCTCCACCCTTTGGGCCGTGGTGTCCGGCCCGGACTCGAAGCTCCACGTCCCCGGCTCCGTACAGCTGTTGCCCCCGCCGTGGGGGAGGTGATCGCCGCTCGGGGCGCTCTTGCCGAGGCCGGTGGAGCCGTAGCCGAGGTCGGCGTGGAGACCGGAGCCGGTGACCCGGCCGTCCGGCCTGAGGGTCAGCGTCCCGCCGTTGCCGTCCGACCAGCTTCCGACGAGGTCCGCCGAGGTGACCGCAGGTGGGCGGTACTCCTTCAGGAGCCCCGTCGACAGGGCGGCTGCGCCGAGCACGGCCGTGACGACCACGGTGAGTACGCCCCAGAGTAGGACCGGGCCGAAGATCCGCTTCCGGCGCGACCGGCAGAGCAGGGCCGGAACGGTGATGATCACCGTGGTCAGCGACCACCCCAGGGCGATCGCGCCGGGCTTCCCGCCGCCGGCCAGGGCGACGGCCGTACCGACGGGCGCGAGGGCGACGGCCCCCGCCACCGGCGGAACGCACCACCACGCCTCACGCCCGGCGAACCGGCGCCCCAGCGCGTCGCTCAGCCAGGCCGTGGGGAGGACGAGGGCCAGGGAGGCCGCGGCCGTGAAGGTGGCTCCGATCACGGCGAGCACGGGCAGGAACAGGACGAACAGGGCCGAGCCGCCGGTGCCTTCGGGGGTCGGTGCCGCCTGTGTCTCGTCGTACACGATGGACACGACGAGGGCGAGCGCCGCCTCCAGGAGCAGGACCATCATCGAGAGCAGCAGGTTCAGCCCGTAGAGCCGCTTGTTCTCCACCGTTCAGGTCCCCCTTGCGCACGGCGGCGGGTGCGGTTCGCCCGGTGGGGCGGCCGCTGTGCTGATCGTGCCAGACCTGTTTGAACGCGTTCAACGCGGGTCCCGTGGTGCGTCGCCGCAGGACCGGGTGGGTGGGGGAAGGCTCTGAAGAAGCGTTTCCGCGTGCGGGTATTCGCCCGTACGGGTGTGGCGCTACGGCCCGTACGGCGGTGGGCGAGCACAATGGGGCGGCGGTTCGTGCAGAGGAGCTGAGGCCCCTCTCCCGCACCTTGCGCTCAAGGAGGACCGGTGGCGGAGAGCTGGACGGTTCAGCGGACCGGGCCCGGGGACGTCGCCCGCATGCAGGCGCGCGAACAACTTCTCGAAGCGGCGAGGGAGTTGTACGGGATCAACGGCTACCGCGAGACCGCCGAGCGGGACGTGTGCGAGGCGGCCGGGGTTCCGGTGGAGGTGCTGCGCCAGGAGTACGGCTCCCGGGAGGGCCTGCTCATCGCCCTCCACAACCGGGTCACGACAGCCGGCCTGCGGGCCGCGGAGGCCGCCCTGCTCTCCGAGGGCATCGACGACTGCTCGATCGCGGAGCGGGTCCGCCGGCTCTTCGACGCGTACGTGGAGGCCGTCACCCTGGACCCGCGCGAGGCCCGCGTGACGTTCGTCGAGGTGCTGGGCGTGAGCGCCGTGGTGGACGAGCACTGCAAGCTCTGGCGTGCGCTGTGGACGGAGTTCCTGACCGGTGAGACCGAGCGGGCGGTGGAGCGGGGGGAGGCGGAGAACCGGGACTACCGGGTCGACGTGATGGTCATGGTCGGCACGGTCCACGAACTGATGGCCCACCACGCCCGCCGCTGCCGCCGGGCCCGCCCCGGGGAGGTCTCGGGGGAACTGACCCAGCTGGCGCTGTCGATGCTGGGGTCGCGGTCGGTGGGGTGAGGGCGAGCGCTTGAGCCCTGCCGGTCAGGCCGGCAGGTGCTCCAGCGCCTGGCGCTCGGTGTACGGGCCGCCCAGCGCCCACGCCTGGTGCATCGCGTCGGCGAAGGCGGCGGCCAGTTTGTGTTCGCCGGTCGGGCCGGGGTGGGTGCCGTCGTAGGTGTCGGTGTGGATGTCGTACGCCGTGGGGCGCGAGGCCAGGAGGAGGGGGGAGGCGGGGTCGTCCAGGTCGGCCACCGCCTTGGCCAGGAGTTCGTTGAAGCGGGCGCAGGAGGCGGCGAAGGGGGCGTCCGTCTCGGCCCGGACGTTCGGTATCACCGGGAGCAGCACCATGCGCATGCGAGGGTTCGCCGTGCGGGCAGCCGTGATGAACGCGCGGGCGTTGGCCGCCGTCTGCTCGGCGTCCGTGTAGAACCCGAGGTCTATCAGCCCCAGCGAGACCAGCAGGACGTCCGCCTCCGCCTCGCGCGCCGCGTCCGCGATCACCGGGGCCATGTGCAGCCAGCCCTCACCCCAGCCGGACAGATGGCGGCGGGCGAGCGGCGGGAAGGACGGGTCCGCGTACGTCTCGGAGAGCGGGGCGTTCGCCTCGGCGTCGTACAGCGTCGAGCGCGGGCCGACGATCTCGTACGGGAGGCCGGGAAACGACTCCAGGTGCTGCCACATCCGGTAGCGCCAGGTGAAGTCGCCGGCGCGCCCGATGGTCATGGAATCGCCGACGAAGAGGAAACGCATGGCGTCATCATGGCCGATCATGCCTCCGGCCTGCGACGTGACGATGGACACTTAGGCCATGCGTTCGTATCTGACCGGCCCGGCGGGCACCCGTGCCGCCGCCCTCGCCGCTGCTCTTCTGCTGCTCGCGGGGGGCGGCCCGGCCGTGGCCGACGACGGCCGGGCCGATCGTGACTTCACGATCGAGGACCCCCGCATCACCGAGTCCAGCGGCCTCGCCGCCAGCCGCGCGCACCCCGGCGTCTACTGGACGCACAACGACAGCGACGACGGCCCCTACGTCTTCGCCGTCGACTCCCGCACCGGGAAGACGGTCGCGACGATCACCATGCGGGGAGTGGGCGAGCCGCGGGATGTGGAAGGCATCTCGATCGGGCCCGACGGCGACATCTACGTCGGTGACATCGGGGACAACCTGGACGGCTCGTGGAGTCATGTCTGGATCTACCGTTTTCCCGAGCCGAAGGAGTTGCGCGACGCCACCGTCACCGCCGTCCAGTACGACGTGAAGTACGCCGACGGCCCCCGCAACGCCGAGGCGCTGATGGTCCACCCGAAGACCGGCCGCGTCTACATCGCCTCCAAGCACGGGGACGGCGGAGGCCTCTACGAAGGGCCCGCGAAGCTCACCACCGGGGCCGTGAACACGTTCCGGCGGGTCGACGAAGTGCCGTGGGTGACGGACGGGGCCTTCTCGCCCGACGGGGGCTCGCTGGTGCTGCGGTCGTACTTCAGCGCCCGCGTGTACGACTTCGAGGACGGCCGGCTCGGGGAGGGCGAGGCGGTCGCCGCGCCGTTCCAGCGGCAGGCGGAGTCGGTGACGTACACGGCGGACGGGTCGGCCCTGATGTTCGGGTCGGAGGGCCTGCGCGGCGGTGTGGTGCGCGTGGAGGTCGCCGGTCGTGAGGGCGGAGGGGACGGTGCGCCGCCCAAGGGCGGTGACGAGGCCGGTGATCAGGCCGGTGACCGGGGCGGTGACCGGGACGGGGGGAGTGGCAGCGGGAGCGCCGCCTCGGACGGCTCCGGGGACGGCAACGTGGTTCTCGGGGCGGCCGTCCTCGTCGGGATCGCGGTCCTGTGGCTCGGGCTGAGGCGGCGGCGGGGCTAGCCGGCGGGTTCAGTCGTCGTCGGTGACCGGCCACACCTCGTAGTGCAGCGTCCGGTCCCTCTTCAGCCGGTGCGCGAGCGGCACCAGCACGCCGTGCACGATCGGGTACTTGCGCGACAGCATCCGCGCCGCGTGCGTGTTCTCCTTCGTGCCTGCCGGCAGCAGCCGGGCATGGGCCCTGATCTGCGGTCCGGTGGGCCGGCCCCGGAGCGTGCAGGGGGCGATCTCCACCTGCGGGTGGTTGCGCATGCGCTCGACCTTCCAGGCCGAGGAGAACGTCCGGATGAACGCGTGATCGCCCTCGACGGCGATGTTGACCGGCGTGCCGACGGGCGTCCCGTCCTGGCGGTGGGTGCTCAGCAGGACGGCGTACTGCTTGACGAAAGGAGCGAGCTCCCGGCTGGCGTCCATATATCCATTGGGACACGGGCCGCGTCCGCTGTCACTTCTGCGCCGCCCTCCGTTCCCGGACCAGGGCCTCGAAACCGGCGATCAGCCGCTGGAGGCCGAACTCGAAGTGATCGAACTCGGCGCTGAAGGTGTCCTCCGCCATCGCCGCCATCACCGGGTACTCCCCGCTGAGCATGGCCCGCTCCAGGTAGGGGCGCTGGTTGTCCCAGAACTCCTCGTCGCTCAGCCCGGTCTGCGCCACCGCCTCCGCCGCATCGCCCTGGGTCCGGGCGAGGCCCTCCACGAAGCTGTTGACCGTGATGATCACGCCGATCAGCTCGGGGTCCCGCAGGCCCATGCCGCGCAGACCGGTGAGCGCGAGCTCAAGTCCGCGCAGGGCGCTGGGGCCGAGCACCGTACGGGCCTGGTTGATCTTGAGCAGCCAGGGGTGGCGGCGCAGGTTGTCCAGGTGCCCGCGGGCCATCCGGTCGACGGCCGCCCGCCAGTCGGAGGGGGGCTCGCCGGGGCCCGTCGGCAGCGGTTCGCCGAGGACGCGGTCGAGCATCAGGTCCAGCAGTTCCGCCTTGCCGGGGATGTACCGGTAGAGCGACATCGTGCCCGTGCCCAGCTCGGTGGAGAGCCGGCGCATGGAGACGGCGGACAGCCCTTCCGCGTCCGCCACGGCAATGGCAGCCGTGACGATCCGGTCCAGGGTGAGGCCCGGCTTGGGGCCGCGGCTGGGGCGTTCGCCGGTGCCCCACAGGAGTTCCAGGCTGCGGGCGATGTCGCCGCTCCCGGTCGCCGCGCCGTCCGTCGTCGCTGTCGCTGTCGCTGTCGATCCGTCTTTCGCCATGGCGTCAGCGTAATGCGCCGGAGAAGATTTGGGTACGCCGTACTCGCATTGGAGTACACCGTACCCATCATCCGGTACGGTGTACTCAATTCGCTTTCTGGTCGACCGGAGAAGCAGGGGGTTGCGCCATGTTCATGCCTGAAGCAGGGGCGAGGTCCACGTCCGGGTACGCGGTGCTCGCCGAGGGGGTCGTCAAGCGGTACCGGGCGCGGGGGAAGGGCGGGGCGGAGAATCGGGCGCTGGACGGATTCGACCTCGCCGTGCGCCCCGGCACTGTCCATGGCCTCCTCGGCCCGAACGGGGCCGGAAAGACCACCGCCGTACGGGTCCTCGCGACCCTCCTGCGGTTCGACGGGGGCCGGGCGGAGGTCGCCGGGCTCGACGTGCGGCGCGAACCCCGTCGCGTACGGAGCAGGATCGGGCTCGCCGGTCAGTACGCCGCCGTCGACGAGGGCCTCACCGGGCGGCAGAACCTGGAGATGTTCGGGCGCCTCTTCCACCTGGGCAACCGCGGGGCCCGGCAGCGTGCCAGGGAGCTGCTGGACCGGTTCGACCTGGTCGAGGCGGCCGACCGGAGCGCCAAGGAGTACAGCGGCGGCATGCGGCGCCGACTCGACCTCGCCTCCTCGATGATCCTCTCGCCCGACGTGCTCTTCCTGGACGAGCCGACGACCGGGCTCGACCCGCGCGGCCGGGGCGAGGTCTGGGACGCGGTCCGGGCCCTGGTGGCGGGCGGCACGACGGTGCTGCTCACCACGCAGTACCTGGACGAGGCGGACCGGCTCGCCTCGCACATCACCGTCATCGACCGGGGGCGGGCCATCGCCGACGACACCCCGGACGCGCTGAAGAACCGCGTCGGCGGCGACCGGATCGAGGTCGTCGCCGCGGACGAGCGCGACCTGGCCGCGGTGGCGAAGGTCGTCGAGCGGGTGGCCGGTGGCGGGCTCGTCGTCACCGACGGCACCGCCCGTCGGGTGCACGCTCAGGTCGCGGACCGGGTGGCCGCCCTGACCGAGGTGGCCCGGAGCCTTCAGGGCGACGGGATCGCGGTGGAGGACATCGGGCTGCGCCGGCCGAGCCTGGACGATGTGTTCCTGCGGCTGACGGGGCACGGCACGGACCGCGACACGGGCGAGGGCCACGACATCGAGATCCCCGACGTGCGAGAGGCGGCGGCATGACCACGCTCGACCAGAACCCCGTGGCGTCGCCCCGAGCGGGCCGGGACCACGGACTCGCCTACTGGGCGGTCTCCGACTGCTGGAACATCACCCGCCGCACCCTCACCCACTACCAGCGCCATCCCGCCGCCGTCCTCTGGCAGCTCGGCTTCCCGATCCTCTCCGTCCTGCTGTACGGGTACATCTTCGGCAGCGCCATGAAGGTGCCCGGGGGCGGCGACTACCGGGAGTTCCTGATGCCCGGCATGTTCGCCATGACCATGGCCATGGGCTTCATGAACACTGCCGTGGCCGTCGTCACCGACACCGGCAGGGGGGTCGTCGACCGCTTCCGGTCCATGCCGATGGCCCCCTCCGCCTTCGCCTCCGGACGCGGGGTGGCCGACCTGGTGGTCGCCGCCGCCGAGCTGACCATCCTGGCCGCCACCGCGCTGCTGATCGGCTGGCGCGCGGGTGGCGGGGGGGTGGCCGCCTTCGGGGCGTTCGGGCTGCTCCTGCTGCTGCGGTTCAGCCTGATCTGGGTGGGCGTCTGGCTGGGCCTGCTGGTCCCCACCCCGGAGGCGGCGGGCGGGCTGTACGCGGTCGCCTTTCCCCTCACGATGATCTCCAGCACCTTCGTCGCCCCCTCCCTGATGCCGGGCTGGCTGGGCGCGGTCGCCGCCTGGAACCCGATCTCATCGACCGCTACGGCCACCCGTGAACTGTTCGGCAATCCGGTGGCGGGCGGCGGCACGTGGGTGGAGGAGCACGCTCTGCTGATGGCGGTGGTGTGGCCGACCGTGATCACGTTGGTGTTCCTGCCGCTGGCGGTACGGCGGTTCAGGCTGCTGAGCAGGTGAGCTGCTGAGCACGTGAGCTGCCGAGCGGGTGAGCGGCTGAGTAACTGAGGGGCGGGCGCGGGCAGGCCGCGCGTAGGGTCGGGGACCGTGCCGCCGACCACCGGGCCCTGGCCCTTCACCACCGCCCGCCTCGACGCGCTCCCCCTCGATCCGGCGTACGCCGACGAGATGGCCGCCGTCCTCGCCGACCCTGCGCTGTACGTGTTCACCGGGGGCGGCCCGCCGGACCCGGTCGCGCTGCGGGCCCGGTACGAGCGGCAGTGCGCCGGTTCGCCGGACGCCGGGGAGCTGTGGTGGAACTGGGTGCTCCGGGTCCGCGCGGAGGGCTGCCTCGCCGGGTACGTCCAGGCGACCGTACGAGGGCCCCGCGCGGAGATCGCCTGGGTGATCGGGACCCCGTGGCAGGGCCGGGGCCACGCGAGCGAGGCGGTGCAGGGCCTCGTGGCGTACCTGGCCTCGGACGCGGGTGTCCGTACGCTCGTCGCCCACATCCACCCCGACCACGCGGCGTCCGAGGCGGTGGCTGCGGCGGCGGGCCTCCGGCCGACCGGGGGGTGGGAGGACGGAGAGCAGCGGTGGACTGCCGACACGCCTGTTCCGGGGGCCCGTGAGGGCCTGCTCTGAGTCGGCCCTTCGCGCGACGCCACGGGCCAACTCAGGGCAGGCCCTGACGCGTGTTACGCCCTGGCCGGCCGGATGACCTCGCGCGGGTCGCGGAGCCATACCTGCTGCCCCCGGTCGGTCACGGTCAGCCCGAACCGCTCCGGGTCAGGTCGCCCCGCCGACTCGTACTCCCACCAGGCCTGCTCGATCTCCTCCCACAGGAACCCGGGCCCGTACTGCCACACCTCCTCCCCCGTGGCGGCCGTCGCTCCGGACCCGTTCTCCCGGGTCACCCACACCTGAACACCGTCAGCGGTGTCCTGGTGGACGAGGCGTACGCCGGGCAGCCGCGCCCCCGCGAACAGCGCGAACCCGAGGTCGAGAAGCCGCGCGGGGTCCAGGCCCGACGCCCGGGCCCGCCCCCTGCCCCGTACCTCGTGGAGATCCGGTACGCGATGGCCGCGCATCGGCATGTACGTGGCCCCGCCGCAGAACGGCCCCACCGCCGTACCGTCATCCTGAACACGGAGCTGGACCAGCGCACCCGACCAGAACTCCCGGGCCAGCGGAGCCACGACGACCCCGCCGGGCCGGACCTGCCGCAGCAGCGCGTACGGGACGTACCGCAGCGCACACGTGGAGACCAGCCGGTCCACCAGTCCCAGGCCGGGCCAGGGCTGTTCACCGTCCCCGACCAGCAGATGCGGCCGGTACCCGGCCTGCGCGAGGGCGTCGGCCGCCTGCCGCGCCACGACCGGGTCCAGCTCGACGCTGTGGACCAGATCGTCACCGAGCCGCTCGCAGAGCAGCGCGGCCACGTACCCGGTGCCGGTCCCGATCTCCAGTACACGCTGACCGTCCCGGACATCGAGCAGCCCGAGCATCCGGGCCACCATCGAGGGCATCGAGTTCGACGACGTCGCGACACCGGGTCCGCCCACCGCTCCGTCGTCGAGCTGTGTGACGACCGGTTCGTCGCTGTTGACCAGCGCCAGCCAGGCGTCCGTCCCCACGACCGGCTCACACCGGTCGGGCAACTGCCGCCAGACGTCCGCCGGAACGAACCGGCCGCGCGGCACGGCCTCGAAGACCTGCCGCCAACGGGCGTTGAGCAACCCGCGATCGGCAAGAGCCCGGACCAGATCCGGGTAGGTCGGTACCTGGTGCGGTGCGTTCACGGCTGCGGGACGTACGTGGGGCGGCTGCCGTCCGGAGACGGCTTCGGCTCCGACGGCGGCGTCCACGGCTTGTCCGACGGAGGCCCGCCATGCTTGCCGCCCTCAGCCTGTACGGGGGTGGTGGTCATCGTCCATCTCCTCTGCCCGGTGGAACGGTTCGATCGGCGGGGCGGCGGTGCAGCCGGTAGATCCCGTACGGCGGGAAGAGGCCGACGCGGCACGGACGACCACTCTCGGCACATGCCCGGCAGAGAAGGTCCCGGCCTCGGGCGGTGTGCCGTACGGTGGTGACCGGAGCGCGCCAACACGCCTCACAGGTACGGACATCCGTCACCGACAGGCTGACCCTCATCCGGCATCCCGGAGAACAGTGGCCGACGTGTGGCACGGGCAGACACAGTCCGGCCGACGGCACAGGGCATGCGCAGCAGGCAGACCCGACACCGAAGCGCTGCGACAGACGACGCCGTACGGACCGTCCACCCCGGCCGACAGCCCGCCCGGGTGGGTGCCCGTCTCCTCGGCCACATCGGCGGCGGTGACCGGATCGCCACGCCACAACAACGTCACCCCATGCTCCGGACAATAGGCACCCGACCCGTCCGCAATCGGAAACTCGTGCACACCGCCCTCCGCGTAACACCTCATCCGCGCCGGGCCTCCCGCCACGCCCGGCCCAGACGCGCAGCCGTCGAACACGGCACTCCGGCACGGCAGGCGGTGCAGGTCGTGGTGTGGTCAAGAAGTATCCGGTATGCGGCTTCGGGCCCGTGTGAGGGCATGGTCAGCGTGCTCATGGCTTTTCCTTCGGGCTGGTGTGGGCTGGAGCTACACGCATCCGCGTGGCCATGAGCAGCACGTTAGAGAGCTGAGCACGAGGTGCGCTGGGCGGTTGTGCCAGGTTGCGAATCCCGCTGTACGCATTGGGCACGGTTGCCTAACCGAGCTCCAACGACGCCCGTGCGCGACCGATCAAACGTCGTGCCTGCGGCCCCTGGACCGCGGCTTCGGCCATCAGATCCCACGCCCGCTCATACAGAACGACGTTCTCCTCGTCGTCGAGCCACATCTCGGTGTTGATCGTCTCGACGATCACGCGACGCCGGTCATAGATCCAAAACCCGTGGCCCGGCGCACGCCTCAGCTGCGCACCGAGGGGAAGCACGCAGATCTCGACAGTGTCCAGGCCGATCAGTCCGGCAAGCCGGTCCAGTTGTGCGGCCATCACCTCGCGGGGGCACGTCAGTACATACAGGGCTGCTTCCCACACCACGAACCGAAAGTGCTTGCCGGCCTCGTACAACGCCTCTTGGCGGCGCATGCGCGCCCGGACCGCTGCCTCGACGTCCCTCGGGATTCCGCGGAACTCGGCGTTCGCCTCGAACGTGTGCCGGGCGTAGTCCGCGGTCTGGAACAGTCCCGGAATGCGGGACACCTCGACACCTCGGATGAGCTGCGTAGCCATCGTCTCGGTGACGGCCAGCTCCTGGCGTGCCCGATGACCACCCGCGAGTTGCCGTCGCCACGACCGGTACTGCGACTCCAGTCCGACGAGCCGTCCCCGTAACTCGGTCGCCGCACCAGGCTGCCCCATCGCCTGGGCCGACTCCATCAGGTCGCTCACGGTGGGGGTCTGCTTTCCTGTTTCCAGGCGGGACACCTTCGAGCGTTGCCAGCCGAGCACCTCGGCCACGCCTTTGCCGTTGAGCCCCGCCTCGCTGCGTAGCTCGCGGAGCCGTGCTCCGAGGGCGACCCGCGCGGTTTGGAAGTCGGTGCTCACCCGGTCGAAGTTACTTCCTTCGCGAAGTCCGCGGTGCGTGTCGCGTGGTGCCAGGCCGCGTCTCGCGCCTGGCACGCGAGAGCGACTTCGGCTGGGTCTTCGCTGAGGACGACGCCGAGGGTCGTGTCGTCCTCAGCGAAGACGAACCTGGCGATCAGCCGGGAGTCGAACAGCCAGAAGTCGTGGCCGGGCAGGCCAAGTCGAACTGCCTGGGAGCGTGGCAGGTTGCGGATGTCCTCACCAGCCGCCACGTTGCCCTGGCCGCTGGCCAGAAGAAACCGCTGCCCCTCGGTCAGAGGCTCGTCGACGAGCCGGACCCGCTCGAACCGCTTTCCCCGAGCCGTCTGCGCCCGGACATTCTCGCGCCATGCGTTGTCCGGCTCAGCCGAGATGTCCGCACCGCTCTTCCACCGTCTCCACTTCGGACTGTTGCGGTCGGAGGCGTATCCGTGCCGGGTCTCCAGCCGGAACGCGGTGTGCCTGAACTCGCGGAACAGCGGGGCGATCTCGGAGAACGCCACCATCTCAGGAACGGTAGTGCGTGGTGCGAAGCGGACCAGGAGATCGCGTGGCACCAGTACGAATGTCTCGCTGTCTTTCACATCGCGGAGCTGCGCCAGGTGCTCTGGGTCGGTAACGCGGTCGCCCTGGACAAGGATGTCGGTGGTGCCCTCGACCTCGTAAAGAGTGGGGCAGTCTCCGTCGTCGCTGGTGGTGCCGAGGAACCTGAGGAGCGTCATAGTGCCCTCCGTCTACGCTGAGTGGGAATCCAGGATGCGGCGGATAGCACCAGACCGAGGGCAGATTGCGCGGAATTGCAGATCCTCATCAAGGCAGAGCAGTTGCGCGCAACAGGCGGTAGGCGAGCCCTTGATGAGCGCCTTGGGGGACTCACGTACATCGTGGTCCAGATCCGACTCGTCGAAGCGCGGGGACTGCCTGGCGGTGATCGGGCGAGCGCGCCCCTGCGCCCGGGACTCGGTGCCCGAGTCCCGAGTCCCGAGCCTCGGGCCTCGGGACGGCCCGGCTCACTCTTCCGGGTGTACGTGGGCAGTGCCCCGGCCCGAAGCTCGGGGCCCGGGATTCGGGCGTCGGGATGCGGGACCCGGGGTTCGAGCGCCTTCTTCAACCGGTAGGTAGATGAAGGGGGTTGGGAGAACCTCCCCACCTCCCCCACCTCGTCACGGCCGGGAAGTATGACTAATCGTGACAGCTTGCGGCGCAGCGTCACGACTGCTTACGGTTCGAGAACCAAACGACCCCGACACGGTGTTGGCACACCAGGCCGGGGTCTCACCGCAAGACGACTACCCAAGAAAGTCGATCCCGTGGCTATCAAGCAGCCTAGCTCCGCCCTGCACGCCCCCGCACACTCCACCGCGTACCCGATGGCCAAGCCCGGATACGGCAAACGCACGGCGCCGGACCAACTTCCGCGTACGCGCGATGATTTCGCCTTGCTGCCGACGCGCGAGCGGTACGTGGCCGGGTTCGTCGACCACCTCCCCGAGGGCGCGGCGATGAGCGTGAAGCACCTCGCCAAACAGCTCCCGCTCTACGGGCAGCAGGCCATCTCCACCGCCCTCACCGCCCTGTCCGTCGCCGGGCATCTGCGGCGCGTACGGTGCCCGGTCGTCGGCGCGGGCGACGAGACCCGGTGGGTCTTCCGCACCTTCTGGTCCCGCACCGCCCGCGACAACGAGTGGTGGAGCGCCTACCTCGCCACCGAGAAGGCCGCCCGGACCGTCAGCTCCGCACCGGGCGCCCCGGCCCCGGACACGGCTTCCCCGCCGTCCGCCCCGGAGTGCCCCGGTAGGGAACCGGCGCCCGAACCCGCCGCCGTACCGCACCAGCGCACCCCTGCCCACGCACCGGACGCCGAGCCCGCGCCGACTGCTCCGTCTGCCCCCGCACCGCCCCACACCTCCGAAGTCGGCCTTTCCCCCGCCTACCTCGCCCTGGCCCGCCTCGGCCGCGACGACCACCGCCTCACCCTCTCCGCCGACGACTGCGCCGCCCTGGAAGGACTGGCGGCGCAATGGCTCGCCCGGGGCGTCACCATCGACTACCTGACCAGCGCCCTCACCGCAGGGCTGCCCGCCAGGGTCGACAGCCCTCTCGGCTTCGTCCGCCGCCGCCTCGCCGACAAGATCCCACCCCGACTTCCCACCGAGAACGCCCAACCCGCCGCCCTCGCCCCGCCTCGCCGCCTCCTCATGGAATGCACCGACTGCGGACGTCCCGGTCGGCCGGAAGCCCTCCCCGACGGTCTCTGCCGAGACTGCCGCGAAACCCACTCCGGGGGCGAAGGGAACTCGCCCCACTCCGCCGAGATCGTCGACGTCAAGGCGCACATGAGTAACCTCCGCGACCTGCTCAAACCCGTCTGACCTCGCCTCGACGAGCCGGTTCGTCATGCAGGTCCGCGCAGTCGATCGTGCCGGGTTTCGATGCCTGGGCGCAGTACCTCGCGGCGCTGCCCGGAGCCGGTCAGTCGGGCTGCTTCTCCATGTGGGTGAGGACGCGGTTCGCGATGTGGGAGAGGGTGTCCAGCTCCTCCTGGGTGAGGGCGTCGATGAACAGCCGGCGGACATGCTGGACGTGCAGGGGGGCGGCGTCCTCGATCGCCCTGCGGCCGGCGGGGGTGGCGATGATGAACGCTCCGCGTCCGTCGTCGGGGCAGTCCTCCTTGGTCACCAGTCCGCGCTTCGCCATCCGCCCCACCTGATGGGACATGCGGCTTTTTTCCCACTCCACCAGCTTGGTCAGGTCCATGAAGCGCATCCGGCCGCCGGCCTCGGTGAGTTTGGCCAACACGATGTAGTCGGAGGGGGACATGCGGGAGTCGGCCTGTACCTGGCGTGAGAGTCGCCCGATGAGCTTCTCCTGCATGCGGATGAAGCTGTCCCAGGCGGCCTGCTGCTCCGGGGTCAGCCAGTGTGGCGGTGCGTCCATGCGAGGAGCGTAGCGAGGCGGTCGGTGGCTGAGCCATCGCCTGGACGGGGCCGGCTCCCGCATCGGGCGATCGGGCCTCCGTGCGCCGCGGCAAATCGGCTGCCCCAATGGGTAGTTGACGCATCAATCATTGGTCCCTAATGTGGATGACGCGTCAACTAAACCGTTGCGGCGGGTACACGTGAAGCTCCAGAAGGGGAATCCCATGAGCACCCAGAACAAGTCCGGACTCGACACGCTGCTGACGCCGGAGGAGAGCGTCCTGGTACTGATCGACCATCAGCCGTTCCAGTTCGCCAATCTGAACAGCCATGAGCCGACGATGATCGTCAACAACGTCGTCGGGCTCGCCAAGGCTGCCAAGGTCTACGACGTGCCGACCATCCTGACGACCGTTCTGGAGGAGCGCGGCGGCCTGATCATCCAGGGCATCCAGGACGTGTTCCCGGAACAGAGGCCGATCGACCGGACCTTCATCAACACGTGGCAGGACGAGCGCGTCGTCGACGCCGTCAAGGCGACCGGGCGGAAGAAGCTGATCCTGGCCGGGCTCTGGACGGAGATCTGCCTGGCGATGCCCGCCATCCAGGCGGTGGGCGAGGGATTCGAGGTCTACGCCGTCACCGACGCGTCGGGGGGTGTCTCGGCCGAGGCCCACGACATGGCGGTGCGGCGCATGGTCCAGGCGGGCGTCGTGCCGATCACGTGGCTGGCCGTGATGGGCGAGTGGCAGCGCGACTGGGCCCGCGAGGAGACCATCCAGGGGGCCGCCGCGGTCCAGGCCCAGCACGGGGGCGCCACGGGTGTGGCCTTCGCCTGGGAGACGCAGCTCCTCGCCGGGCGTGCCCGGAGCGGTGTCTGACGCCGAGGCGGAACCGAGGACGCAGCGAAACAAGGGGCTGCGCGAGCTCAGCACAACCCCGCCGCAAAGATCCGGCCGCCCGGCCCATTCGGCCCTCACCTTGCCCGAGTTCACCGATGTGGCCTGATCTCCTTGGCCGGCAGCGGGAGTCTGGCTATGGCAAACCCTGTGTTTGATTTGTCCCGTCGACGCCGGAGAGTATGTCCACTCGGCCCGAGGCGCCTGGAAACAGGGCACGGGGAAACGGGGAAGTGGGGAGAGTTTCGCGGTGGCGTGGGACGAGTGGGAGCAACTGAAAGCTGATGCGTCGGCGCGCGGAACTGTCCACATGCAGCTGAACCGGGCTCCTTCGGAGGACGGGGCCTCAGCTGGGCCGGCTTCAGGAGATCTGAAGACGAACAAAAGGGCATGGGTGAAGGCCGGCGAGGGCGTCCTGGGTCTCAAGGACGGTGTTGGCAAGGCATTGACGAAGCTGACCGAGGGGCAGACGGGGCTCGGTGACACCGGGGGATGCCGGAGCGCCGCAGCGCAGAAGGAGCTCTACGACTCCTGGAAGAAGTACGTCGGCGACGTGAGCGGCCGCTGTGACACGTTGGGCGGGCTGCTGCAGAAGGCAGGCCACGATCTGTCGAAGTCCGAGCAGGAAGTCACGGCGGAGCTGGACAAGCTCGCGGTGAAGTACCGGGACACCGAGGCCGTTGGCGGCCAGGCAAAGGAGCGGTGATCCAGCTCATGAACCTGGCCACGTTGAAAGCCTTCAAGCCGTCCGAGTACGAAGAGGCCGCGGACGGATACCGGGCGACCGGTGACATGGCCTCCACGGCCAAGGACACGATCGACAACCAGATCAGTGTGGGACTCCGCAACCAGGTGGAGGGCGAGGCGGCGAAGGCCGCTCTCGACGAGCTCAAGAAGCTGTCGGCGAATTTCCACTACGCGCAGGTCGAGTGCGGCCTGGTGAGCACCGCGCTGAACGGTTTCGCCTTCGACATGGCGGCGGCCAAGCGCAAGCTGGAAGCGGCCATGGAGGACGCCCGAGCCGACGGTTGCACGGTCAACCCCGACGGCTCCGTCTCGTATCCGGCGGGCAAGAAGCCCGGCGACGAGGAGATGGCGGACGGCGGCACGGTGACCGGGCGCGCCGGAGGCGGCTCCATGCCCGACGCGCTGGATCGCCAGGCGGCCAACATCCACCCGAACCCGCACTACGGCAAGGCCAGGGCGTACGCCAACCGGATCGCCGACGCCCTGGAAGAAGCCACGGACGCTGATACGAAGTGGGCGCCGAAACTGCGCGCGCTGAAGGCCGACGACGACCTGACGGTCTCCCATCGGGACTGGGCGGACGTTCGGTCGGACACGAGCGGTGTCCGCGGCGCGGGCAAGGACTACCTCGACTCGCTGCCGGAGCCTCCGAAGGACGGCACCCCGGAGGACAACGCGTCCTGGTGGAAGGGCCTCAGCGCGGAGGAGCAGTCGGCCCACCTCGCCCTGAACGCCGCCTCGGTCGGAGCGCTGGACGGGCTGCCCGCCGAAACCCGTGACGAGGCCAACCGCACGGTCTTCGCGGAGAAGCGCGGCGAGTACGAACAGGCCCTGAAGGCGATCCCGGCGGCGCCGACGAAGTACACGTACGTCAACACCGGCAGAGGCCCGGTCAGGGTGTATACCGACGACTACGTGAAGTGGGATGAAAAGTACAGCGACAGGAAAAAGGAGCTGGAGGGCTACCTCAAGGGGATGGACCAGATCCAGGACCGCTTCGACCGGACCGGCGTGCGTGGCCTCCCAGAGGCGTACCTTCTTGGCTACGACCCTGTGGGTCATTCTGACGGGAAAATCATCCTGGCGAACGGGAATCCTGACACCGCAGACCATACGGCCGTATATGTGCCTGGGACCAAAGCCAACATCGAGAAGATCGCTGAGGGCGCCGACTTGGGCGACTTCGGTAGAAGCGAGAGGCTGTGGGCGGAGAGCGGAAAGATGGCTCCGGATAAGAGCTTTTCCACTATCACTTGGCTCGACTACGACGCTCCCGACAAGGTTTTCGGCGAAGCCACTCGCGGGTCGTACGCAGAAGATGCCGGCCCGACGCTGCGCAGCTTCATGGAAGGAAACAGGGCCGCGCATGAAACCAGCCCCGGAAACCCGGGCCACATGACGCTCATTGGGCACAGCTATGGAAGCACTGTTGTGGGCGTTGCCGCCCAGTCGGACATCGGGCCGATCGGGCAACTCGGTCCGACCCCACGCATCGCTGATGATGTGATCGTTGTCGGCAGCCCCGGCGTGCAGGCCGACCATGCGGCGGATCTGGGAATCGGCGCCCAGCACGTGTGGGCCATGGGCGCGCCCGGGGACGACCAGGTCGTCCGTCAGGGCGGCCGCTTGATGGGACTCGGCGACAACCTGACAATCCCCACCGACGAACGCTTCGGCGGGAACATCATGAAGAGCGACTCGGGTGATCACGGTGGGTTCTGGGATCCTGAATCAACCAGCCTCAGAAATCAAGCAGCCGTGATTGCGGGAAAATATGAACGAGTCCAGCATGACTAGTCCCGCGAAATACGGGACCAGCAAGACACGCAAGACACGCAAGACACGCAAGAGTACAGCCTGCGTGATCCTCTTTTGCTCGCTTCTTTCGGGGTGTTCTGGGATGAACGAAAACAGCGCCGACGCTCCGGTGCGTGCCAGTTCCAAGGTGCAGGACGAGGTCGAGAAGGTTTCGAGCTCGATCCTGGAGATTCTTTCGCTGGAGGCGAAGGTGACCGAGGCGGGTGCCATGATCTCTCCGTGTGAGGGAGGAACGTATCGGGCGCACCACCCCTGGGGCGTCTACGGGCCTCCTGCCAAGAATCTGGAAGAAGCAATGGATAGATTGCGAAGCCAGCTGCCGAAGAAGGGGTGGAAGATCGTAAAAGACGGCCCGGATGACAGTCGGGCGAAAAGTCCGCAAATTGTCGCCGACTCGGCCAATGGGAAATTCTCCGTCGATGCCCGTTTCCATGGCAGGCCGAGCGACGATCCGGCCCAACTTGAGGTCACCGTTCAATCAGCGTGCTTCCGCCCTGAGCCTGAATCCACGTCCTGAAGCTCAGTTGGTGTGGAGGCAGGGCGCATGCTGAGTCCGTTAGGGGGCAAGGGAGGCCGGGGTGGTGGTTGAGGCAGCACACCACCGACAAGGAGCTCAGGCTCTGGGACTTGGTGTACTGCACCCAGCAGACGTCGATCCCTCGGGGAGGGCAGTCCATCGCGTAAGCGATCTTGCGTTCGAGGGTGGCGTAGGCGCGGCCGCCGTCGTCCCTCTCAGCAGGGGCGATTCGCCTCGTACGTGCTCTTCAGCCACGTGACGGCACCCAGCACACGAGTCCAGGTGCGTTCCACCGTGGTCTGGTTCTGCCGCATGAGCCAGTGTCCGGTCATGAGGGGCGGCAGCGTCGAGGAGACGAACGCGCGGGTGTGTTCGGAGTTCAGTTCTGCACCCGGACGGCGTAGGGCCTCCTGGCCGTACGTGTCCCTGCTACCGGTCCACGGACCGTATCCGCGCCAGTGTCCTGACCAGGTCATCTGCGCCCTTCGTTCTTCTGGGGATTCCGGCTCTACCTGGTCACCACCGCCGAGCGCAGGCCCGTTACCTGGTGCGTGGCCAACCCGAAGCCCGGCGAACGGGAGGTGATGGCCGCCCTGCTGGAGCGCGACCACCACCTCGTCTGCCAGGGGCAGGTGATCCTCGCCGACAATGGCTTCGCCGGGAAGGAGTTCGAGACCTTCGTCAGCGAGCGCCTCGGCACCCACCTCGTGCGGCCGGACCGCAAGGACGAGCCGGTCCGGCACGGGAAGGTCGCCCCAGTCCGGCAGTGGATCGAGGCTGTCATCGACACCCTCAAAGGCCAAGTCAGCCTCGAACAGCACGGCGGCAGAAGCCCCGCCGGAGTCTTCGCCCGCACCGGACAACGACTCCTCGCCCTCGCCGCCGGCATCTGGCACAACTGGACCACCGGCGCCGCAGTCAAACGCTCACTGATCGCCTACGACCACTGAATACATCGGACTCATAGGGTGGTGGCCATGACCTCTCCCGACCCCTCTCCCGACTTCCTGCACGCCACCCGGGCCTCGTACGACACCATGGCGCCCGCCTATGTCGATTTCTCCCGAGGTGAGTTGGCGGCCAAGCCTCTTGAGCGCGGGCTGCTGACCGTCTTCGCCGAGCTGGTGGCGAAGGGCGGCGGCGGGCTCCCGCTGGCCGACGTCGGCTGCGGTACCGGCCGGGTGACCGGGTATCTGCACGGACTTGGCCTCGGGCTCGACGTGTTCGGGATCGACCTCGCCCCACAGATGCTGGCCGAGGCACGGAAGGACCACCCCGGGCTGCGTTTCGAGGAGGGGTCCATGCTGGGCCTCGCGCTGCCGGACGCGTCATTGGGCGGGCTGCTCGCCTGGTACTCGACGATCCACGTGCCGGACGAGGAACTGCCGCGCGCCTTCGCGGAGTTCCACCGGGTGCTGGCCCCCGGCGGATACGTACAGCTCGGCTTCCAGGTCGGGGACGAGCCGTTGCGGCTGACGGAGGCGTGGGGCATGGAGATCTCGCTCGTCTTCCACCGGCGGCAGCCGGAGCGGGTGGCCGAACTGCTGCGGGGCGCGGGCCTGGAGGTGGTGTCCCGGGTGTGGCGGGAGCGGGAGACGGACGGGCCGTTCCCGGAGCGGGCACCGCAGGGGTTCGTCCTCGCGCGCAGGCCGATTGTCAGTGGCGGCTGTGAGTATGGGAACACCAGCACAGCGGATTGAGGGGGACCCCATGGGCGCCTGGGACATCGGCCACTTCGACAACGACACCGCCGCCGACTTCGGCGGCCGGGTCGACGACGCGGAGCCCGGGAGGAAGGCGGACGTGCTCCGGGACGTCCTGACCGCCGTGGCGGACACCGGGCCGGAGGACTATGTGGACGGCGGGGAGGGGGCGGTGGCCGCCGCCGCGCTGATCGCCGCGCAGTGCCCCGGGGGAGAGCCCGTCACCACGCCGTACGGCCCCAAGGCCTCCCTGCCCCCGCTCCCCGCCGACCTGCGCCCCCTGGCCGTCCGCGCCCTGGACCGCCTCACCGCGAAGAACGCCGAGCCACTGGACCTGTGGGCGGACGCAGGGGCGGACGAGCAATGGCTGGCGGGGATAGCCGAGCTGCGGGCGGTGCTGGTGGCGGCGTCGGGGGAGTAGTGCCGCGTCCTCAGCGTTTCAGGCTGCCCGCGCGCACGATCTCGTCGACGTCCAGCGAGGCTTCGGCACGCCCGGTCGAGTGAAGCAGAAACGGCCCGGCACCCACGTGGGTGCCGGGCCGTCTCCGTACAGCGGAGAACCGCAGCGCTACAGCTTCTCGATCACGTAGTCGATGCACGCCGTCAGCGCCTGCACGTCCGCCGGGTCGATCGCCGGGAACATCGCCACGCGCAGCTGGTTGCGGCCCAGCTTGCGGTACGGCTCGGTGTCCACGATGCCGTTGGCGCGCAGCACCTTGGCGACGGCCGCCGCGTCGATCTCGTCCGCGAAGTCGATCGTGCCGATGACCTGCGAGCGCTTCGCCGGGTCCGTGACGAACGGGGTGGCGTACTTCGACTCGTCGGCCCAGCCGTAGAGGTGGCCGGAGGACGCGGCCGTGCGGCCCGTCGTGAAGTCCAGGCCGCCCTGGGTGTTCATCCACTTCAGCTGCTCGTTCAGCAGGAAGAGGGTGGACAGCGCCGGGGTGTTGTACGTCTGGTTCTTGAGGGAGTTGTCGATGGCCGTGGGCAGCGAGAAGAACTCCGGGATGTGCCGGCCCGAGGCGTGGACGCGGGCCGCACGCTCCAGGGCGGCCGGGGAGAACACGCCGATCCACAGGCCGCCGTCGGAGGCGAAGGACTTCTGCGGGGCGAAGTAGTAGACGTCGCTCTCGGTGATGTCGACCGGCAGCCCGCCCGCCCCGGAGGTGGCGTCCACCAGGACGAGTGCGCCCTCGTCGGCGCCCGCGACGCGCTTGACCGGGGCCGCGACACCCGTCGACGTCTCGTTGTGCGTGAAGGCGTAGACGTCCACGCCCGCCTCGGCCTGCGGGTCCGGGTGGGTGCCCGGGTCGGAGGCGATGACGGTCGGGTCGGACAGCCAGGGCGCGAGCTTCGCGGCCTTGGCGAACTTGGAGGAGAACTCACCGAAGTTCAGGTGCTGGGACTTCGACTCGATCAGACCGTGCGTCGCGATGTCCCAGAAGGCGGTGGAGCCGCCGTTGCCGAGGATGACCTCGTAACCCTCGGGGAGGGAGAAGAGCGCGCGCACGCCGTCGCGTACCTCGCCGACCAGGTTCTTGACCGGGGCCTGGCGGTGGGACGTGCCGAGGAGTGAGGTGCCGGTGGCGGCCAGCGCGTCGAGCGCCTCCGTCCGCACCTTGGAAGGACCGGCGCCGAAGCGTCCGTCGGCGGGCTTGATGTCAGCGGGAATCTGGATGTCGGCCACGAGTCGGAGCGTAGTCCCTCGACGGCGCGGCCCAGCAACCGTGTCCGTCCGATGAGACGTGCGCTCCGGCCCGTGGACGCCCGCGCAACCGGGAGGACTACGCCTCGTGGCCGAACGGGCAGCCCAACTCCACCGGCAGCTCGTACAGGTCGTTCTGCGTCACGATCGGCTTGTTGCGCAGCTCAGTGGCCGGGACCGCCAGCTCCAGTTCCGGGAACCGTGCGTAGAGGGCGGGGAGCGCGATCCCCGCTTCCAGGCGGGACAGTGCCGCGCCCGGGCAGACGTGCGGGCCGTGGCCGAAGGCGATGTGGCGGTTCGGGGTGCGGGTGGCGTCGAACTCGCCCGCCGTCGGGCCGTACTGCTCCTCGTCGCGGCCCAGCGCGCCGAACGAGATGATCAGGCCCTCGCCCTTCGGGAGGATACGGTCGCCCACCTCGATGTCCTCCGTCGCGAAGCGGATCAGGACGTGCGAGGTCGGGGTGTTCCAGCGCAGCGTCTCCTCGATCACGCCCTCCCACCCGATCTCCCCGTCCAGGACCTTCTTGCGCTGCTCGGGGTGGGTCTGGAGCGCCTCGACGACGTTGACGATCAGGCTGATCGTGGTCTCATGTCCGGCGGCGATGATCAGTTGCAGCGTGTTGACGATCTCCTCGTCGGTGAGGTGGTCGCCGTTCTCGGAGGCCGCGATCAGGGCGCTGGTGAGGTCGTCGCCCGGGTTCGCCCGCTTGTCGTCGACGATCTTCGTGAAGAGGGCCCCGAGGTCCGCCATCATCTGCGGGACCTCCTCCGGCGGGGTCTGCGTCGAGAAGAACTTCTCGAACAGCTCCTTGAGGCGCGGGTGGTCCGCCCCGTCCACGCCCATCAGCTCGCTGATCACGTTCATGGGCAGGGGGTAGGCGAACTCGGCCTTCAGGTCCACCGGCTGCCCGGCCGGCAGTGCCGCCAGCTTCTCCAGGCTCGCGTTCGTCAGTGCCTCGATGCCCGCCCGCAGCCGCTCCACCCGCTTCACGGTCAGCGCCTGCGCCACCAGCGTACGGAGCCGGCGGTGGTCCGCCCCGTCGACCGTCAGCATCGAGCGGCCCGGGTTGGCCAGGCCGATCAGCGGCCAGTCCATCGGTATCTCGCCGCGCTGCCAGGCGTTCCAGACGTTGATGTCCTTGACCACCCGGCTGTCGGTGAGCAGCGCGCGGGCCTCCGCGTGGCGGGTGACCGCGTAGACGTGCACCCCGCCCGGCAGCTCCACCTCCGCGAGCGGACCGGCGGCCCGCAGCGCGGCGCTCTCGCCGTCGAGGTCGGTGACGAACGGGTCGAGCGCGATGCGGGTCATGCGGGGCCTCCGAAACTTCCGGGTCTGCCGAGGGCGGGCGTGGGCGTGAAGGTCACCGGCAGGTCCGTCAGGCCGCGCAGCCACGGTGACGGGCGGCGGGTGAGCTGCTCGGCGGGGACGGCGAGGTCCACGTCCGGCAGCCGGTCGAGCAGGACCTCGATGCCGGTACGGGCGATGACCTCGGCGGTCTCCTGGGCCGGGAACGGGCAGCGGTGCTCGCCGTGGCCGAAGGAGAGGAAGGCGTTGTTGCCGCCGGTCAGCGTCGAGCCGTCGGTCCGCACCTGGGGGTCCCCGTTGGCGGCGGCGAGGCCGAGGAGCAGCAGGTCACCGGCGCGGATGTGGCGGCCGCCGAGGTGGGTGTCGCGGGAGGCCCAGCGGCCCGCCACGTTCTGGGTGGGGGTGTCCTCCCAGAGGACTTCGTTCATCGCCTCGGCGACGCTGTGCCGCCCGCCGGAGAGCGAGGCGGCGAACCGGTCGTCGGTGAGCATCAGGCGCAGCGAGTTGCCCATCCAGTCGGCGGTCGGCTGGTGCCCGGCCGCCATCATCACCATGAGGTCCTGGGCGACCTCCTCGTCGGTGAAACCGCCGCGGTCGGCGATCATCCGGCTGGCCACGTCGTCGCCGGGCTCGGCGTGCTTGTCGGCCAGCAGCCGGAACATCGAGGTGGCCAGGTGCTGCTGTCCGGCGAGCGCCCGCTCGCGGCCGTCGATCATGTCGTTGATCGCGCCGACCAGGGGGTGCGCCTCCGCGTCGGAGAAGCCGTAGATCCTGGCCAGCACGAGGGCGGGGAGCAGCTTGGCGTAGTCCGCGATGATGTCCACCGAGCCCTTGGTGCAGAACCGGTCGATCAGCTCGTCCGCGAACTCCTCCGCGTACCGCTTCAGGGAGAACGGGTCGACGCCCTCCAGCGCGTTGCTGATCATCATCGCCCGGACGCTGTGGCGCTCGCCGACCGTGTAGAGGATCGAGGGCTGCTTGCGCCCGATCATCGGCAGCAGCGGCCAGTCGTCGGGGATGCGGTCCCACTGGTTCCACAGGTCGGAGTCCCGGCTGAAGAGGACCGGGTCGCCGGTGACCTGGTGCAGTTCGCGGTAGCCGAGGATCAGCCAGGCGGGCACGTCCCCGTCGAGCACGACCGGGGCGACGGCGCCGTGGTCGCGCCGCATGTCCCGGTAGAGCTGGACGGGGTCGCTCTGGAAGCGGGGCCCGGACAGGGGGACGGACCCGTGGGTGACGGGGCAGCCGGAGGCGGTGGTGCCGGTGGTGCCGGTGGTGGTTGTCACGGGGCGGGCTCCGGGGTCGGTCCGGCAGCCGCCAGGGCCGCGTCGGCCAGGGCCCCTGCGGGGACGGCCGCCTCGGGGGCGCGGAGGCGGGCGGCGGACAGCGCGGCCAGGTGTTCGACGAGCGTGATGAGCACGTACTTGCTGGAGGACCGGTCGCGTGCGTCGCACTCCACCAGCGGTACGTCCTCCGAGAGGTCCAGGGCCTCGCGGATCTGCTGCTCGCTGTGGAGCGGGCCGCCGAAGTCGTTGCACGCCACGATGAACGGTGTGCCGTGGTGCTCCAGGCGGTCGATGGCATACCAGGAGTCGGCGAGCCGGCGGGTGTCGACGAGGACGACCGCGCCTAGCGTGCCGGAGAACAGCCGGTCCCACAGGAACCAGAACCGCTCCTGTCCGGGCGCGCCGAAGAGGTACAGCACGGACCGTTCGTCGAGCGTGATGCGGCCGAAGTCGAACGCCACGGTGGTGGACGTCTTGGCCTGTACGCCGTCGAGGTGGTCGACGGCCTCGCCCGCGCGGGTCATCGTCTCCTCCGTGTTGAGCGGACGGATCTCGCTCACGGATCGGACCATGGTGGTCTTGCCGACGCCGAAGCCGCCGACGACAACGATCTTGAGTCCGTTGTCGGCCGTCGAGCTCAGGGCGGCGCGGTCAGAGGTTGCGGAGTCCAACGAGCACCTGTTCCAGGATGTCGGGGTCGGGGAGCCGGTCCGCGACACGGGCGGTACGGGGGTGGCGGGCGCTGACCCGGCCGGTGTCGAGCAGGTCGCACAGCATGATGCGAACGATGCTGACGGGCAGGTTCAGGCTCGCGGCGATCTCGACGACGGCGGTCGGGCCCTGGCACATCCGCAGGATCGCGACGTGCTCCGACTGCATGCCGGGGGCCGGGTCGCACTCGGCGACGACGAGCGTGACCAGGTCGAAGGCGGCCGAATCGGAACGGCTGCGGCCCCCGGTGAGGGTGTACAGCCGGTCCGGATCGTCGTCGCGGCCCGGGCGCGGGCGGGGCGCCGTCGTCATACGGCCGTGCCCTCCGCCACGGGTGCGCGCGGCGGGGCGACCAGGTGCTCGCCGAGCTGTTCGACGAGCTCGCTCATGTTGTGGCCGACGAGGCCCACGTCGGAGTCCTCGTCGGCGACGACGGCGAGGTGGGCACCGGCGCCCGCCTCGACGATGAACAGCACGCCGCCGTAGAACTCGGTCATCGCGGACCGTACGCCGCCGGTGCCGTCACCGAACTCGATGGACGCGCCGTGCGAGAGGCTCTGGATTCCGGCGGAGATCGCGGCCAGCTGGTCGGCCTGGTCGACGGAGAGCTCGGGGGTGCGGCACAGCTTGAGGCCGTCGCGGGACAGGACGAGGGCGTGGCGGGTGCCGGGGGTGCGGTCGAGCAGCCCCTCCAGCAGCCAGTTGAGCTTCTCGTCGGTGGTCGCGGTCATCGGGTGTTGCCTTCCGGGTGCGGGGAGTTGGCTCGTACCGCCCTGCTGAAGGTGCTGAAGCGCGCTGCCTGGACCTTCGGGTCGGTGGTGGTACGGGCCCGGGGGGTGTCGGCTTCGCCGGGGGCGGCGTTGCCGGTACGGGCTTCGGCGGCGGCCAGGGTGCGGCCGCGGCGGCGCTTGGGCAGACCGCTCTCGCCGAACGTGGGCACGCTGCCGGTGGATTCGGACGCGGACTCCGGGGAGTGTGCGGGCTCCGCCGCCGGGGGCAGGGGCATGGAGGCGGTGTCACCGGAGGCGCCGTCCGGGGCGTTGCGGGCCGCGGGGGCGGGGTCGGCGGCGCCCGCGTCCTCGGCCGACGCGTGGGACGGCTCCGGCTCGGCGGGTGTCGTGGTGGCCGGGGTGGCCGGGAGCGTGGCAGCCGGCGTCCGTACGGCCGGTGCGGGGGCGCGGGAGATGAGGTCCTGAGGGAGCATCATCAGCGCGCCGGTGCCGCCGCGCGCGGACGGCCGGAACGAGACCGTCAGCCCGTGCTTACGGGCCAGCCGGCCGACGACGGCGAGGCCGAGGCGGGTGCCGGAGAGGCTGGTGAGGTCCTGGTTCTCGGCGGAGACGGCCCGCTCGGCGCGGCGCAGCTGCACCTCGCTCATGACGAGCCCGCTGTCCTCGACGGTGATGACGATGCCCGCCGGGACCTCCTCCACGTAGACGTGGACCTCGGCGGTGGGCGGCGAGAAGTTGGCCGCGTTGTCGAGGAGTTCGGCGAGCGCGTGCATGACGCCCTCGGCCGCGTGACCGGCGATCGCGACATCGCTGGTGGAGTGGAGGCGGACGCGCTGGTAGCTGCCGATGCGGCCCATCGCGCCGCGCAGGATCGACTCCATCACGATCGGCTTGGCCCAGCGGCGGCCGGAACGCGCCCCGGTCAGTACGGCGATGGAGTCGGCGAGGCGGCCCGCCTGGGCGGTGCGGTGGTCCAGGTACAGCAGGTCCCCGAGTACGGACTCGTCGGCGTGCCGGTGCTCCATCTCCCGCAGGTCGGCCAGCATGCTGGTGGCCAGGGCCTGCATCCGTCCGGCAGCGTTGGCGCAGGCGGCGACGGCCGCGGAGCGCTCGGTCTCGGCGCGGGTGGCGCGGGCGGTGAGCCGCTCGACGGCGGTGGTGAGGCGGGCCTGTTCGGCGGCGGCCTCGGCGCGGATGCGCTCGTTCTCGGCGCGGGCGTCGGCGGCGACCCGGGCGGTCTCGGCGGAGGCGGCGGCCTTGATCCGGGCACTCTCGGCGGTGAAGCGCTGGGCTTCGGCCGCGGAGGCGGAGACCAGGCGTGAGGTCTCGGCGGTGAACCGCTGGGCGTCGGCGGCCCGCAGGGCGCGCAGCGTCCGCGCGGCCCCCAGGGTGTGGACGGTGACGGCCACGGCGACGCTCAGCAGTACGGCGGCGGCGCCCGCTCCCCACGCCAGCGGGGTCCGTACCGTGTCGGGGGCCGCGGCGACGCCCCACAGGGTCAGCGTGCCGGTTGCGACGGCCGAGATCAGCAGGGCGAGTGCGGTGGGCCGGTGTGAGGGGCGCAATCGGAGTCCTCGGTGGCGGACGTGCGGGGCGGGGCGGGGCGTTACGGGGTGGGGCAAGGCGAAACCGTGCCGGTCAAATCCGGACAGTTCGCCACGGGTGTGGGCGATCATGCACAACTGGAGCTGATAATTCCTGCTCAAGTCTTGGTCACTATAGGAGACTTGACGGTCTGTTTGGGAAGATCTTGTGGGCTTTTTTGTGCGGCTTGCCCGCCTTTACCCGACCGCATCCCAAGAGTTCATCTGTACCGACGGCATGCTGGAGCCATGGCCGAACAGCATCGACCGCATACCGGACCCTCCGGACCCTCCGGCCCCTCCCGTGCCTTTGTCGGGGCGCTCCGCTCCTCCGTGCGCGGCGAGAGCGACTTCGGGCCCGCCGCACGGGCCCTGACGACGATGGACGCCTCCAACTACCGTCGCGTCCCGCTCGGGGTCCTCGCCCCGCGCGACGCCGACGACATCGCGGCCGCGCTGACGGTCTGCCAGGAGTACGGCGTTCCGGTGGTGGCGCGCGGCGGCGGCACGTCCATCGCCGGGCAGGCCACCGGCACCGGCCTCGTGCTCGACCTCACCCGCCACCTGCGGACGATCCTCGACCTGGACCCGGTCGCGCGCACCGCCGTCGTCCAGCCCGGCGTCGTCCTGGACGACCTGCGGGCCGCCGCCGCCCCGCACGGGCTGACGTTCGGCCCCGACCCGTCCACGCACAGCCGCTGCACCATCGGCGGAATGATCGGCAACAACTCCTGCGGGGCGCACTCGGTGGCCTGGGGCACGACGGCCGACAACGTACGGGGACTGTCGGTGGTCCGGTACGGGGGCGGGGCGCTGCGCCTGGAACAGGGGAGCGGCCAGGGGCCGGAGGCCCTCGGCCCCCACGGTGTGCGTGAACTGATCGCCGCCCAGCTCGCCCCCCTCCGCACCCGCTACCCCGACCTCCCGCGCCGCATCTCCGGCTACGCGCTCGACGCCCTGCTCCCCGAACACCCCGGTGGCCCCGACCCGGTCCGGGCGTTCTGCGGCAGCGAGGGCACCCTCGCCGTGGTCACCGAGGCGACCGTGCGCCTGGTCGAGCCCCCGCGCGCCCGCGCCCTGGCCGTCCTCGGGTACGCCGACGAGTCCGCCGCCGCCGAGGCCGCCCCGGGCCTCCTCCCGTACGGTCCGCTCACCGTCGAGGGCATGGCCGCCGACCTCGTACGCGAGTCCGCCGGGCTGCCGCGCGGGGCCGCCTGGCTGTTCGTCGAGGCGGGCGGGGCGACCGAGTCCGACGCCCGCGCGCACGCCGAACGCATCCTGCGGGCGGCCGACGCCGTCGACGGGACGGTCGTCACCGACCCGGCCGGGCAGCGGGCCCTGTGGCGCATCCGCGAGGACGCCGCCGGGACCGCGACCCGGATGCCCGACGGCAGTGAGGCCTGGCCCGGCTGGGAGGACTGCGCGGTGCCGCCCGCCCGGCTCGGTGCGTACCTGCGCGACTTCCGGGCGCTGCTCACCGAACACGGCCTGCGCGGCACCCCGTACGGCCACTTCGGCGACGGCTGCATCCACGTGCGCATCGACTTCGACCTCCTCACCCCGGCCGGAACCGCCCGCTTCCGCCGCTTCTCCGAGGAGACGGCCGACCTGGTCGTCGCCCACGGCGGCTCCCTCAGCGGCGAACACGGCGACGGCCAGGCGCGCGCGGAGCTGCTGCCCCGGATGTACGGGGACGAACTCGTCGGCCTCTTCGGCCGGTTCAAGGACCTGTGGGACCCGGACGGCGGCCTGAACCCCGGGATGCTCGTCCGCCCGGACCGGCTCGACGAGAACCTCCGCTTCGCGGTCCTGCCGAAGCGCCCGGTCGACGTGGAGTTCGGCTACCCGCAGGACGGCGGGGACTTCGCGGGGGCGGTGCGCAGGTGCGTCGGCGTCGCCAAGTGCCGTACGACGCAGGCGCCGGGTGCGGGCGTCATGTGCCCGTCCTTCCGCGCGACCGGCGAGGAGGCCCACTCCACGCGCGGGCGGGCCCGGCTGCTGCACGAGATGCTGGCGGGCGAGGTGATCACGGACGGCTGGCGGAGCACGGAGGTGCGGGACGCGCTCGACCTCTGCCTCTCCTGCAAGGGGTGCCGCAGCGACTGCCCGGTGGGCGTCGACATGGCCACGTACAAGGCGGAGTTCCTGCACCACCACTACCGGGGCCGCCTCCGCCCCGCCGCCCACTACGCCCTGGGCCGCCTCCCGCGGTGGCTGCGCCTGGCCGCGCCCCTGGCCCGCCCGCTGAACGCCCTGGCCCGGCTGCGCCCGCTCGCCGCACTCGCGAAACGGCTGGCGGGGATCGCGCCCGAGCGGACGATTCCGGTGCTGGCGACGGAGACGTACAGCCGGTGGCTGCGCCGTCGCCGGCAGGGCGGGGGGACGCGCGTCCTCGCGTCGGACCGGGCGGTGGCCCTGTGGGCGGACACCTTCACCGAGCACCTGTCCCCGCAGGTGGGCCGGGCGGCGGTCCGGGTGCTGGAGGAGGCGACGGGGCGCACGGTGCTGCCGGCCCCGCGCGGGGTGTGCTGCGGCCTCACCTACGTATCGACGGGCCAGCTGGACGCGGCCCGCCGCGTGATGCGCCGCACCCTGGACCGGGTCGGCCTGCTCCCCGGCCACCCGCTCGTCGTCCTCGAACCCAGCTGCGCCGCCACCCTCCGCACGGACCTGCCCGAACTTCTCCCCGACGACCCGCGCGCCGACGAACTGGCCGGGAGCGTCAGGACCTTGGCCCAGTACCTGGAGGAGTACGCCCCCGACTGGACCCCGCCCCGCCTGGACCGCCCGGTCACCGGCCAGACCCACTGCCACCAGCACGCGGTCCTCGGCGACGCGGCGGAGCGGCGGCTGCGGGAACGGATGGGGCTGACGGGTGAGCTGAGCGGGGGGTGCTGCGGGCTGGCCGGGAACTTCGGTTTCGAGAAGGGGCACTGGGAGGTGTCCGTGGCCTGCGCGGAGGAGCAGTTGCTCCCCGCCGTACGGGAGTCGGGACCGGAGACCGAACTCCTCGCGGACGGGTTCTCCTGCCGTACGCAACTGGACCAGCTGGCCGGACGCCGGGCCCGGCACCTGGCGGAGGTGATCGCGGACGGGCTGGAGGGCGGCGGGAGGTGACCCCGTAGCATCGACGGGTTTGCGGCGGTCGTCGCGTAGTCACGTGGGTGCAGGGGGGAACGTCGTGAAGAGCGGTGGCAGGTGGTGGCGGAGGCGTGCGGTCCTCGCCTCCGCGCTGGCGGCAGCGGTGCTCGTGTCCGGTGGGGGGCTCTGGGCGAAGGACAGCGGGCTCTTCCGGGACCGCTACTGCTGGGACGCCTGGCAGCAGGACAGCGGGGCCCGGTTCCTCGGCGACGAGGCCCTGGGCAAGTCCGGCTCCGAGCGTGTGGCCGTCGAGTCCGGTACGCCGGGCGGCGACGGGCGGACGGCGACCTGCACCCTCACGGTGACCTCGTCCGTACCCGACGACGACTCCACCGAGCCGATCCGCTTCGAGGACCGGGTGACGCTGAGCTACGGTCCGGTGCCCGAGGCCCCGGACGAGCGGTACGCCTGGATCGATCGGTACTTCAGCGGCACCGCCTCCGCGCTCCCCGACGACCTCGACGGCCTCGTCTCCGGGGACCGGGCGATGCTCGTGCTGCCCGAGGCGTGCGATGTGAAGGGCAGGCCGTCCGCGGTGACCCTGTGGGCCGAGAGCTGGGGCGACGGCCACCTGGGCAAGCGGCAGATCCCGCTGACCATCGGCACCCTGCCCGACGTGGGCCGCATGCTGCTGGGCGCCGCCGAGGCGGGGATGCGGAAGGCGGGGTGCGCGCCGGAGGACCCGCTGCGGATGACGTCGCCGATGACCCGGGTCGCCGAGCGTCCGGGCAGTGCCAGGAATCCGGTCTGCCGAATCCCCGGGGTGAGGCTCGACCTGGGAAGGACCTCCCGGTACGAGCAGCAGGTGGGCGTGGTCGACGACCGGCTCCAGACCTGCTCGGTCGTGTGGACCCAGAGGGGCGGGCCGGCCGAACCGGCGGCCCAGTTCGTGATGGCCGCCACGCCCCGGACGGCGGCGGTGTTCGCCGGTCTCCCCGAGGGCGAGGAGCACGGTCTCCTGCGTGCCTCCTGCGACGACCGGGACGCTGTGTTCTACGGGCGGATCGAGGCGGGGGTGTCCAGCTCGGAGAAGGCCGACCGGAGGGTGGTGGCCCGGTTCGCCGAGTCGGCGGGCCGGCGCATCGGCTGCGCACCCACGACGCGGAACCGCGGCGGGAGCCAGAGCCAGAGCCAGAGCCAGAGCCAGGGGGCGGCACGATGACGGACGGGACGAGGGGCGCGGGCACGGGCACGGACGCACTTCCGGCCACGGCTGACGGTGCCACGTCGGGTGTTGCTCCGGGTGACGGTGTCACGCCTGAGGGTGTTCCGGCCGACGGCGCTCCGGCTGACGGTGACACCCCCGACGGTGCCCCGGCCGGGCGGCCCCCGTTGCTGCGGCGGCTCCTCCGTAGCGGGACGGTCCTCGCCGTCACCGCTGCCGGGCTCGTCGGTGCGCTGTTCGGCGCGGGGGCGGTCGCCTGGCGGACGGACACGCTGCCGCTGCTCTCCCCCGCCCCCTGCTGGGGCGCGTTCGACGACGACCTGACCACGCGCGTGTTCGGCGACCTGGAGGTCTCGGCCGAGACCCAGCGACTACAGAGGGACCCGCGCACCCGTGTCGCCTCGTACGGGCAGTGCCGCATCACGAGCCACGGCGAGAAGGTCTCCGTGGTGAGCCAACTGACCGTGCGTGTCCGTGAACTGGACGGAACCCACCAGAGGGAGGCGCGGTCCTGGACGAGCGAGTTCCTCCAGGCCGACATGGCGCCGATGGGGAACGGGCTGCCCGGTATGGTGTCCGCGTCCCGGGCCTGGCTGGCGCTGCCGCAGAGCTGCGTCGGGCCTCCGGACGAGCTGGCCACGCCGACCGTCGTCGACCTCGCGATGGGCGAAACGGGCGGCCGCGGCTTGCCGGAGTACGACCTGAAGGAGCGCCGGGCCCTGTCCGCGGCGGCGGTGGCGGTGGCCAACGGCGTCCTGCGTGAACTGGGCTGCTCCGGTACGTACGGTTCTGCGGAGCCCACCGGTTCGTACGTCGCCTGGGACGACACCACCCCGGACGCGCTCTGCGGCATCAAGGGGCTTCGGCTGCCCGCCGGTTACCGGGAGTCGCTGCCTCGGACCCGCGTGGGGCAGGAGGGCGGCGCGGCTCGCTCCTGCGAAGTGGGCTCCTCCTACCCGCCGGGCGAACTGCATCTGACGACCGTCGTGGACCCGCAGCTGGCCCATGTGTTCGCCCTGGAGGCGCTCCACGGCGGTACCCGCCTGCGCGAGGCGAAGGGCCGGGGCCCCGGCGGGTTCGGTTCGCTGGACGTCACCAGGGGGGTGTACGTGGCCCACTGCCAGACCGGTGACGTGGTCTTCCTGGTGGAGCGGCTGAAGTCCGTCGGCGACGGTGAGGACAGGCGTACGAACCTCGTCCGCGCCCTGCTGCCCCGCTATGTGGCGGCGGAGGCGGAGCGCATCGGCTGCGGCCCGGTCCGGCTGACGCTGCCGGAGCTCAGGTAGCGGGCCGGGCCTGCCCGGACGGACAGGCCCGGCCCGGCTCCTCAGCGCATCGAGGCCGCGGCCCTGCTCCACCTCACGGGCCGCGCGCGATGATCTCGCGGGCCAGGGCCGCCAGATGGGGCAGGGCCGGGTGGCCGGGTGCGTCGCGGCGGGCGAGGAGGACCGGGACGCCGGGGGCGTCGTCGAGCGGGACGTAGACGACCCCCGTGTGCGGGTGCATCTCGGCGGTCGAGGCGGTGGACACCCCGTTGCCGCGTCCGGCGGCGATGGCGGTGAGCCAGTCGTCGGTGTTGCCGACGGTGAGGGTGGCGGCGGGCCGGGTGCGGGGAGGCCACAGGTCGATCGTGGTGGTGCCGGAGACGGTGTTGAGGACGACGGCGCCGTCCGCGAGATCGGCGAGGGCGAGCGAGGTGCGTCCGGCCAGCGGCCCGTCCGCGGTGACCGCTGCCACCCGCATCTCCGTGAACAGCACCTCGGCGACGAGCCCCGGCGCGTCCACGGGCCCCCGCAGCAGGGCGGCGTCGACCTCGCCCCGGGTGAGCCCGGCGGTGCGGTCGTCGATCCGGAGGAGTTCCAGCGGGGTCCGGGGGTGCCGCTCCTGCCAGGCCCGCAGCAGCGGGGTGGTGTACGGCCCGAACGCGGACCAGGCGTGCCCGAGCCGCAGGGGCCACTGGTGCAGCCGCCCGGAGTCGAGCGCCTCGTCGAAGGCGGCGACCGCGGCGGCGGCCTTGTCACGGAAGGCGACGCCCTCGGGGGTGAGGGCGAGGTGGTGCGTGGAGCGGTCGACGAGCCGGACGCCCAGGTGGTTCTCCAGTGCGGCGAGGGTGCGGGAGACGGCGGGCTGGGTCAGGCGGAGGCGGGCGGCGGCGCGGGTGACGTTGAGCTCGTCGGCGACGGCGAGGAAGGCGCGCAGATGCCGGAGTTCGACAGGGCGGCCGGTGGAAGGTCCCGGGTTCATGCGTGGGGAGCATAACGGGAGCGTGATCGGCATTTCACGGAACGCGCGGGGGTCCTTACGGTGGGGGAAAGGCCTTGGCGGGCGAGTGCGAGATGCCGTACTGTCCGGTGCATTGCAGTGCACTGACCTCGCTTTCCTTCCCCGTGTTCGCCCTCCTCCTCCGGAAGGTCCCCGTGAACGACCAGCGCAGCGCCGCCGCCGCAGAACCGGCCGCCGCGGCCGTCGCCGTACCGGAAGCGGTGACGGCACTGGAAGGCGCCGGCCCGGGCCCGGGTGGCCGGGGGAGTGACGTCCGGGGGAACGCGGGTGCCGGGCCGGCCGGTACCGAACGCAGGGCGGCGCTGGTCCCGGTGGTGCTGGTGATCGCGGGCGGTCTGTCCGTCCAGTTCGGCTCGGCGATCGCCGCGCTGCTGATGCCGAAGGCGGGGGCGCTGGGCGTCGTCACACTGCGGCTGGCGGCAGCCGCGCTGATCCTGCTGGTGGTCTGCCGCCCGAAGCTGCGGGGCCACTCGCGCGCCGACTGGGGGACGGTGGTCGCCTTCGGCGTCGCGATGGGCGGCATGAACACGCTGTTCTACCAGGCGCTGGACCGTATCCCGCTGGGCATCGCCGTCACCCTGGAGGTGCTCGGCCCGCTGGCGCTCTCCGTCTTCGCCTCGCGCCGCCTGATCAACGTCGTGTGGGCCGGGCTCGCCCTCGTCGGCGTGGTTCTTCTCGGGGGCGGCGG
The DNA here is from genome assembly GCF_055577965.1 of Streptomyces sp. NPDC033165. Taxonomy (NCBI): domain Bacteria; kingdom Bacillati; phylum Actinomycetota; class Actinomycetes; order Kitasatosporales; family Streptomycetaceae; genus Streptomyces; species Streptomyces sp. NPDC033165. The sequence continues at coordinate 55,287 of NZ_JBVIPK010000002.1, forward strand.
CTTCGACCGCCTGGACCCGGTGGGTGCGGCGTACGCGCTGGGGGCCGGGGCGATGTGGGCGGCGTACATCGTCTTCAGCGCCCGCACCGGCCGCCGCTTCCCCCAGGCGGACGGACTGGCCCTGGCGATGGTCGTCGCCGCACTCCTCTCGCTGCCCCTGGGCATCCTGGAGTCGGGGGCGAAACTGGCGGTCCCCTCCGTCATGGCGCTCGGCGCGGCGGTGGCGATCCTGAGCTCGGTCCTCCCGTACACCCTGGAGCTCATGGCCCTGCGCCGCCTGCCCGCCTCCACGTTCGCCGTGATGATGAGCCTGGAACCGGCGATCGCGGCGACCGCGGGCTTCCTCATCCTGAACCAGGCCCTGTCCACCACGGACGCCCTCGCCATCGCCCTGGTCATCGGGGCGAGCATGGGCGCGGTACGCAGTCAGGCGGGGGCGCGGAAGAAGGCATGAGCCGGGGGGCGGTGTCCGCCTCAGCTGTCGGCGGGCAGGATGCGAAAGGTGTCCAGCCCGGGCGTCAGGGGTGACATGGCCCGGAAGGCGCGCTGGTCCAGGGTGAAGACGCGGTTGGTCCGGTAGCGGTCGGCGAGGGCCACCCCGACCGCGTCGGCCAGGTCCAGTCGCAGGCCTTCGTACTTCTGGCAGACCTCATGGGCGGTACGCAGATCCGCGAGCCTGAGCTCGGCGAGGCGGTACTGCCCGTCTTCCATGCGGGAGTTCAGAGCCTCCATCACCTGCATCGCGGCCGGGAACCCCAGGTCGCGATGGACCAGGTGGTCCAGCTCGGTGACGACCAACGGTGAGACGGCCAGCCGCTCGTGCTCCATGGTCCGGGGCCGCATCGGAATGCTCAGGCTGTGTCGGTCACCGGGTGCAGGGTGCCTGGAGGCCGCTGATGGAGCCGGAGAGCTCGGGCGCACAGTGGCGAGGCGCCCGGGGCCGAAAATCATGCAAGCGTGCTTGATTGTTTCCTGGGGCGCTGCCATGCTCCTGGGCACCACACCCGGTCCCGAGGGGAGCGCACGTGTCCGCTGTCGTAGCCGTGATCGACGATCTGCGCGAGGAGGGCGACGAACTCGACGCGCTGGCAGGGAATTTGGGGGATGAGGCCTGGCGCGGGCCGACGCCCGCCGCGGGGTGGACCGTCGCCCACCAGATCGCCCACCTCGCCTGGACCGACGCCGTCGCGCTGCTGGCGGCCACCGAGCCGGACCGGTTCGGCGACGAGGTGGCCAGGGCGCTCGCCGCCCCCGAGACCTTCGTCGACGAGGCTGCCGAGGCCCTGGTCGCCGACCACGCCCCGCACGCTCTGCTCGCACGGTGGCGGGACGGGCGGCAGCGGCTCGACAAGGCCATGCGGGACGCCCCGGCGGGGACCCGCATCCCCTGGTACGGCCCGCCGATGAGCGTCGCGTCCCTGGCGACCGCCCGGCTCATGGAGACCTGGGCCCACGGCCAGGACATCGCCGACGCCCTCGGCGTCACCCGCGCCCCCACCGCCCGGCTGCGGCACGTGGCGCGGATCGGCGTACGGGCCCGGAACTACGCCTACGCGGTGCGCGGCATCACCCCGCCCGACGAGGAGTTCCGCGTCGAACTCCGCTCCCCCGGCGGTGAGGTGATCGCGTACGGGCCCGAGGGCGCCGCCCAGCGGGTCACCGGGCCGCTCCTCGACTTCTGCCTCCTGGTCACCCGGCGCGCCCACCGCGCCGACCTCGCCGTCACCGCCGAGGGGCGCGAGGCCGGCCAGTGGCTCTCCATCGCCCAGGCGTTCGCCGGACCTCCGGGGCCGGGCCGCCCGCCCCGCGCCGAACAGGACGACCACCGGTGAGCGCCCCCGCCCCCCTCCGCATCGGCAACGCCTCCGGCTTCTACGGCGACCGCTTCGACGCCCTGCGCGAGATGCTCACCGGCGGGCCCCTCGACGTCCTCACCGGCGACTACCTCGCCGAGCTGACGATGCTCATCCTCGGCCGCAGCCGCCTCAAGGACCCCGAGAAGGGGTACGCCACCACCTTCCTGCGCCAGTTGGAGGAGGGGCTCGGCCTCGCCCACGAGCGCGGGGTGAGGATCGTCGCCAACGCGGGCGGCCTCAACCCGGCCGGACTCGCCGACGCCGTCAGGAAGCTGGCCGCCAAGGTCGGCGTCCCCGCCCGTGTCGCCCACGTCGAGGGCGACAGCCTGCCCGTCCCGGACGGGTTCCTCACCGCCAACGCCTACCTCGGCGGCGCCGGCATCGCCGCCTGTCTGCGTGCCGGGGCCGATGTCGTCGTCACCGGCCGGGTCACCGACGCGGCCCTGGTCACCGGGCCCGCCGCCGCCCACTTCGGCTGGGGCCCGGACGACCTGGACGCCCTCGCGGGGGCCGTGGTCGCCGGGCACGTCCTGGAGTGCGGCACGCAGGCGACCGGCGGGAACTACGCCTTCTTCGGCGAGCACGACGCGCGCCGCCTGCACCGCCCCGGCTTCCCGCTCGCCGAGATCCACGCCGACGGGTCCTCCGTCATCACCAAACACGACGGTACGGGCGGGGTCGTCGACCTCGGTACCGTCACCGCCCAACTCCTTTACGAGACCGCGGGAGCCCGGTACGCGGGCCCCGACGTCACCGCCCGCCTCGACACCGTGGCGCTGACCCAGGACGGCCCGGACCGGGTCCGCATCCACGGCGTGCGCGGCGAGGCCCCGCCGCCCACCCTCAAGGCCGGGCTCACCCGGCTCGGCGGCTGGCGCAACGAGGTCGTCCTCGTCGTCACCGGACTCGACATCGAGGCCAAGGCCCGCCTGGTCCAGGCCCAGTTCGCCGACGCCCTGGCGCGGAGCGAGGCCCGCCCGCCCGCCGAGGTCCGCTGGGAGCTGGCCCGTACGGATCACCCCGACGCCGACACCGAGGAGCGGGCCAGCGCCCTCCTCCGGCTCGTCGTCCGCGACCAGGACGCCGACGCGGTCGGCCGGGCCGTCTCCGGGGCCGCCGTCGAACTCGCCCTCGGCAGCTACCCGGGCTTCCACGTCACCGCCCCGCCCGGAAAGGGCGCCCCCTACGGCGTGTTCGAGGCCATCCACGTACCGGCGGGGGAGGTCGAGCACACGGCGGTGCTGCCCGACGGGACACGGAAGATCGTCGAACCACCCTTCCGGACGAGGGGGTTGGCCGAGGCCGACGCGTCGCCGCTCCCCGACCCGTATCCCGCCGGACCGACCCGACGCGCCCCCCTCGGCCTCATCGTGGGCGCTCGCAGCGGCGACAAGGGCGGTGACGCCAACGTGGGCGTGTGGGTGCGTGACGACGACGCCTGGCGGTGGCTGGCGCACGAGCTGACCGTCCAGCGGTTGCGGGAGCTGCTGCCGGAGACCGCCGAACTCACCGTCGTACGCCATGTCCTGCCCAACCTGCGCGCCCTGAACTTCGTCGTCCACGGCCTCCTGGGGGAGGGCGTCGCCGCGCAGGCGCGGTTCGACCCGCAGGCCAAGGCGGTCGGGGAGTGGCTGCGGTCGCGGTGGCTGCCCATCCCCGTGGCACTGCTCGAAGACGCCCGCGCCCCGGAGGTGACCGCATGACCGTCCTGCCCACCGGACTCGACACTGACAGCCCTGAATACGCGGCCAATCGGGCCGCCATGACGGAGAAGCTCGCCGCACTGGAGGCCGAGCACGCCAAGGCGCTCGCGGGCGGCGGTGAGAAGTACGTGACCCGGCACCGGGGGCGCGGCAAGCTCCCCGCGCGGGAGCGGATCGAGCTGCTGGTCGACCCCGACACCCCGTTCCTGGAGCTGTCGCCGCTGGCCGCCTGGGGCAGTGCCTCCCCCGAGTACACAGTGGGCGCCTCGCTCGTCACCGGGATCGGGGTGGTGGAGGGCGTCGAGTGCCTGATCACCGCCAACGACCCGACCGTACGCGGCGGGGCATCGAACCCCTGGACGCTGAAGAAGGCCCTGCGCGCCAACGAGATCGCCTTCGCCAACCGGCTGCCCTGCATCAGCCTGGTGGAGTCGGGCGGCGCCGACCTGCCGTCCCAGAAGGAGATCTTCATACCGGGCGGTGCCCTGTTCCGGGACATCACCAGGCTCTCGGCCGCCGGAATCCCCACCGTGGCCGTCGTGTTCGGCAACTCCACCGCCGGAGGCGCGTACGTCCCCGGGATGTCCGACCACACCGTGATGATCAAGGAGCAGTCCAAGGTCTTCCTCGGCGGGCCGCCGCTGGTGAAGATGGCCACCGGCGAGGAGAGCGACGACGAGTCCCTCGGCGGGGCCGAGATGCACGCCCGTACGTCGGGTCTCGCCGACCACTTCGCCGTCGACGAGCACGACGCGCTCCGGCAGGCCCGGCGTATCGTCGCCCGGCTGAACTGGCGCAAGGCGCACCCCGATCCGGGGCCCGCCGAGCCGCCGAAGTACGACGAGGACGAGCTGCTCGGCATGGTGCCGGGCGACCTGAAGGCGCCCTTCGACCCGCGCGAGGTCATCGCCCGGCTGGTCGACGGCTCGGACTTCGACGCGTTCAAGCCGCTGTACGGGACGAGCCTGGTCACGGGGTGGGCGCGGCTGCACGGGTATCCCGTCGGGATTCTCGCCAACGCGCAGGGCGTGCTGTTCAGCGAGGAGTCCCAGAAGGCCGCCCAGTTCATCCAGCTCGCCAACCAGCGCGACATTCCGCTGCTCTTCCTCCACAACACCACCGGCTACATGGTCGGCAAGGAGTACGAGCAGGGCGGCATCATCAAGCACGGCGCGATGATGATCAACGCGGTCGCCAACTCCAGGGTCCCGCATCTGTCGGTCCTGATGGGCGCCTCGTACGGGGCCGGGCACTACGGCATGTGCGGCCGCGCCTACGACCCGCGCTTCCTCTTCGCCTGGCCGAGCAGCAAGTCCGCCGTCATGGGCCCGCAGCAGCTCGCGGGTGTGCTCTCCATCGTCGCCCGCGCGTCGGCCGCCGCGAAGGGGCAGCCGTACGACGACGAGGCGGACGCGGGGCTGCGCGCGATGGTGGAGCAGCAGATCGAGGCGGAGTCGCTGCCGATGTTCCTGTCCGGGCGGCTGTACGACGACGGGGTCATCGACCCGCGCGACACCCGGACCGTCCTCGGGATGTGCCTGTCCGTGATCCACACCGCACCGGTCGAGGGCGCCCGCGGCGGCTTCGGCGTCTTCCGGATGTGACCCGCGCATGAGGAGAGACGTGATCGACACGCTGCTCGTCGCCAACCGGGGCGAGATCGCCTGCCGGATCTTCCGCACCTGCCGGGAGGTGGGCATCGCCACCGTCGCCGTGTACTCCGACGCGGACGCCGACGCCCTCCACGTACGGGAGGCCGACCTCGCCGTACGCCTGCCGGGCTCGGCCCCCGCCGACACCTATCTGCGCGGCGACCTCGTCGTGGCCGCCGCGCTGGCCGCCGGGGCGGACGCCGTGCACCCCGGCTACGGCTTCCTCTCCGAGAACGCCGCCTTCGCCGCCGCCGTACAGGACGCGGGCCTGGTGTGGGTCGGCCCGCCGGTGAAGGCCATCGAGCTGATGGCGTCCAAGACCCGCGCGAAGGAGCTGATGGCCGGGGCGGGGGTACCGCTGCTGGCCCCCGTGGACCCGGCGACGGCGGGCGAGGGCGACCTGCCGCTGCTGCTGAAGGCGGCCTCCGGCGGGGGCGGCCGCGGAATGCGGATCGTGCGCGGACTCCGATCGCTTCCGGCTGAGTTGAGGGCGGCAGCCGCCGAGGCCGCTTCCGCCTTCGGGGACGGGGAGGTCTTCGCGGAGCCGTACGTGGAGCGCGGCCGGCACGTCGAGGTCCAGGTCATGGCGGACCGGTACGACACCGTGTGGGCGCTCGGGACCCGGGACTGCTCGCTCCAGCGCCGCCACCAGAAGGTCATCGAGGAGGCCCCGGCGCCCGGCCTGGACGAGGCCCTGCGCACCCGGCTCCACGAGGCGGCGGTGGCGGCGGCGCGGGCGGTGGGCTACCGGGGCGCGGGGACCGTGGAGTTCCTGGTCTCCGCCGAGGGGCGGCCGTACTTCCTGGAGATGAACACCCGCCTCCAGGTCGAACACCCGGTGACGGAAGCCGTGTTCGGCGTGGACCTGGTGGCGCTCCAACTGCGCGTGGCGGAGGGGGAGCCGCTGCCCGCGCCGGGGCCCCCGCCGGCGGCCGGCCACGCGGTGGAGGCCCGGCTCTATGCCGAGGACCCCGCGCGCGACTGGCAGCCGCAGACCGGGGCACTGCTCGCGCTGGAGGTGCCGGAGGCGCCCGGCCTGCGCCTGGACACGGGGTACGTGGGCGGCGACACCATCGGCGTGCACTACGACCCGATGCTCGCCAAGGTCATCGCCCACGCCCCGACCCGCCCCGAAGCCGTCCGGCTGCTGGCCCGCGCCCTGGAGCGCGCCCGCATCCACGGCCCGGTCACCAACCGCGAACTGCTCGTACGGTCCTTGCGCCACCCGGACTTCGCGGCGGGCCGGCTCGACACGGGCTTCTACGACCGGCACCTGGCGGACCTGACCGCCCCGGGGGCCGACGACCCCGCCGTCGCCGCTCTGGCCGCCGCCCTCGCGGAGGCCGCACGCGCCACGAGCTCCCCGTCCCCCGCCCCCGCCCGCTTCGGCGCCTGGCGCAACGTCCCCTCGCAGCCCCAGGTCAAGCGCTACCGCAGCGAGCCGGCCGGCACCGAGTACGAGATCTCCTACCGCACCCCGCGCACCGGAACCCCGCAACCGTACGAGGCACCCGGCGTCCGGGTCCTCGCCGCGACCCCCGGCCGGGTCACCCTCGAACTGGACGGCGTGAGCAGGCACTTCACCATCACCGCCGACCGTGACCGTGACCGGCTCCACGTGGACACCGCCCACGCCTCGTACACCTTCACCGCCCTGCCCCGCTTCACCGACCCCGCCACGCACACCGACCCCGGCTCCCTCCTCGCCCCCATGCCCGGCACCGTCGTCCGCCTCGCGGAGGGCCTCGCCGCCGGGGCGGCCGTGGCAGCCGGGCAGCCGCTCATCTGGCTGGAGGCGATGAAGATGGAGCACCGCATCCTCGCCCCCGCCTCCGGCACCCTCACCGCCCTGCACGCCGCCCCCGGCCACCAGGTCGAGGTGGGCGCGCTGCTCGCCGTGGTCCAGGAGGACCTGGGCACCGCCCCCGTAACGGAGGAGAACGCATGAGCACCGTCCTCGAAACCGAAGAGCACCAGGCGCTGCGCGCCGCCGTCGCCGCCCTCGGAAAGCGGTACGGGCGCGACTACATGACCACCGTCGTCCGCGAGGGCTCCCACACCCACGAGCTGTGGGCCGAGGCCGCCAAACTCGGCTACCTCGGGGTGAACCTTCCCGAGGAGTACGGCGGCGGAGGCGGCGGCATGGCGGAACTCTCCATCGTCCTGGAGGAGTTGGGGGCGGCAGGCTCGCCGCTCCTCATGATGATCGTGTCGCCCGCGATCTGCGGCACGGTCATCGCCCGATTCGGCACGGACGAACAGAGGCGGAAGTGGCTGCCGGGCCTCGCGGACGGGAGCCTCACCATGGCCTTCGGCATCACCGAGCCGGACGCCGGGTCCAACTCCCACCGGATCACCACGACCGCCCGCCGCGAGGGCGCGGACTGGGTGCTCACCGGTCGCAAGGTCTTCGTCTCCGGTGTCGACATGGCCGACGCCACCCTGATCGTGGGCCGCACGGAAGACGCCCGCTCGGGCACGCTGAAGCCCTGCCTCTTCATCGTCCCGCGCGACGCCCCCGGCTTCGGACGGAACCGGATCGAGATGGAACTCCACGCCCCCGAGAAGCAGTTCGAACTCGTGCTGGACGACGTACGGCTCCCCGCCGACGCCCTGGTCGGCGACGAGGACGCGGGCCTCCTCCAGCTCTTCGCCGGGCTGAACCCCGAGCGGATCATGACGGCCGCCTTCGCCATCGGGATGGGCCGCTTCGCGCTCGGCAGGGCCGTGGAGTACGCCCGTACGCGCCAGGTCTGGAAGGACCCCATCGGCGCTCACCAGGCCATCGCGCACCCGCTCGCCACCGCGCACATCGACCTCGAACTGTCGCGCCTGATGATGCAGAAGGCCGCCCGGCTGTACGACGACGGAGACGACGCCGGGGCGGGCGAGGCGGCGAACATGGCGAAGTACGCGGCGGGCGAGGCGTGCGTGAAGGCGGTCGACCAGGCGGTCCACACGCTCGGCGGCAACGGCCTGACCCGCGAGTACGGACTCGCGTCCCTGATCACCGCGTCCCGGGTGGCCCGGATCGCCCCGGTCAGCCGGGAGATGATCCTCAACTACGTCTCGCACCAGTCGCTGGGCCTGCCGAAGTCGTACTGACCGGACACGTGCCGCCGAAGCCGTACCGGGCGAAGCCGTGCGAGCAGAGTCGCACCGAAGGGCGGCCCGGAGTGAAGAAGCCCGTCCGACCTCTCCCCCTACCGCCCCCGCAGGGGTGATTCTGTCCCTCCACACCCGCACGGCGCCCCCGGCGCTCCGGAGCCCCCGGAGCGCCGGGGCCCGCGACGACAGGGGTCCGCCATGGTGTTCCGCAGTGAGTACGCAGACGTACCGGCCCTCGACCTGCCCATCCACGAAGCGGTCCTCGGCGGGGCCGCCCAGCTCGGTGACACCGTCGCCCTGATCGACGGGACGAACGGCAACTCCCTCACGTACGCGCAGCTCGACGGCTTCCACCGGCGCATCGCCGCCGCGCTCGCCGACGCGGGACTCGACCAGGGCGACGTGCTCGCCCTCCACAGCCCGAACACCATCGCGTACCCGGCGGTCTTCTACGGCGCCACACGCGCCGGGGCGTCCGTCACGACGGTCCACCCGCTGGCGACGGCCGAGGAGTTCGCCAAACAGATCGGCGACAGCGGGGCGCGCTGGATCGTGACGGTCTCCCCGCTCCTGGAGACGGCCCGGCGGGCGGCCGAACTGGCCGGTGGCGTCAGCGAGATCTACGTCTGCGACCGGGCGGAGGGCCACACCTCCATCCTGGACATGCTGTCCTCCACCGCTCCCGAGCCGCAGATCACCATCGACCCCGGCCAGGACGTGGCGGCACTCCCGTACAGCTCCGGCACGACCGGCACGCCCAAGGGCGTGATGCTCACGCACCGGTCGATCGGCACGAACCTGGAGCAGCTGCGCCCGGTCATGCCCATGACCGAGGGGGAGCGCATCCTCGCCGTCCTGCCGTTCTTCCACATCTACGGACTGACGGCGCTCATGAACGCCCCGCTGCGCTGCGGCTCGACGGTCGTCGTCCTGCCCCGTTTCGACCTGACGCAGTTCCTGGAGACCATCCAGACCCACCGGATCACGGCCCTGTACGTGGCTCCGCCGATCGTGCTGGCGCTGGCGAAGCACCCGCTGGTAGGTGAGTACGACCTGTCCTCGCTCCAGTACATCGTCAGCGCGGCCGCCCCGCTGGACGCAGAGCTGGCGGCGGCGTGCTCGGCCCGGCTGGGAGTGCCGCCGGTGCGGCAGGCGTACGGGATGACGGAGCTGTCGCCCGGTACGCACGTGGTGCCGCTCTCCGCCGAGCGGCCGCCGCCGGGCACGGTCGGCAAGCTGCTGCCGGGTACGCAGATGCGGATCGTGTCCCTGGAGGACCCGGCGAAGGACGCCGCGCCGGGCACGGACGGCGAGATCCTCATCCGCGGCCCCCAGGTGATGAAGGGCTACCTGGGCCGCCCGGACGCCACCGCCGCGATGATCGACGGGGACGGCTGGGTGCACACGGGGGACGTCGGCCGGATCGACGAGGACGGCTGGCTGTACGTCGTCGACCGCGTGAAGGAGCTGATCAAGTACAAGGGCTACCAGGTCGCCCCCGCCGAACTGGAGGCCCTGCTGCTCACCCACGAGCAGGTGGCGGACGCGGCGGTGATCGGGGTGTACGACGCCGAGGGCAACGAGGTCCCGAAGGCGTTCCTGGTCAGGAGCGCGGGGGCGGACGGACTGACGGCCAAGGACGTCATGGCGTACGTCGCCGAACGCGTCGCCCCCTACAAGAAGGTGAGGCAGGCCGAGTTCATCGAGGCGGTGCCGCGTGCCGCCTCGGGCAAGATCCTCCGGCGCGAGCTGCGCGACCGGGAGAAGACGGAGGAAGCGTGACGTACATCCGGTCCGGCCGCGAACGCGGCATGGCGGTCCTGAGCCTGGACTCCCCGGCGAACCGGAACGCGCTGTCGGCGGCGCTGGTGGGAGAAGTGCGGGAGGCGCTGGAGGCCTGCGCCGCCGACGACTCCGTACGGGCGATCGTCCTGACCCACACCGGGACGACGTTCTGTGCCGGGGCGGACCTGACGGCGCCGCCGGACCCGGAGGCGTTCGTGGGCCTGATGCGGGCGATCGTGGAGCTGCCGAAGCCGGTGGTGGCCCGGGTGGAGGGCCATGTCCGGGCGGGCGGCCTGGGCCTGCTGGCGGCGTGCGACATCGCGGTGGCGGGCCGGGCGTCGTCCTTCGCCCTGACCGAGTCCCGCCTGGGCCTGGCCCCGGCGGTGATCTCCCTGACGCTCCTGCCGCGCCTGGACCGTACGGCGGCGAACCGCTACTACCTCACCGGGGAGCGGTTCGGCGCGACGGAGGCGGCGAGAATCGGCCTGATCACGCAGGCCGCCGGGGACCCGGAGGACGTGGACCGGGCGCTGGCCCCGGTCCTGGACGGGCTGCGCAGGGCGTCACCACAGGGGCTGGCCGCATCGAAGGAGCTGGTCACGGCTACGGTTCTGAAGAGATTCGACCAGTACGCCGAAGACCTCATCGCCCGCTCCGCCGCGCTGTTCGCCTCCGAGGAGGCCAGGGAGGGGATGACGGCCTTCCTTGAACGACGGGACCCGGCATGGGTGCGGTGACCTCTTCGTCCGCTACTTCCACTCCCAAATCCGCTCACGCGCCCAAGCAGGACCGCAGCCGGGCGACGCGGCAGCGGCTCCTGGAGGCGGCGGTGGCCTGCCTGGCCGAACACGGCTGGGCGGGCTCCACCGTCTCCGCCGTCGCCGAGCGCGCCGGGGTCTCGCGGGGTGCGGCCCAGCACCACTTCCCGACCCGCGAGGACCTGTTCACGGGGGCGGTGGAGTACGTGGCCGAGGAACGCTCGGCCGCCCTGCGCGCGCTCCCCGTGCAGGGCCGCGCGGACGTGGTGGCGGCCCTCGTCGACCTCTACACGGGCCCGCTGTTCCGGGCCGCCCTCCACCTGTGGGTCGCCGCCTCCAACGAGGACCAACTGCGCCCGCGCGTCACGGAACTGGAGGCGCGGGTGGGCCGCGAGACCCACCGCATCGCCGTCGAACTCCTGGGCGCGGACGAGTCGCGCCCCGGTGCCCGCGAAACGGTCCAGGGGCTGCTGGACATGGCCCGCGGCCTGGGCCTCGCCAACCTCCTCACCGACGACACCGCCCGACGGGCGCGGGTGGTGGCGCAGTGGGGGGCGCTGGTGGAGGAGGGGCTGGGGTGAGCCCCGGCCGAGCCCGTACGGCGGTGTGCGGGCAGTGGCATGCAGGGGGTCAGCCCTGGGAGGCACTGCCGTCGTAGACGTTGTCAGGCGTGGCGATCCGGGTGACCGCGCGGGCGAGCAGGGTGGACGGCTCCTGGGTCCCGCTGAGGGAGTCCGTGTTGATCATGATGACCATGGTGGCCTTCTGCGCGGGCAGGTAGACGGTGACGGTCTCGTACCCCGGCAGGGAACCGTTGTGGCCGATCCACCCGCCGGTCTCGAAGATGCCGAGGCCGTAGCTGAGCCCCGGGAACCCGGTCGGCAGGGTCTTGAGCCGCTGCGCCTGGGTCTCGGGGCTCAGCAGCTCCCCGGTGGCGACGACCTTGGCCCAGCGGCGCAGGTCGTGCAGATCGGAGATCATCGCCCCGGCGGCCCACGCCCAGCTGGGGTTCCAGTCCGTGGCGTCCTCGGTCTCGCCGCTCAGCGTCTGGTCGGTGTAGCCGTGGGCGTGCGGCTCAGGGAACTCGGCCCCGGTCGGAAAGAGCGTGTTGTGCAGGTTGGCCGGGCGCAGCACCCGCTCGTGGATGACGCGGTCGAGGTTCTGACCGGTGACCTTCTCGATCACCAGGCCGAGCAGGACGAGGTTGGAGTTGGAGTACTGGAACTGCGCGCCCGGCTTGAAGGTGTTCTTGTGCTTCATGCCGTACGCGAGCACACCGCGCGGGGTGAACGAGCGGTACGGATCGCTCAGCAGGTCGTGCACGAAGTCCGCGTCGGCGGTGTACGGGAACAGGCCGCTGCGCATCCCGGCGAGCTGGCGGAGCGTGATCCGGTCGCCGTTGCGCACGCCGGGCACGTAGGCGGAGATCGGGTCGTCCAGCTTGACGAGCTTGTCGTCGACGAGTTGGAGCAGCGCGGTGACGGTGAAGGTCTTGGTCTCACTGCCGATCCGGATACGGGTGTCGGCCGACATCGGCTCACCGGTGGCCGTGTTGCCGACGCCGCTCGCGTGGACGTAGCTGCCCTTCCCTGGCATCCACAGCCCGATGACGGCACCGGGAATGCCGGCCTGCTTTCGGACGTCCTCGATGGTCTTGTCGAGCTTGGCGGTCAGCGCGGGGTCGAGTCCGCCCGGCGGACAGTCGTCCTCGCCGTGCCGGTCGTGCCGGTCGTTCCTGAGGTTCTGGTGATGCTGATCGTGCTGGTCGAGGCCTGCGGCGTGGACCGCCGGGGCGGGAGCCACGGCCATCGGGGCCAGGACGGCGGCCGCGAGCAGCATCGCGGCGAACAGACGTCGGGTGGGGGAGCGTCGCATGTGGGGGTGCCTCTTCCGGGCGGGGGAGGGGGAGGGGAGCGGACGGCAACGACACCATCCGCCCACCCGGGCTCCGCGTCGCATCCGTGCCGCGCCCCGACAAGTCCACTCGTTCGGAGCCGCGCGGACTCAGGAGTGCTCGGAGCCCTCACCGCCCGGGACGGGCGTCGCCTGGTGGTAGCACATCCGCCACGACGTCTCCCCGGGCCGTCCGCGCCACCATGACCTCCGGCGGGCCCGGTTGCCGCCGATGACGGACTCGTACGTCAGGTGCGTCAGCCCGGGCGCCAGCGCCACCCCGGTCATACCGGAGGGCTCGTAGCGCGGGCCGTTTGCGTCCCCGTCGTCCAGACCGGGGAGAAGGCTGGTGTGCGGGGCCGACGGAACCGGGTAACGTCTTTGTCATGTTCTTCCGGGCGCCGATTTACGAGTGAGAGCGTGATGGGCCCCTGCTGACGTCCTACGACGTCGCCGCCCGTCCCCCACCGATGAATCCGTAGATCACTTCACACCATTCCTGGGAGAACCCGTGACCGTGAGCAAGAACATCAACAACCCCGTGGGCCAGGGCGGCGGCCAGCGCAAGAAGCTGTCCCGGGCCGAACGGCAGAACAACGGTCCGCACCGCAACCTCGACCGCAAGGGTGCGGCCGACCAGAAGGCGGAGCTGGTGCGGAAGATGCGCGAGAAGACCGGCGGGGCCGAGGGCACCGGGCAGCCGGGCGACGACACCGCGCAGAGCTGAGGCACCGCCGCCGTAAGCGGCAGGGTCTGCGCAGTGACCTGCGGCCGTGATCGCTGTCAACGGTGGCCGCACCCCTGCCCGCACCGGCTCTCGCCGGTCAGGACGACGACCTCGGCTGGAGTGCTGAGCGGCCCCGGGGAAGTGAGGCACGCCCGCCTCGCCGTCACGTGCACAGGGCGGTATCGAGGAGGGCGTCGACATGGCCGGGGCCCTGCTCGGTGGGCGCCCGGTTGGCGGTGACGGCGATCGCGGCGGCGCGGCCGTCATCGGTGGCTGCGGGGCGCGTGGCGTAGCCGGGGATATCGCCGCCGTGCCCCCACATCAGGCCGCCACAGCTCAGCGGCGTACTGGTCAGCCCCAGCCCGAACCGGACGCCGGAGTCCTCGAAGTCACTGTCGCCGATCCCGACGGTGGTGCGCATCTGGGCGAGCTGTGCGGGAGCGAGGAGCTTGCCGCCGAGCAGGGCGGTGAGGAAGCGGTTCAGGTCGCCGGGGGTGGAGACCATCTGTCCGGCGGCCCATCCCCAGGAGGGGTCGAGCTCCGTGACGTCCTTCAGCCGCGCCCCGGGCTTCGCCGCGAAGTAGCCCTTGGGGTGGGCTTTCCGGATGCGTTCCTCGCCCACTCCGGGGAAGTAGGTGCGGCGCAGCCCTATGCGGTCGATGACCCGGTCGGTGATCTGCTCGGCCAGCGGGCGGCCGGTGACCTTCTCGATGATCAGGCCGGCCAGTATGTAGTTGGTGTTGCTGTACTTCCAGCCGGTCCCGGGAGCGAAGTCCGCCTTGTGCGCGAACGCCGCGTCGAGCAGGGCGCGGGGCTGGACGTAGGTGTGGCGGCCCTCCCCGGCGAGGTCCTCGTCGGTCATGAAGTCGGTGTAGTTGGGCAGCCCGCTGGTGTGCTGCAACAACTGGCGTACGGTGATGTGGTTGCCGTCGATGCCCTCGCCCCGCACCAGGTTCGGCAGGTAGTCCTCCACCGGGTCGTCGAGAGCGACCTTGCCTTCGCCGACCAGTTGGAGGACGACCGTGGCGACGAAGGTCTTGGTGTTGCTCCCCGCCCGTACCTGCCCGTCGACCGGTACCTTCGCTCCGGTCCTCAGGTCCGCGACGCCGGACGTGTAGTGACGGGTACGGCCGTCACGGCCGACGGTGGCGGCCAAGGCGGCGGGGTACCTGTCGTCGTGGACCAGGCGGTCCAGCCCCTGCTGTACGACGCCACCCCGGCCGTGGCCCTGAGACGCCGCGGACGCGGGCAGCGTGCCGACCACGGCCAGGGCGGCAGCCATCACGGCCGCCATGGCGATGCCTCGCCGCCGCCCTCGGCCCGCTGACGACGACACGGCACGAACTGCCGCCGACGACACGGTACGAACACGCCGGACCTGATGCGCACGATCGGTCATGGAGAACCCTCCTGGTGCAACCGCTGGATGCCTCGGAAATCCCGATGTGTCCAGCCTGCGGGCTCAAGATCGATCCATCGATCCGGGCAGCGGGCCCATGCAAGGTAGGGCTAACCCCCCTCGTCGGCGGGCCGTTCACGACGACGGCCGCCCCGGCCCCTCCGCAAACCACGAACAGCCCCGTCGTGGGGTCCGGCCGGATCGGGCAAGGCGGTTCAGCTCCGCCACCGGCACAACGCCGCGTGATCAATGCGCCTGTCTAAGGGGCCTTGAGCATGTCGCGGAGGCCTGCGATGGAGGCCCCGATGTCGGGGGCGTCGGAGGGTGCCTCAGTGGGACGGGGAGGGGGCGCATCGGCCCCCGCCCCGGGCTGGTGGTCGGCGCGGCACGGACGGCAGAGGCCGTCGGGGAGGGCCTCTGGGCGGCCGGGGGCGCCGCACTCGGTGCACTCCACCAGGACGCGGCGGGCGGGGGCTCCTGGTGCGGCGGGCTCGGTGGGCAGCCGCGGCGGGATCTTGTCGGCGAGGCGTCGGCGTACGAAGCGGACCGGGATGTCGACGTGGGCGGGGAGCCCCGCGGTGAGAGCAGTGATCAGGTACTCGGCGCCGACGCCCCGGGCGAGCCATTCGGTGGCCTGAGCCTCCAGCGCGGCGCAGTCGTCGGCGGACAACGCCAGGCGGTGGTCCCGGCGGCCGAGTCGAGCCAGGGCGAGGTAGGCGGGGGAGTGGTGTGCTGCTGGAGCCGTGCCCTGGTCCAAGTTCGGCGCGGAGGCGGCGCGCTGTTCCGGTACGGAGGTGGCGGCCGAGGACTTTGCGGGCTCCGCGCGCGCCGGGGCGGCGTCCGCGTGCGGGGGCTCAGGCGTCTCTCGGGCGGCTTCTCCGCGAGGAGCCTCCGGCCGTGCGGGCCCCGGCGGCTCCTCGGCCGGTACCCAGGGCGGCGGAGGGGCGGAGGTGCCCGAGCTGTCCGCCAGGCTGCTGTGCTCGGTGGCGAGGTAGGTGTTCCACCATGCGTTGTCGCGGGCGGTGCGGGACCAGAAGGTGCGGTAGACCCAGCGGGTCTCGTCGCCCGCGCCGACGACCGGGCACCGTACGCGTCGCAGATGCCCGGCGACGGACAGGGCGGTGAGGGCGGTGGAGATGGCCTGCTGCCCGTAGAGCGGGAGCTGTTTGGCGAGGTGCTTCACGCTCATCGCCGCGCCCTCGGGGAGGTGGTCGACGAACCCGGCCACGTACCGCTCGCGCGTCGGCAGTAGGGCGAAGTCGTGGCGCGTACGGGCATGTTGGTCCGGTGCGGTGCGTTTGCCGTATCCGGGCTTGGCCATCGGGTACGCGGTGGAGTGTGCGGGGGCGTGCAGGGCGGAGCTAGGCTGCTTGATAGCCACGGGATCGACTTTCTTGGGTAGTCGTCTTGCGGTGAGACCCCGGCCTGGTGTGGCAACACCGCGTCGGGGTCGTTTGGTTCTCGAACCGTAAGCAGTCGTGACGCTGCGCCGCAAGCTGTCACGATTAGTCATACTTCCTGGCCGTGACGGGGTGGGGGAGGTAGGGAGGTTCTCCCAACCCCCTTCATCTACCTACCAGTTAAAGAAGGCGCTCGAACCCCGGGTCTCGCATCCCGGCACCCGAATCCCGGGACTCGGGATTCGGGGCTTGCAACCGGGGCTCGGGGCCGGGGTTCGAGCCCTGTGCCCCGTGCGACCCGGGGCCCGCAATCCGTGCCGCGAAGTCCGTGATCCGGGGCCGGGAATGATCACTTCCAGACGGCGACCGTCTCGTTCTTGGCACCCTCGACCCACGTCACCTCGGACGGTGCCGAAGTGTCGCCCTCGGCGCTGAGGTAGATGCTGCATGCCTCGTACGTCTCCCCCTTGGGGGCCTTGTTGAAGTCCGAGGAGGACTGGTCACCGGTGCACTTGTCGAACCTCGGCGCCGGCGAGTAGCTCAGCTCACCGTCGTCGCCGACGGTGGGGGTGGGGAAGCTGGGCAGGATGCTCAGACGGGTGAGCCGATTCTTGTCGTTGGCGACGTCGAAGGAGGGGCCCTCGACGGAGCCGTCCTTGGTCTTGGTGACGCGGTAGTGCAAGTAATACGGCGTCCGCCCGTCGTACTTCGCGGCGTCCTTCAACGAGGCGAGATCCCCGGCGCTTCCCGCCTCCACCCTCACCACCGTCACATCGACGCCGTCACCGGTGGCCTCCTCCCCGTACCCAAGTTCCTGCCCGGACCCGGAACAGGCGGTGAGGGCGGCGGCGGACGCGGCGAGCAGGACGACGAACGGTGGGCGGATCTTCACGGTGGTCCTCCAGGACGACGGTTGGTCTACGGCCGAGTCTGCGGCAACCAACGGGCCGACAGCGGGAATTGGGTCCAAACGCCACGTGACCATTCCCACGCCGTTCCTGTCTCTTCGGTTCCTGTTCATTCCTCGCCCGTGGGCTGTTGGGTGGGAAAGTGAGCGCTTTCAGCGCTGCCTCTCCGGGGAGGACGGCCTTGGCGATTGACGTCATGCGGTTCGGGCTGCATCGCGATCCGCGAAAGATGTTCCAGGACTTGAGTCGTGCCATCCCACGTTCGATGGGCGCTCGGGACGTGGCCCTTGCCCGGTTGACCGTCCGCTCTGGCGGGGGCATCTGCCCGCCTAGTGGGCGTCTGCGTCCATTGGTGCCCCAGGGGCCGGCACCCGTGTAGGCGCGGCCGGCCAGGATCGGGACGCCCTGGCGTCCGTAGATCCGGAGGATCCGGCGAGTGCGGGCCGCAGTTGGTTCGTGGCACTGGCCCGGCAAGGTCGGCGAGATCCACAGCACCTGCCCGGTCGGATCGGTGCCGACCTACACGTTCACACCGTGGCGACGGTGCTTGTGCGAAGGCTCAGTTCGGCCGTCACCGACCCGGTCGCACTCGGCGAGCGTGCCATCGAGCAGTGCGCAGTGCGGTTCGTGCTCGCGCAGGACCTTGAGCAGGCCGGGCGCCTGGGTGGCCAGGAGGTCGATCACTGCGGTGGTGTAGGCGTGGGCGGTGCCGACCGGGCCCCCGAAGCCGACGGCTATCTGGGTCAGGGTGTCGCGCTTGCGCAGGTACACCAGAGCGACGAGGGCGCGTTGGTGGGCAGCCTGCAGCGGCGGTCACAGTGAGCCCTTCCCATCTTGATCAGGAGGCGAGTTCGAGGGCGACGATGGCTCGGACGAGGGCTGTGATCCGGGTGGTGCTGCAGCGGAGCTTCCGTAGGAGCCGCCAGGGCTTGAGGATCGCCATGGCGCGTTCACCGAGTCTGCGGACCTTCGCGTGGTCCCGGTTGTGACGTCGGCGCCAGCCGCGCAGGGGCTGCCACGGATCGGAACGCGGATCGCGGGGCCGGCTCCCTGGTACGCCTTGACTCCGGTCAGTCAGCCCAAGGGACAGATCTGTCGGTGACGCCATGAACCATCATCACTGTCGGCCCAGCACTTGATGTCCTCCGCGGCGAGGGCGGCGGGAATGCCGTGGGCCCGCGCCGCCGTCAGGTCGTGTGTGGCTCCCGGCAGTGCGTCCGAGACCCAGACCAGGCGTCCGGCGGGATCGGCGAGGACCTGCACGTTCATCCCGTGGTGCTTCTTCTTTCCGGAGTAGTACGGCCGGTCTGCGGCGATGCGGTCGATCGGGAGCACGGTGCCGTCGAGGATCACGTACGCCTTCTTCCGGACAGCCGTCATGGCCTGTTCCAGCGTGGGCGCGAGGGCGGCCAGGAGGTCGACGGCCTCGCGTATGTAGCGGTAGGCCGTGGCGATCCAGATGCGGAAGCCAGCTGCGAGACGGGCGTAGGTGTCGCCGCAGCGCAGGTGTGCAAGGACGAGCAGGGCCTGCCAGCCGCAGGTCAGGCGACGCTACCGCGAGCCGATCCGACGGCGGTGACCTGAGAGAAGACCGGAGAGGTGTTGCAGGGTGCGGCTGGACAAGTCGATGGTGACGATGAGCATGGTAACCCGCTCGACCAACGTATAGGACAGGTCGAGTGCGGCAGAATTGGAGACCAACGAGGCACCTGTGCTGCTGAGTTGAGACGTCGAGCACCTCTCTCGACGGCACGGGTGCCTCGTGCCGGGTGCCCTCGCCGCAGTCATCCCGTCAGTGGCCAATCCGAAAACACTCAACAACGAATTGGAACGACCCACTCAGGAGCCAAATAAGACAACTTTGGCAGAAAGTAATCCTCGACAGTGAGAGAGGAATGGGCAAGTTCGAGCCGATCCACGATTGCCCGGGATAGGCAAAAGGGGCAATATGTAAAATCCTCCTGAACCTTTCCCAGTATAAGTGGATTTTTGCCACTCACCCTAAAAATTACTTTCCCTCGAATGTGGGATGATTGTGGCGCTTGTTGAAGCCTCTGGACGGGCAATTGGTGACCGTGTAGGTTCACAATGCAAGCAAGTGTTGGTTTCGTGAAAATAAAGGGGAACCCAGGAAGAAGACGGCTGCGTTTGTGGCTATGGGCAGCGTCCTGGCGCTCGGAATGGGGGCGTCGCCGGCAGCCGCAGCAGGGAATTGTGGCCATGTGACGTCATGCACTTCGCTGAGCAGCGGACAGTTGAGCATCTTCCTGTCGATGGATTCCACGGTCCAGAATCGGATGAACATAGTCGTTGCGTACCGGAAGGATTCAGGCTCGGCAATCAATGCCAGATTCGGTTATAGCTACAACGGATCGAACCGCTGGGCAGGCTATTTCAAGCAGTCGGCCAAGACCCCAAAGCGCTCCACGTGGAAGAACGCGTATGTGCTTACCTCCTGTGCATCTGCAGTCGGCCGGATGCAGGTGACTGGCCAGCAGACCTTCCAGACCCCGCCGGTCAACAGCTGCTGATTGTCACTGTCTGCGGGCCGCACCTCTGCAGGTGCGGCCCGCAGGGCTGTTCCATTCCCTACTCTTCGATGCTATACCGAGGCTCCTGTGATCAGCGCGATTCTCCAGGGGAACCCATGGCTGGTTCCTACTTTCCTTGCCTTCGGCCTTATTCTTAGTTCTTTGCTTTTCCGTGTGGCCCGCAGGCGAAATTGGTCACAGTCCCTCGCAGTGCTTCTCGGGTGGGCTGTTGCAGGGGAACTCGTCGCCACGCTTTACCCGATTCACGCTTCCGCTGACGCGTCGGGTGCTTGCTGGATCAACCGCGATCCGTTCACGCCACTGCTAACTCAGCAGGGCTTGATGAACATCGCCATGTACTTTCCGCTTGCCTTCTTGGCCGTTGTCCTGTTCCGTCGTCCTGCCCTGATCACAGCAAGCTGCATTGCACTCTCGGCGACCACTGAACTTGTACAGGCGGTTACTCCGCATATGGGTCGCTCGTGCGCTTCCGAGGATCTAGTGGCTAACGGCTTGGGAGCCGTGCTCGGGGCGACCGCAGCCGTTCTCGTGCTCAAGAAGAAGTTCGGCGTACAGGATAGGGCCTTGAATAGGCGGGATTTCTCCCGTGCCGCCAGCACTCTCTTCGGAAGTGCTGTAGTCATACTCGTAGTTGGTTCTATGACTGTTACTCCGGTTCTCACCGAGGTGTTGGAACTGACGCAAGCAAGTTCCGCGCAGCAGGAGAAGGCCAGAGAGGTGGTCAAAAAAATCTATGGCGGCAAGGTCGGAATTTCCAGCATTCAGCACATGAGGGGCGATAATGGCCAAGAGGACCAGACTCTCGTGACCCTGGAGGACGGATTCTTGAATTTTACCGAATCCGAATCGTTCGTAACGGGGTCCACTCTGGCGGATTCACTGCCTGGCGTAGAAAATAGTCCTATAAAATCAGATGATGACGCCATTCGGCAGGCAGAACTGTTCGTCCGTTCTAGGTTCCCCTGGGCGCTCGCAGGGAGTCAGCCGATGGTGAACCCGATCGCTCCAGGCACCGGGCAAAAGATGGTCGGGTGGCGGAAGCGAGTGGAAGGTGTCCTTATGCCGATGCGGATGGATGTCGTAGTAGAGCAAAGCGGGCGCATCTCCTCCTTTACGGGACGCAACGAGCCTGGCCCCGTAGTTCCACCTCCCCACAGCATAACTGCTGCGCAGGCCAAGAGAATCGCCTCCAATAGCGTCCCGAATGGAAAGTTCGACAGTTCGGAAGTGCTCGTACAAAAGAACGAAGAAGGAGATTGGGAGACGCGGTGGGCGATCAACTTCGCACTCCCGCCAGCGGAGGTCAGCCCAGAGGAAGTTCCTGTCGATCAAGGAGCATCGGTCATGATAAACGCAGAAACGGGGAAGGTTCTGAATGTCAACTACGGTGACGTCGTGAACTGAAATTATTCTTACCAAAATTAATCGAGGTTCTTCAGCGTTGCAGCTCCAGTGTGAGGACGGCCTTGGCGATTGGCGTCATTCGGTTGGGGCTGTAGCGGCATTTGCGGAAGATCCGCCAGGATTTCAGGCGGGGGACGCCGTGACCCCGGTCGCACTCGGCGAGGGTGCCGTCGAGCAGGACGAAGTCGGGATCGTGGTCCCGTAGCCTCCTCAGCAGACCCGCTGCGTGCGACGAGCAGGCCGACTATCGCGCTGGGACGGCCGGAGTTTGCAGCGTCGGTCGGCCTCACGGGTGACGATCAGCATTGTGACCCACTCCACGAGTCCATCTGGAGCCAGGTCGGGAGCGTGGACGTGAAGGACGGCTCCATCGCGGTCCACGCGATCGGGCGCCGTAACACCGAAGTCGCCTCCGTACGGCTGACCCCCAACTTCTCCCTCTTCCAAGCCCTGACCCGGGAGTTCCGCCAGGGACCGGGCGGGCGACAGCCGACGGTAATGGCCAGGATCTGTGGATCGCGTGGCGCGTAGCCAGGCCTGCGGTGTCCCAAGGGAGTTGGGGCGCGGTGCCACGGGGGTGAGCCCCGGCAGGTGGCGCCGGGGCTCACGAGGAGTGGTGTGTCAGCGGTCCATCAGGACGAACACGCCCCACCCGAGGTATTCGCGCTGGTACCTGGCATGCTGGACGGGTGCCGCGGCGAGTTCCGTACGCATGTCCGCGGCGAGCTCGTCGTCGGGGTTGGCGTCGAGCCAGCGTCGGATGTTGAGCCACTGTGCCGAGACGTACCGGTCCCAGCTGTCCTGGTCGGCCAGGACCATCTCGACGACATCACAGCCCAGGGCCCTGAACTGTTCGAGCAGTTCTGGCAGCGGGAGCAGGTCGTCCTTACGCGCCATACGGCAGCCCTCGACGACGGTCTGGTCCTCAGGCTCGCGGCGCCAGTACGGTTCGCCGATCAGCATCATGCCGCCGGGTGCGAGGCTGCGCCGCAGGAGTTCGACGGTGCCCGCCACGCCAGAGCCGATCCATGTGGCACCGACACAGGCGGCGATGTCGACGGGATCGTCGGCGATATGGCCCGAGGCGTCCGCGTGTACGAAGCCGACTTGGTCAGCAACGCCCAGTTCCACGGCCCGCCCGCGGGCGGCGTCGATGAAGACGGTACTGATGTCGACCCCGGTGCCGACCACGCCGTGGTCGCGGGCCCAGGTGCACAGCATCTCGCCCTTGCCACAGGCGAGGTCGAGCATGCGGGTGCCCGGCGACGGGCTGACGGCCTGACCCAGGTTGGTCAGCTTCTCGCTGGTGAACGGGTTGCAGATGCGATGGCTGCTCTCGCGGATGGTGAAGCTACGTGGCAGATCCACTACTAGGGTTCCTTCGGTCCGTGTTGGTCAGAACGGCTGGGCCATGCGGCCGACCGGAGTTGGCCGCGAGCACCTGGACCGTCATCAAATGCACCTCTTCGGACGTGTGAAGACTGGGACCGGCCGAGAGTACGGCCGCTGTGATCATCGTGTCCATCGCGTTTCACGTCGTGCCGGCACGCGCCTCACACGATGCGGGCCGCCGGGCGTTCGGCGAGCTGTCCACGCCCAAAGCGGGCGCCAGCGCGGACGAGAGCGACGAGTTGCGGTGCGTTCCCCGCCTGCCGCGGACCTGGGAGAATCCGAGTCCCCCACCGCCGACCACCAGAACGGGAGCGTGCATCCCGCGCCGGTGTCAGTCGCGCAGCAGGCCAGCCCACGAGTCGGCTGATTCACGGTAGCTGTCGCTCAGGGGGATGAGCTCCGTCGTGCCGTCCGCGCGCACACCCATCAGCAGCCTCGCCCGGTGATGGCCGTTGCGGACCACCAGGCGACGCCCGCGCCCGTCACGCTACTCGGCCATCTCCGCCGCACAGGCGTTGACTTCGGCTTGGAGAGCGGCGGTGAGTGTCGTCGGTGACTACTTGTCCGGTCCCGAAGAAGCCTTGGTCGTTCCCTTGTACGAGAACGTCATGGTGCGCGTCCAAGGGGCATACGAGTTGGAATCTGTTTCGTGTTGTCCAGGATCTTTTAACGACCCTATTCGGGCTATTGGAGTCCTTGTATCGGTAGCCGTGAGCATCTCTGTCTACTTCTCGGGCCATCAGGTCGAGGTCGGTTTGTTCTCCCGCCCTGACATCCAATTTTACTTCAACGCCTGGTTGTCGATTCGGGGCGCGGATGGTGCAACTCGCCCGCTTCTGACTTTCAGGGGACAGGTCGCGCTGCCTCGCCGCCTCCCAGAGTTCAGCGACATCGCGCCGTGGCGTGAAGTAGGCCTTTCGGGCACTGCCGGGGGCATCGGTCACCACGTGCTCGGTCAGGAAGAAGTGGGTCCGCACTCGGTCCAGGACATCCGCGTGCACGCCCGTCCTCCGAGAAATGGTCCCGATATCCAGAGACGAGGGATCAGCGCGCACTTGATCATAAAACCGTGCCGCAGCGATGTCCTCGGGAGCAGGCTCCTCCACATATCTGCCGCCGTCCGGCCTCACCTGTGAGGAACCCTCCAGGTAGGGCTGGTCAGAACCCTCTCCCCGGCCGAGTCCGTCGTCGGCACCACCACTGTGGGCAGGAGGGCTGTCGGGTGTACGTGGGCCACTGCCGCCGGTATCGAACACCTCATGGTTGGGTGAACCCTCTCGTCCGGTGAATCCACCAGCGTCACCATCTGGCCTTGCACCGGAAGTCGCACCGCTGGTTTGGATTCGGCCGGGAGGGTCGCTTCCGGCTCGGTTGGCATCGTCAAGACCGTTGCGGATACGGAGAGGCCTGTTGCTGCCGGAGTCGGCCCCGACTCGGCCCGGGCCTGCCAGGGCAGGCTCCGTGGCAGTGTCGACGCGTGGTCCATCCGTGTCGGCGCCCTTGTGGGCCTGGTCGGCGTGTTGGGCGATGCTGCCGTTCTGGTTGTAGAGGCTGCCATCGCGGCCGATGTAGGCAGGTCCCTCGTCGGAGGGTGATTCGACGGTGCCTTCGGGGAGGGCGGCGACTCCGTCGGGGAGTTTGATCGTGCCGTCGGGGAGGCGGATCGCGCCATCCGGAATTGCGGTGCCTGCGGGGAGGCTCACCGTGCCGTCGGGTAGCCGGATGCCGCCCTCGGGAAGGGTGAAGACGTTCTCCGGCAGGGGTGGGACGTTGATGTTGCCGGTGCCTTTGAGGCCGGTCATGACGTCGCTGATCTTGGTGAGGCCTGCGCCCGCGCTCTTGATGAGGTAGGTGGTGGGGTCGACGGCCCGGCCGGTCCTGTTGGCGAGCGACAGGGCTTTGGCCGTGGTGGAGGCTCTGCCCGTGCCGGAGACCGCTCCTCCCGCGCCGCCGGTGAAGACGGTCGTCAGGGCGTTGAAGGTGACCGCACCGCCGGCGCGGGCGGGGTTCTGGCCCCGTTGGTCGTAGGCGATGAGGGCCTTGCCGGTTCCAGGCGGACCGACTTCGCCGCGTTCTGCGCCTGCTTCGCGGTGTCGAGGTCACCCTCCACGTACTCGTTCGTCGCCGTCGCCGCACCCAGAACCGCCGCCTGGATACGCTCGGCCATCGACTTCAGCTGCGGCTGCCGGGCCTGCACGTACTCGCCCAGCGCGGCTGCCACCGGACCCGTCGCCGAGTGCGTCACACTCCCCGCCACCGGACCGAGCCGGACCCCCGGAGCCAACGGCCCCACCGGCTGACCCGCCTCCACCCCACCCGGCACCGCCGTACCCGCCGCCCGCGCGGCATCTGCCAGATCCGCCAATAATGCGGTCAGCGCTTTCTCCAGCTCACCGGCATGCACACCGACCACCTTCAACTGGCTCTGCACACCCTGCGGCTTGATATCCCACCCGGTCATCCACGCCCCCCGTACGTACAACGAAACCCGGCCCACCCCGCACGGCGGGCGAAAGCGAACCGTCCCTGTGTCAGCCGCCGCTGTCGAACGCAGTCTTCGCCCGCCTCAGAGTCTGTGCAGCGGCGTCGTCCTTCTTCACCAACGCCGAATGCGTAAGGCAGATGGAGATCCGTACGCGCACCCTGCGAATGCGACGCCACGCCGACAGTCCCGCCGCCCCCGTATCGAACTTCACGACATCCCCCGGCACTTCGCACGAACATGCGCGCGAACGCATGTGTGTCCCTGTCTACCAATCTCCGCATCGCATCTGCAATCAGCTATCAGCCAGATTGCGGCCAACGCCTGGCCTGCAAGAACCATGAAGCCGGCTTATGTTCCCGCAGGCTTCGGAACCAGGCGCGTCGGCTCCGTGTGGAGTTCCTTCCCGCGCGAGGCTGGGCCCTCGTGGTGGGAGGCAGGGCTGATTCCCATTCCGGAACGTCAGCGGTCGGGGCGGAGGCGCTTTCGGACGCCCCCGGTTGGCCCCTCGATCGCCGCGCAGTTCGGGGCCGTGAGGGCTCAGGGCAAGGACTACCGCGAGGAGGCGGAGGGCGGCGGCACCAGCCTCGGGCGTGCGAAATCCGTGTTGTCGACGACCGCGTCCATTCCCGGCAGCGGGTCCACATCGTCGAGGTAGATGCGCTCGGCCGCCAGATACCGGTCGCGGTGGATCGCCTCCGCGTCCGAGCCCGCCCAGTCCTGGTCGCGCTCCGCGCCCCGGCGTACGGAGAGTTCGGCGTCAACGTCCATCCAGATGCGGAAGTCCCAGTACGCGTCGATCTCGGGCCGGAACGCGAAGACGCCGTCCACGATCAGCACCGAGTCCGGGGTGAGCGGGGTCCTTTCGGCCGTGTGGTCCTTCTGCGTCAGGGGGTCGATCGAGCAGAGAGCGCAGGAAGCCGCCTCGGGGGAGCGGCAGGGGTCCAGGAGGAGGCGCTTGGCCGTGGCGTAGTCGTACGCGTTGCGGTAGTAGCCCTCGCCGGACTCCCGGTCGTACAGATGGCGGTCCTTCCAGGGGTTCTTGAAGTCGTCGAGCGTGGCCCGCAGCACGGGGCGGCCCGACTTGGCTATCTCTGCGCCCAGTTCGTGGCCGAAGCTCGTTTTTCCCGCTGCCGTGAAGCCGTCGATTCCTACGAGCAGGCGGCCCGTTCCGCCCGTCAGGACCCGGTCCGCGAGCGACGAGACCAGGCGGCTCCGTTCGGGCGAGGCAGGAGGGGGACAGGGCTGCTGCCAGGACGAGGTCGACGTGTGCACGGTCGAAGTGTGCACGTCTGCGGCTGTAGTTGCTTCTTGCGATCCCATGCGAAGGAATCTATGCCGCATCAAGCGGTGTCCGTTCCGTTCGCGACGGCTCGCAGCCAGCGCTTCCGGGTACGGCCTCTCGCCGGACGGCGCGTGGGGGATCGGCCTGCCCCGTCCCCGCGTACCGCCCGGCGACCGCCCGGCGACCGTCCGCAGGCCGGGTTCAGGCCGGGTTCAGGCGGGGGTCGGGCCGGGTTGAGGCGGGGCTCAGGCGGGCTCAGGCGGGGTTGAGTTCGGCTGCCCCGAAGGAGACGCTGAAGCGGGCGCACCAGATGCTTACGCTCGTGAACCGGTCGAGATCGATGTCGGTCGGCAGGGCGTAGTTCTGGTCGCCCTTGTTGCCCTTGAGTTTGCCGAGGTTCTCGTACGCGCCGTCGTCGAACACGCGCCAGCCGGACGTGCCCTCCTTGACCGGGGCGTCGGTGATCCACACCTGAAGGTCGGGGCCGTTGCTGGTGTCCAGGCCCTCCAGGCGCAGCGTCCGTGAGCCGTCGGGCAGGAGCACCACCTTGACCGTGCCGGTCGTGCGGTGCTCGTGGCTGATCAGTTCGCCGGTCGCCAGTGTCGTCGGCCCCGGCGGGGGCGTGGGCGCGGAGGCGCCCGGGGCAGGGGGCGCGGTCTGCGGCGGGGCGGTGGGCACGACCAGCTCCTCGCGTACCGTCTCGTCCTGCCACAGCTTCCAGGGCTGGAACCAGTACAGCCCCGCGGTCGCAACCAGTGCGAAGGCAATCAGCGCGCCGACGATCACCGGCCGACTCCAGGGCCGTCGCTTCGGGGTGTCTCGGGGCGTCGGGTCGGGCATGGTCACGGTTCCTGTTCTTCTTCGACCTGCCGGGCGGGTGCCGCCGCGGCGGAGTCACTGCCCGGAGAGGGCGGGAGGCGTGGGATTCACCCTACGAAGGATGAATGGACGAAACGGGCTTCAGGTTCTTACGAAACCGGGACGTCGACGGCCGGGCCGGGGTCCTGCCTACCCGGTCCGCCCGGGCCGGTGCGAGGCTGAGGGCATGCAGACATCACCGCTGGACGCCGGGCTGCGCGTGCTCGTCGTGGACGACGACCTGACCGTGGCCGAGGTCGTCGCGGGGTACCTGAGCCGTGCCGGGTACGAGGTCATCCGCGCCGATGACGGGCCGGCGGCCCTGGAGTGCGCCGCGCTGCACCGGCCCGACCTGGTGGTCCTGGATCTGATGCTGCCCGGTATGGACGGTCTGGAGGTCTGCCGCCGACTGCGTGCCGAGGGCCCGGTGCCGGTCATCATGCTTACGGCGCGCGGCGACGAGGAAGACCGCATCCTCGGTCTGGAAGTGGGTGCCGACGACTACGTCACCAAGCCGTTCAGTCCCCGCGAGCTCGTTCTGCGCGTCGAGTCGGTACTGCGCCGCAGCCGCACCGGTCCGGCCTCCGACCCCGGGGCGCCGCTGCTGGCGGACGGTCTCCGGGTGGACCCGGTGGCACGCCACGTGTCGAAGGGGGAGGCCGAGCTGACTCTGACCATCCGGGAGTTCGATCTGCTGGTCTACCTGCTGCGCAACCCGGGGCGGGTGCTCGGCCGTGAGGAGCTGATGCGTGAGGTGTGGGGCTGGGAGTTCGGCGACCTGTCGACCGTCACGGTCCACATCCGCAGGCTCCGCGGGAAGGTCGAGGACGACCCGGCCAGGCCGCGGCTGATCCAGACGGTGTGGGGCATGGGGTACCGCCTCGACGTGGCGGACGAGGCGGGCGAGGGCCCTTCCGCGCGGCCCGGCGGGCCTGAACGCCCGGGCCGTTCCGCGTTGTCCGGCGGGCCTGAACGTTCGGGGCGTTCCGCGTTGTCCGGCGGGCCTGAACGCCCGGGCCGTTCCGCGTTGTCCGGCGGACCTGAACGCCCGGGCCGTTCCGCGCCGCCCGACGGACCCGGACGCCCAGACCGCCCCGTGCGGCCCGGCCGACCCGGACGCTCCACGACGACCGAAGGCTGACCTCATGCTGGACATCCTCATCATCGCCCTCCTGGCCTTCCTGGGGGCCGCCGTGGCCGGCCTCCTCGGTGCCTTGGCCCTGCGGCTGCTGAGGCGCCGATCCCTCGTGGTCGTTCTCACCGTCGTCGCGGCCGTCGCGGTCCTCGCGATGCTGCTGGGAACGCTGGCCGTGGCCTGGGAGATGTTCCTGTCGCCGCACGACCTGAACGTCATCGTGATCGTCTTGGCGATGGCCGCCGCGGTCTCGCTGGCCACCGCGCTGCTGCTCGGCCGCTGGGTGGTCGCCCGCAGTGTGGCCCTGACCGAGGCGGCCCGCTCGTTCGGTGACGGAGGAAGCTTCTCCGCGCCCGTGCACGCGGCGACCGCGGAGCTGACGGCGCTGAGCGCGGAGCTGGCGTCCAGCAGTGCCAAGCTGGCGGAGTCCAGGGACCGTGAACGCGCCCTGGAGGCCTCACGGCGCGAGCTGGTGGCCTGGATCTCGCACGACCTGCGTACCCCGCTCGCAGGTCTGCGCGCCATGTCCGAGGCCCTTGAGGACGGTGTGGCCGCCGACCCCGATCGCTATCTGCGCCAGATCCGTACCGAGGTCGAACGCCTCGACACACTGGTCGGCGACCTCTTCGAGCTGTCCCGCATTCACGCGGGCGCGCTCGCCCTGAGTCTCGCCCGGATCTCGGTCTACGACCTGGTCGCCGATGCCATGGCCGGGGTCGACCCGCTCGCCGAGGAGCACGGCGTACGACTGGTGGGCGAGGCCGTCGACCGGGTGCCGGTGGAGGTCGACAGCAAGGAGATGAGCCGCGTTCTGGGCAACCTCCTCGTGAACGCGATCCGCCGCACCCCAGCCGACGGCACCGTCGCGGTGGCCGCTCAGCGCACCGAGGACGGTGTCGTCCTGTCGGTCACCGACGGCTGCGGCGGCATCCCCGAGGAGGACCTGCCGCGTGTCTTCGACACCGGCTGGCGCAGTAACCACGCCCGTACGCCGCCGGCCGGAGCGGGGCTCGGCCTGGCCATCGTGGCGGGCATCGTCGAGGCTCACCAGGGGCGGGCCGCCGTACGCAACGTGGCGGGCGGCTGCTGCTTCGAAGTCACCCTGCCCATGGCGGGTGCTCAGGCGGGGTGACGCCCACGGCCGTTGCCGCCGCGCGGGTCAGGCCGGGGGCGACCGGACCGCCGGGCGCCCCGCCATGACGCCCGTACCGGCTCGTTCGACGACCCCGCCCCACCCCGTCAGCCCGCGATGTCGGCGTATCCCTCGATCTCGCGCGGGTCCCGCGTCCCCGGGCCCACGTACGTCGCCGACGGGCGGACCAGGCGGCCCGTGCGCTTCTGCTCCAGGATGTGTGCCGACCAGCCCGCCGTACGGGCGCACGTGAACATCGACGTGAACATGTGCGCCGGGACCTCCGCGAAGTCCAGCACGATCGCCGCCCAGAACTCGACGTTCGTCGCCAGGACCCGGTCCGGGCGGCGGTTGTGCAGCTCCTCCAGCGCGGCCTTCTCCAGTGCCTCCGCCACCTCGAAGCGCGGCGCGGCCAGTTCGCGGGCCGTGCGGCGCAGCACGCGGGCGCGCGGGTCCTCGGCGCGGTAGACGCGGTGGCCGAAGCCCATCAGGCGCTCGCCCCGGTCCAGGGCCTGCTTCACGTACGCGGTCGCGTCGCCCGTGCGCTCGATCTCCTCGATCATGCCGAGGACGCGGGACGGGGCGCCGCCGTGCAGCGGGCCCGACATCGCGCCCACCGCGCCGGACAGCGCGGCCGCGACGTCCGCGCCCGTCGACGCGATGACCCGGGCCGTGAACGTGGAGGCGTTCATTCCGTGCTCGGCCGCCGAGGTCCAGTACGCGTCGACCGCCTTGACGTGCTTGGGGTCCGGCTCGCCGCGCCAGCGGATCATGAACCGCTCCACCACGGACTCCGCCTTGTCGATCTCGCTCTGCGGCACCATCGGCAGCCCCTGGCCGCGTGCCGACTGGGCGACGTACGACAGGGCCATCACCGCCGCTCGCGCCAGATCGTCGCGGGCCGTCGTCTCGTCGATGTCCAGCAGCGGCTTCAGACCCCAGACGGGTGCCAGCATCGCCAGCGCGGACTGGACATCGACCCGGATGTCACCCGAGTGCACCGGGATCGGGAACGGCTCGGCGGGCGGCAGGCCGGGGTTGAACGCCCCGTCCACCAGCAGGCCCCACACGTTCCCGAAGGAGACATGGCCGACGAGGTCCTCGATGTCGACCCCGCGATAGCGGAGCGAACCGCCTTCCTTGTCCGGTTCGGCGATCTCCGTTTCGAACGCGACGACTCCTTCAAGACCGGGTACGAAGTCGGACATCAGGCGGCTCCCTCAGTTCGGCGGGCGGTGGGCGACAGGCGATGAGCGGCAGGCTGCGCAGCGCTGCGTCGGGCTGTGCTGTGCGAAGGCCACAGAGGCCTGCCCCAAGATATTGGCGGGTTCCTCCGATGCGGGGAAGCGTGACATCCGGCACAGGGCTCCATTTCGCCGCCGTGTGGTTACGGCCCCTCGGAGCGGGGCACACTCGGCCGCTGCGGCAGGATGGGGCCGTGCCCACATCAGATCACTCCGTGCCGCATCCGGATCACGCTGTGCCCGCACCGGATGATGCGGCAACTCGCCCGGCCGCCTCCGATGAGGGGTCCCGCAACGACCTCGTCATCGATCCGGCCGTCATGCGCGAGCAGTACCGCTCCGAGGACTTCACCGAGCGCGACCTCAGCCCCGACCCGATGGACCAGTTCGCCCGCTGGTTCCGCCAGGTCGCCGTCGGCGGGGTGCTGTACGAGCCCAACGCGATGATCGTCTCCACCGCCACCCCGGACGGACGGCCGTCCTCGCGCACCGTGCTGCTGAAGCAGTACGACGCCCGGGGCTTCGTCTTCTTCACGAACTACGACTCCCGCAAGGGCCGCGAGCTGGCCGCCAACCCGTACGTCTCGCTGCTCTTCCCCTGGCACCCGATGGCCCGCCAGGTCATCGTCACCGGCACCGCCGCCCGGGTCCCCCGCGAGGAGACCGTCGGCTACTTCCGCACCCGCCCGCACGGTTCCCAGCTCGGCGCTTGGGCCAGTGCCCAGTCCACCGTGGTCGGCTCCCGCGAGGAGCTGATCACCCGGTACGAGGAGCTGGCCGCCCGCTACCCCGAGGGCGAGAAGGTCCCGGCCCCGCCGCACTGGGGCGGCTTCCGGGTCGCCCCGGAGACGATCGAGTTCTGGCAGGGGCACGAGAACCGGCTGCACGACCGGCTGCGGTACGTACGGGAGGGCGGGGCGGCCCCCGGTGCCGCCTGGCGGGTCG
The DNA here is from genome assembly GCF_055577965.1 of Streptomyces sp. NPDC033165. Taxonomy (NCBI): domain Bacteria; kingdom Bacillati; phylum Actinomycetota; class Actinomycetes; order Kitasatosporales; family Streptomycetaceae; genus Streptomyces; species Streptomyces sp. NPDC033165. The sequence goes on from NZ_JBVIPK010000002.1 coordinate 86,905, forward strand.
AGCGGCTCTGCCCGTAATCCGCCATCACCCGCGCGACCGGCTCGACCCGCTTGAACGCACGAATCCTGTAGTCGGCTCGACCTGATCGACCCGATCGACCCCCTTGAACGCAGAAACCCGCAGGCTCTGGTTCCTCCGTGCACAGAGGAGCCGGCCGGACTTACCGGCGAGCCTGCGGGTCGGTGACTGCTTGGGATTGGCCGGCGTCCGGCCTGCACTGCAGAAAGAGCGCGACGTCGGGCGTCAGCCCGCAGCCACCTCACGAGTCCGAAGAGAAATCACTTCCGGAACACCTCCTTTCCTGTGTGCCGTCAGAGTAGGAGCGGTCCGGATCGGGGTTCAACCGAATTATTCGGCGGCGCGGGGCAGGCCCGGCGCGCCCCGGCCTTCCGTGGATCGACGAGCTTGAAGCCGGTGGCCTCCCGTCCGTCCCGCACCGGGGTGGCCCGGCCGTCCTGGACGACGAGCAGACCGCCCCCGGGGGTGGGTGTGCCCGGCGGACTTCGTGTGTCGTCCCCGCCACGCACCGTGGTGTCGCCGGCGAACTCCGGCCCGGCGTCCCCGTTGTGTCCCGTACGTGTCCCCGGAGTGGCGTGAATCCATCGGAAAAGCGTCGATCCGGGAAATGATTTCGGTGAAGTTGATGTGTGCTGGGTCACGTTCGAGTTGAATGGGCTGACGTGCAGCAATACGCGCGGCGACGCGTGGGAGAACAGCCGACACGTTCTGCGGGGGGTACGGAGTGGGTGCTTCCAGGAGCAGTGGGACCACGGACGAGCTCGGGCCGGACGAGGGTCCCGGCAGCGGGCCCCCGGACGGCCCGGTGCGTCCAGGTCTTCCGGTCTCCGGTGAGGGGGAGTTGCCGGGCTCCGGGCCCGACGGGTCCGAGCTGCTGGCCGCCCTGCTCGACGGCATGGACGCCGCGCTCTGCGCGTTCGACGCGGGCGGCACCGTCACCCACTGGAACCGCGAGGCCGAACGCATCCTCGGCTGGTCGGCGCAGGAAGCCGTGGGGCGTACGGGCTTCGCGGGCTGGGCGGCGCGCCGGGCCGACGCGGACGAGGTGCAGACGCGGCTGATGTCGGCCATGGGGGCGCCCGGGCGGCAGGTGCACGAGTTCGCGCTGCTGCGCAAGGACGGCGGGCGGGTGCTGGTGCGGACCCAGTCCGCCGGGGTGCGCGGCGCCGACGGGCAACCGGCCGGGGTGTACTGCGCGTTCAGCGAGGTGCACGCCCAGATCGACCTGGAGCGGGCCATCGCGCTGAGCGAGGCGCTGCTGGAGGACGCGTCCTGGGGTGTGGTGCTCGTCGATGTCGACCTGCGCCCGACGGTGGTCAACGTGTATGCCTCCCGCGCGCTCGGCGGCGGCCGCACCGCCCTGCTCGGACGTCCGCTCGGCGAGCTGGTGGTCCAGGGCGTCGAGGAGCTGGAGGCGGCCCTGCACCATGTGCTCGCCGAGGGCGCGCCGAGCGCCCCGGCCGAGCTGTGGGTGACGCTGCGGACGGCGGAGGGCGAGCGCCGCCGGTGCTGGCGCAGCGGGTTCCTGCGGCTGGCCTCGCCGCTGACGGAGGAGCCGGTTCCGCTGGGGGTGGGGTGGCTCTTCCGGGACGTCACCGCTGCCAAGCTCGCGGAACAGGAGGCCGACCGGCTGCGGTTCCGGACGAGCCAGCTCCACCGGGCCGCCCGTACGGCATCCGAGTGCGAGGACCCGATGGAGGCGGCGACCTCCCTGCTCGACTTCGCGCTGGCCGGGTTCGCCGACCACGTCCTGGTCGACCTCATGGCGGGCGAGCGCCTGGTGCGCACGGCCGCCACGCCTTCCGACGCGCCCGGCCCGTGTCTGCTGGTCGCGGGGGGCTCCATCCCGGCCCGTTACGCCCCCGGCCACCCCGCCCTCCAGTGCGTCGAACGCACCGGCACCGTCCGTACGAGCGCGGCCGCCGGGGGCTCCGGCCCGGCCTGGGCCGCCGAGCGCCGCTGGCCCCGGGACGCGGCGCACGCCCTCTGCGCGGTGCTCCGGAGCCGGGGCCGGACGCTCGGCGTCCTGACGTTCCTGCGCGCGGCGAACCGGGCCGCGTTCGAACGCCAGGACACGGCGTACGCGGAGACGGTGGCGGCCCGGGTCGCGGGGGCGGTCGACCTGGCGTTGGTGACCAAGGGGGTGTGAACCCCACTGGCCACCGCGGGGTCCCTCCTCCCCCGTCGGACACCGGGGGAGGAGGGACCCCTGGCGGACCGGGAGAGGGGGACCCCCGGCGGACCGGGAGTGACGGAACCCCATGGCGGGCCGGGGGAGAGGGAACCCCATGGCGGGCCGGGGGAGAGGGAACCCCTCATGCCGCGTGCAGCGCCAGTGTCGGGGACAGGCGGGACGCCCGGACCGCCGGGTAGAGGCCCGCCACCGTGCCGATCACCAGCGTCGCGCCGAAGCCCCCGCCGACCGCCCACAGCGGGACCACCCAGGGCAGTCCGCCGGACGACGCGTAGACCCCCGTCGCCGCCGCGCCCAGGGCCACGCCCGCCAGGCCGCCCAGGCCGGACAGCATCAGCGACTCCGTGACGAACTGGACGCGGATCTGGCCCCGGGTCGCGCCCAGGGAGCGGCGCAGGCCGATCTCGTACCGGCGTTCCAGGACTGAAATGATCATGGTGTTGGCTACTCCGACGCCCCCGACCAGCAGCGCGATGCCGCCCAGGCCCAGCAGCAGGCTGCTGAACGCCCCCTCGGTCGCCGCCTTCGCGCGGAGCGCCGACGACGGGTCGGTCACCTTCACGTTCTGCGGGTTCCGCGGGTCGACCGTCGCCGCCATCGCCTTGCGTACGTCGTTGACCGCCGCGTCCGTCGAGCGCTCGTACACCGACGTCGGGTGGCCGTCGAAGGACAGCAGGCGTTTCGCGCCCTCCCAGCCGATCAGGGCGGAGCGCTCGATCTCCGGGGCGAGCGGGAGCGGGGCCAGGATGCCGACGACCGTGAAGTACCGGTCGCCCAGCCACACCTGCTGGCCCGGTTTCGTGACGCCGAGGCGTTCGGCGGAGACATGGCCGAGTACGGCGGAGGGGTAGCGGCCGGTCGCCGCGTTGAGCCAGCTGCCGCTGCTGACCTCGCCCCGCAGGACGCGGAGCAGATCGGCCGTGGTCGCCTTGACGGAGATCCCGCCCGTATCGCCCTCGTCGATCTTCTCGTTGCGGCGCACGGTCGTGTCCAGGTCGGCCGTCGCGCCGACCTCCTGCACGCCCTTGATCCGGCCCACCATTCCCACCGATTCCTCGGGCAGTTTGACGTCCTCACCGGCGAACATCGATTCGCCCGGCGAGGCCACGAGGAGGTTCGTGCCCAACTTGTCCAGTTCGCGGAGCAGTTGGGCCTGGCTGGAGGCGGAGATGCCGACCACCGAGATCATCGTGGCGATACCGATGGCGATGCCCAGGGCCGAGAGCACCACCCGCATCGGGCGGCTGCGCAGGCCCGCCGAGCCCACGTGCAGTACGTCCCGGGGGCCCAGCCGGGCCGCCTTCAGCCGGCCCCGGCCCGTGCGGCTCACCGGCCCGCCCCCGTCACCGTGGACGGTACGGAGGAAGGATTCCGTACGTCCGCCACCACCTGGCCGTCCCGGATGCGCACCTCGCGCGGCAGCTCCCGCGCGATCTCCGTGTCGTGCGTGATGACCGCGATCGTGGCCCCCTCCCGGTTGAGGTCGCGCAGCAGCCGCATCACCGCTTCCCCGGACGCCGAGTCCAGCGCCCCGGTCGGTTCGTCGGCCAGCAGCAGCGCGGGTTCGCCGACCACCGCCCGGGCGATGGCCACCCGCTGCTTCTGGCCGCCCGAGAGCTGGTGCGGCTTGTGGTCCACGCGGTCCGCGAGGCCCACCCGCTCCAGCGCCTCGGCGGCCTTGCGGCGGCGTACGGAGCGGGGCAGGCCGGAGTAGAGGAGGCCCTCCGCCACGTTGTCGCGGGCGCTGACGCCGGGGACCAGGTGGAACGCCTGGAAGACGAAGCCCACGTGCTGGGCCCGCAGCGCGGAGAGGCGGCGGTCGGAGAGGGCCGCCACGTCGTGGCCCGCGATGTGAACGGACCCGGCGGTGGGGCGGTCCAGGGTGCCGATGATGTGCAGCAGCGTGGACTTGCCGGAGCCGGAGGGGCCGACGATGCCGAGGAGTTCGCCCTCCTCGACGGTGAGGTCGACCCCGCGCAGCGCGGCGACCGGGCCCGGGTACTCCTTGGTGACGCCGGAGAGGGCGACGACCGTGCGGGTGCGGAGGGCCGCGTCCGTGCCCGTGCCCGTGCCTGGGTCCGTGCCCGTACCGGCGTATGCGTCCGTATCCGTACCGGCGTACGCGCTTGTGCCGGGAGCCGCGCTCGTGCCGGGGGCCGCGCTCGTGCCGGGGGCCGTATCCGTATCCGTGCCCGTACCGGCGTACGCGTCCGTGCCCGTACCCGCGTGGCTGCTCGTATCCGCGTGCCTGCTCATATCTTCGGCACCCCGACCTTCGTACCCTCACGCAGCCCGCCGCCCGAGACCTCCACCCGGCCCTCGGCGAACATGCCGAGCTCGACCTTCACCTCGCGGACCGTGCCGCCCTGGACGACCTGGAGGCCGAAGCCGCCGCCGGGCAGGGCGAGCAGCGCGTTCACCGGGACCGTCAGGACGTCCTTGCGGGTCTCGCCGGTCAGGCTGACCGTGACCGGGGACTGGTCGAACCCGCCGATGTCGTCCGGCTTGTCGAACGAGACGGTCAGCGTGACCTTGGGGCTGTCGTCCTGCGGGTCGTCGCCCGGCTTCGCCGTCCGGCCGACCGCTGAGACCTTCCCGGGCGCGGTGGTGCCGTCCGGCAGATCCACCGTGACCTTCGTGCCCGCCTTGGCCAACTGGCTCTCGGCCACGTCCAGCCGGAAGGTCACGATGCGCTCGGAGCCGGTCGTGACGAGGACCGGGGCGCCCGGCTGGGCCTGCTCGCCGACCCCTGCCTCGACGCTCTTGACCCGGACCTTCCCCGCCGCGAACGCGATGTCCTGCGGCCCCACCTTCCCGGTCCGCTTCGCGTCGTGGGACTTCTGCCAGCGCTTGACGGCCGCCGCCGTCAGCTCGGTGTACTCGTCGTCCGGGGTGAAGCCCGTGTAGCCGAGCTCCGCGAGATTGCGCTCCAACTGCTCCACGTCCCGGCCCTTGTCACCCGGCTTCAGCGTCCGGTACATGGGCCCGGAGCCGTACATCAGGCGGACCGGACGGCCGTCGACCTCGTACAGCCGCTCGTTCCGCCGCACGGTCGAGCCGGTGCGCGGCGTCCAGGTCATGGTTCCCGCCGCGCCCGCGTTGACCTTGCGCTCCCTGTCGTAGCCGAGCGTGCCGTCCGCCTGCGCGCTGTCGCGCAGATCGCCGCGCTCGACCGGTGCCGTGGCCGGGGGCAGCCCGGTGTCCCTCGCCCCTCCGTCGCCCTCCTCGCCGGAACCGAGCCGGGTGAGCGCTAGCGAACCCGCCGCCACGGCGAGCACCACCACCGCTGCGGCCGCGGCCCGTCCGCGCCTCATCGGCCCACGCTTTCGCACGCCTTGTTGGCCTTCTCGAACTTCTTCATGTCCTTCGGCTTCATCGCGGGCGCCGCCTGCATCGCCCCGCCGTCGAACTTCGGGTCGGGCATGTCGATGCCGTTCTCGCGCATGCACCGGGCGAAGGCGACCATCTTGTCCTTCTCCGCCTGGGTCAGCTCCTTGGGGCCGCCGCCGACCGCCTTGTCCTGGCAGGCCTTGAACGCCTTCTCCATCTTTTCCTTGCTCATGCTGCCGCCGTCCACGGTGAGGCCGACGCCGGCCTCGCCCGACTTGGGCTCCTTGATGTCCAGGCCCTGCTCGCGCAGGCACTTGCGGTGCTCCAGCGCCTGGTCCTCCTCCGTCTTCTTCGAGGAGGAAGCCGATCCGCCGTTCCTGGTGCCGCCGCCGTCCGAGCAGCCGGCCGCTGTCAGGGCGACGGCCGCTGCGGCCAGAACGGCGGCGGTCCGGTGGAGAAGGGTGCGGGGAAGGGGGTGGGAGTGGGGGCGGGAATGGGGGCGGGAATGGGGCGTGGTGATCGTCATCGCTTTGGGGCTCCTCGTCCGTTGCTGACAGGCCGGGTGCGAACAGCCCCGAGCGTGCGCGAGGACGCGGTTTCGTTTCTCTCAGCGCCGGTGCTTACACCGACGAAACATCGCTTTCGGGTACACAGGGCCCATGCGTGTGCTGGTGGTGGAGGACGAGGAATTCCTGGCGGAGATGATCGCCGAGGGGCTGCGCCGTGACGCCGTCGCCGTGGACGTGGCCCCCGACGGCCGGGCGGCACTGGACCGGCTGCGGTTCGGCGCGTACGACGTGATGATCCTCGACCGCGATCTGCCCGGGCTGCACGGCGACGAGGTGTGCCGGAAGGTCGTCGCGATGCGGCTGCTCACCCGGATTCTGATGCTCACCGCGTCGGGGACCGTACGGGACCGGGTGGCCGGGCTCGGGATCGGCGCCGACGACTACCTGACCAAGCCGTTCGCGTACGACGAACTCCTCGCCCGGGTCCTCGCGCTCGGCCGCCGCGCCCGCCCCGCGCTCCCGCCCGTCCTGGAACGGGCCGGGCTGACCCTGGACACCGCCCGCCGCCAGGTCTGCCGCGACGGCCGTTACCTGTCCCTCTCCCGCAAGGAGTTCGCCGTGCTGGAAACCCTGCTGCGGGCCGAGGGCGCGGTCGTCAGCGGCGACGACCTGATCGAGGAGGTGTGGGAGGAGGACACCAGCTACCGCACCAACGCCGTCCGCGTCACCCTCTCCAAGCTCCGCGCCAAGCTCGGCGCGCCCCCGGTGATCGAGACGGTCCCGGGCGCCGGTTACCGCATCGGCGACGGGCCGCGGGCGGGTGGCGCCCGGTGAACAGCGAGCGCACCCGGCTCACCGCCCTGTACGGCGGGCTCCTGATGCTGGCCGGGGTCCTGCTGATGGGGCTCGTCTACCTCCTGGTCAGCGAGGGCCTGTACGCCAGCATCGTCACCGCCGTCGCCCCCGCCGTCCCCTCGTCCCAGCTGGACGCGGCCGCCGCCGCCACTCCCGCGCTGCCCTCGGGGGACTGGGCGCGGACCACCAGGCTCGAACCCGGCCAGATCGCCGTCGCGCAGAAGCTCAGCACCGCCGCCGGGGACGCCGCGCTCAACCAGCTCCTCACCGTCTCCGCGGTTTCCCTCGCCGGCTACTCGGCGCTCTCCGTCGCGCTCGCCTGGTGGATGGCGGGCCGGGTACTGCGGCCGGTCGGCGTCATCACCGCCCGAGCCCGCCGGCTGTCCGGCAGCAACCTGCACGAGCGCATCGCGCTGAAGGCCCCGCCCGGTGAGCTGAAGGAGCTGGCCGACACCTTCGACGGGATGCTCGACCGGATCGAGGAGCTGGTCGCCGCCCGGCAGCGGTTCGCCGCCAACGCCGCCCACGAGCTGCGCACCCCGCTCGCCGTGCAGCGGGCCGCCGCCGAGATCGGCCTGGCCGACGACCCGCCGCCCGAGAAGGTCGCCTGGATCCGCGACAAGCTCATCGACACCGCCGACGACAGCGAGCAGCTCATCGAGGGCCTGCTGCTCCTCGCGGTCTCCGACGAGGGCCTGCGGCGGCGCGAGCGGGTCGACCTGGACACGGCCACATCGACGGTCACCGAGGCGCTGGCCGCCGAGGCGAGGGAACGGTCCGTCACCGTCGAGGTGGAGGCCCGGCCGGTGAGCGTCGAGGGCGATCCGGTGCTGCTGGACCACCTCGTGCACAACCTGGTCGCCAACGCGCTGCGCCACAACCACCCCGGCGGGAGCGTACGGGTCCGGGTCGGGCCGGGCTGCCTGGAGGTCGCCAACACCGGCCCGGCCGTCGACCCGGCGACCGTGCCGCTGCTGTTCGAGCCGTTCCGCCGGGCGCAGGCCCGCCGCCATGCCCCCGGCGAGGGCGCGGGCCTCGGGCTCTCCATCGTGGCGTCGGTCGCCCGCGCGCACGGCGGCGCGGTGAGCGCCACGGCGAACCCGGGCGGGGGGCTCACGGCCCGGGTCACGTTCCCGACGGCGTACCGGTAGGCGGTGTACGGACCGGACCTGAGTGGGGGCCGCGTACCGGTACCTGAGTGGGGGCCGCGTACCGGACCTCAGTGCCGGTAGAAGATCCGGTCCCGGTACTCCGTCATCACCCGGCCGTTCCACTCGTGGCCGCCGTCGACGTTCCCCGAGCGCAGGAGCGGCGGCTCGATGCCCCGGGACACCAGCCGCTCGGCAGCGGCGGCCAGCATCGCCTGCATGATCGCGCTGGTCACCACCGTCGAGGCCGGGGCGAAGGGGGCCTCGATGCCGGGGGCCGTCAGCTCCGCGTCACCGATCGCGATCTTGCTGTCCAGGACGATGTCGCAGTGGTCCCGCAGGAAGCCGCCCGAGGCGTGCCGGGAGCGGGTGTTCTCGGCGTACGCGACCGAGGTGACGCCGATGACCTTCAGCCCGAGGGCGCGGGCGTTCTGCGCCATCTCCACGGGCAGCGCGTTGCGCCCGGACAGCGAGATGATCACGAGGACGTCCCCGGCGGTGGCGGGGCTGGTGTCCAGGACGGCCGAGGCGAGCCCGTCCACCCGCTCCAGGGCCGAACCCAGGGTGGCGGGCATGACGTCCACGCCGACGACGCCGGGGACGGTGAGCAGGTTCATCAGGGCCAGGCCGCCCGCCCGGTAGACGACGTCCTGGGCGGCGAGCGAGGAGTGCCCCGCGCCGAACGCGAACAGCCGGCCGCCCGCCTCCACGGTGTCGGCGATGGCCGTGCCCGCGGCGTCGATCGAGGCCGCCTCCTCGTCGCGCACCCGCTGGAGCAGGCCGATCGCCGCGTCGAAGAACTGACCGGCCAGCTTGCTGTCGCTCATCGGGGAGAGCCCTTTCGGCGGGGGACGACGGGGTGGATCGACGGGGTGGATCGACGGGGTGGGAATGCCCGTGCCGCCGATCACGTTGCGGTCTGGACCAGTGGCCTGTCAATAGCGCCCGGCGCCCTCGTCCGCACGGTCTTCCACCGGTCTCGCGCCGGGGCGGCACGGTTGTCGCCGCTATGCGTCAGAATTGGTACAGGGCCATCGCACGACGTTTTCTAGTCACAGCATCGAGGGGCACGTATGTCCGGACTGATCGACACCACGGAGATGTATCTCCGCACCATCCTCGAACTGGAAGAGGAAGGCGTCGTGCCCATGCGCGCCCGTATCGCCGAACGGCTGGACCAGAGCGGTCCGACCGTCAGCCAGACGGTCGCTCGTATGGAGCGCGACGGTCTGGTCCAGGTCGCGGGGGACCGCCACCTGGAGCTGACCGAGGAGGGCCGCCGCCTCGCCACCCGTGTGATGCGCAAGCACCGGCTCGCCGAGTGTCTCCTCGTCGACGTGATCGGCCTGGAGTGGGAGCAGGTCCACGCCGAGGCCTGTCGCTGGGAGCACGTGATGAGCGAGGCGGTGGAGCGGCGCGTGCTGGAGCTGCTGCGTCACCCGACCGAGTCGCCGTACGGGAATCCCATCCCGGGCCTGGAGGAGCTGGGCGAGAAGGCCGAGGCCGACCCGTTCCTGGACGCCTCCATGGTGAGCCTGGCCGAGCTCGATCCGGGCACCGAGGGCAAGACCGTGGTGGTGCGGCGGATCGGCGAGCCGATCCAGACCGACGCCCAGCTGATGTACACGCTGCGGCGGGCCGGGGTGCAGCCCGGGTCCGTGGTCAGCGTGACCGAGTCGCCCGGCGGAGTGCTGGTCGGCTCCAGCGGGGAGGCGGCCGAGCTGGACGCCGAGATCGCCTCGCACGTCTTCGTCGCCAAGCGCTGACGCGTTCGTTGCCCGGGGCCGAGGCGGCCGGGCGCTGGTTTCCCTCCGGAATCGCAGCGCCGGGGGCGCATCGCGTGCCAGGCTGAGCCCAGGCAGGGGAGGGAGCAGGGAATGCGCCCGTTATACCGGCACGCGCACCGGACGGTGCCCACCGAGCCCTGTGGGGCCCTTGTCGCCTTCGTTGTCGTCGTTGCCGTCGCCGGGCGGAGCCGGTCCCGGGCGCGGTCTCGGGACCGGTTTTGGGAGCGGTCTCAGGGCCCTTCCCGGGGGCGCCCCCGGACAGGGGTCGGCCCCGGCGTCCGAAGACGCCGGGGCCTGTCCTCCCCTGTGCTGACCCGGAGCCCCGAGCTCTCAAGGTCATTCCCCGCGGCCCGTTGTCCCCGAGCGGTCCGCCTCCTGGTGAAGATCTCCCCACGGCGGTCGGCGCCAATCCTGGACGGGTGTCACTCGAACGTGGGGTGTTGGGTGGCACATCTCCGTTTTCGAATACAGGTTCGATAGCCTGGCGAGGCGGGACCACACGGTGATCGAGGACCAGAAGGGGGTGCCAGGACTATGGTGCGGCGCATCGATGTGACCGGAACCGACGGCGTACGCCTCGCGGCATGGGAGTTCGCCGACCCGCCCAAGGGGCGTGCGGAGAGCGACCGCGCCCCCGGCGTCTTATTGCTTCACGGGCTCATGGGCCGGGCCTCCCACTGGGCCCCCACCGCCCGCTGGCTGGCCGAGCGGTATCGCGCGGTCGGCCTCGACCAGCGGGGCCACGGCCGCAGCGAGAAGCCGGCCGAGGGTCCGTACACCCGCGAGGCCTACGTCTCCGACGCCGAGGCCGCGATCGAACAGCTCGGGCTCGGTCCCGTCACCGTCGTCGGCCACGCCATGGGAGCGCTCACCGGCTGGCAGCTCGCCGCCAAGCGCCCCGACCTCGTCCGCGCCGTCGTCATCTGCGACATGCGGGCCTCCGCCCTCGGCGCCGCCTCCCAGCGTGAGTGGAGCGACTGGTTCGACTCCTGGCCGCTGCCCTTCGCCACCCTCGCCGACGTACGGAAGTGGTTCGGCGAGGACGACCCCTGGGTGGAGCGGCCGAGCCCCTCTCGCGGCGAGTTCTACGCCGAGGTGATGGCCGAGTGCGAGGACGGCTGGCGTCCCGTCTTCTCCCGCCGCCAGATGCTCCGCTCCCGCGCCACCTGGGTCTTCGACGCCCACTGGGAGGAGCTGGCCCAGGTGCGGTGCCCGGCGCTGGTGCTGCGCGGCCTCGACGGGGAGCTGGGCCGTGCCGAGGCCCAGGAGATGGTCCGCGTCCTGCCCCGCGGTCAGTACGCGGAGGTGGCGGACGCGGGCCACCTCATCCACTACGACCAGCCGGAGGGCTGGCGGGCGGCGGTGGAGCCGTTCCTGGAACAGCTCGCCGAGGACAGCCGGGGCGACCGGGAGCCGGTCGCCCCGTAGGGCCTGTCCGACAATTCCTGGAGCCGTCGGCAGGGGGTCACCCCTTGCTGACCGCCGAAAGGATCTCCGGCAGCCGGTTCGCCGTGCGCGTCGCGGCGAGCTTCAGCCCGGCCCACCCGATGAACGCCCCGTACGCGACGCCCCCCGGCACCATGAGCCACAGAGCGCCATGGTGGTCCGCGGTGTGCAGCCAGATCGTCACCGCGATCACCGGCGCGGCCAGCAGCGCGGACGCCACCATGCCGCCGAGGATCGAGATCCAGGCCAGCCCGCCCTGTCCCGGAGCCACGTTCTTGAACGCGCCCTCCTGCGGGATCGAGTACGCGAACAGCGCCGAGGTCACCGCTCCCGTCGACATCATCGCGCCCAGCAGCGCGAAGGACAGGCCCAGCGCCCCCGGCAGGGACTCCCAGTCCCCGATCACCGCAGCCGTCACCGCACAGACCACCAGCGTGTACGGGAGCGTGATCAGCAGCAGGGCCAGTGCGCGGGCCCGCAGCTCGACGTACGCGTCCCGGGGCGAGGAGATCGTCAGCGCCACCATCCAGAACGCCGAGGTGTCCTGGCCGAACTGGTTGTACATCTGCATACCGAGCATGCCCGCGGCGAAGCACGCGAGGTACACCGAGCCGGTGCCCTGGAACGCGTTGAGCAGCGGCACGATCGCGCCGATCGCCAGCGCCGTCACCCAGCCCGCCTTGGTCTTCGGGTCCCGCGCCACATACCGCAGGCTTCGCTGCACGACCGTTCCCGTACGGCCCTCCGGCAGCAGCCCCGCCAGACCGCCGCGGCCGGCGGACGACTCCTTGCGGGACGGTTCGGCCGCCGCCAGCGTCGAGCCGTCCGGCGCGGTCATCAGCTTCACCAGGCTCCGCTGCCACATCCACAGCAGCGACGCCAGAGCCGCCACCGTGATCAGCAGCTGGAGGACCGCGACACCCGGCGAACCGGCCGACGCCGAGTCCACCGCCCCTATCGCGGAGGCACCGGGCAGCCAGCGGACCACGCCCGCCGCCGGGTCGAGCGCGGAGAGCCCGCCGGACTGCCCGAGCCGCTGCGCGCCGAAGTTGACGAACTGGATGCCCACCGCGATCACCAGCCCGCTGAGCACCGCGAGGTCGCGGCCCTTGCGGGAGTTCAGCAGCCGTACGTTGGCGGTGGCCACCGTCCGCGACAGCGCCACGCAGAGCAGCATCGTCAGCGGGACGGCGAGGACCGCGAACACCACCCCGGCCGCCCCCTGCGCCAGCGCGAGGACCGACCCGGCCACCAGGCACAGCGTGAAGAGCGGGCCGATGCCGATCATCGACGACACCAGCAGGGCCCGCACCAGCGGCTGCGGCCGCAGCGGCAGCATCGCCAGCCGGGTCGGGTCGAGGGTGTCGTCGCCACTGGGGAAGAACAGCGGCAGCACCGCCCAGCCGAGCGCCACGACGCCGGTGAGCAGCACCACGACCGTGCCCGCGTGCTCGTCGCCGCGCAGCAGGACCAGGCCCAGGACCTGCCCGGCGGCGACCAGCAGGGTGAGGACCAGGGAGACGATGAACGCGGCCCTGCGCCCGGCGGACTGCCGCAGCCCGTTCCGCAGGAGCGACAGCTTCAGCCGTACGAAGACCGGTGTCAGGCCCGACGTCGGCGCGGCCGGGGCGGCGGCGGTGACCGGGGCGTCCAGCACGCTCATCGGGAGCCGCCCAGCCAGTCGAGGGCGTCGCCGGTGTCCCGGCCGCTCGCGCCGACCAGTTCGAGGAAGGCGTGCTGCAACGAGGGGGCGTCGCCGCGCACCTCGGCCAGCGTGCCGCGCGCGGTGATCCGGCCCGCCGCCATCACCGCCACCCAGTCGCACAGCGACTCGACCAGCTCCATGACATGGCTGGAGAAGACCACCGTCGCCCCGGACCGGGTGTAGCGCTCCAGCACCCCGCGGATCGTCTGCGCGGAGACCGGGTCGACGCCCTCGAAAGGCTCGTCCAGGAACAGCACTTCGGGGTTGTGGAGGAGTGCGGCCGCGAGGCCGATCTTCTTCCGCATACCGGTCGAGTAGTCGACGACCAGCTTGTGCTGCGCACCCGCCAGGTCCAGCACGTCGAGCAGCTGGGTGGCCCGCTTGTCGACCTCGTCACCGGGGAGACCGCGCAACCTCCCGTTGTACGCGAGGAGTTCGCGTCCCGACAGCCGCTCGAAGAGCCGCAGCCCCTCCGGCAGCACGCCGATCCGGGACTTCACCTCGACCGGGTCCGTCCACACGTTGTGGCCCGCGACCTCGACCGTCCCCATGTCGGGCCGCAGCAGCCCGGTGATCATCGAGAGCGTGGTCGTCTTACCGGCCCCGTTGGGCCCCACCAGCCCGATGAACTTGCCCGCGGGCAGCTCCAGATCGATCCCCGAGACGGCGACCTGCTCCCCGAACCGCTTCCACAGCCCCTGTACGCGGACAGCGGGGGCCGCCGTCGGCGCACCGCCCGCTGTCGCGTCTGCTTCTGCACGCGCGCCTCTCTCGGTGCGCGTGTCTGTCTCCGTACGTGCATCTGCCCGGTCCGGCATGGCACAGCCTTTCGATATCCCCACGTGGTGGGGACCACCCTACGAAAGGCTTCCGGAGCCCTACGAGGTCCGGGTGCGGGCGTCGGCCGCCTCACGTGCGCAGGCGTACGCCAGCGGGCTGATCAGCTCGTCCACATCGGGCAGCCAGCGGTTGACGTGGGTGGGCTTACGGGCCCACTGCACGGCCCCGCGCCCGCCGACCCGGGTCGGCGGAGCGGCGATGTAGTGGCCCTCGCCCCGGCCGGTCAGATCGATCGCCTCGGCGTTCCAGCCGAGCGCGCGCACCAGCTCGGGGGCCTTGGCCGCGGCCCCGGGCAGCACGAAGAACATCATCCGGCGGTCGGGCGTGCAGGTGACCGGGCCGAGGGTCAGGTCCATCCGCTCCATCCGCGCCAGCGCCAGGAAGCCCGCGGCCTCCGGGACCTCCAGCGCGTCGAAGGTGCGCCCGGTCGGCAGCAGCACCGAGGCGCGCGGCTGCCGGGACCACATGCGCCGGGCGGCGGCCCCGCTGCCGGTCGCCTGGCCCGCCCAGTCGGGCCGGTCCGCGTGGGCCCCGGGCAGGGCGCAGGCCGGCTCGCCGCAGGAGCAGCGCTCCCTGCCCTCCACCGCCTCCAGCCAGGTGCCGGGGAACACGTCCCAGTGGCGCTCTTCCGCATACCGCACCGCGGCGTCGAGCAGGTGATCCCCCCGCTGCTGAGGGACTTGTGCGGCTTCCGTGACTCCGATGGGCTCTTCCACGACCAGCACAACTCCCGGCGTCACCGGGGGTTACGGCCTCCCCATGACCGGGTCACGGCGCATCGATCCTGCACGCGGGGCGCATCGGTGCATGGACGGGGGCGCGCGTGAGGCGTCGTACCGAAGGGCGGGTAGCCACCTTCAGGACCGCCGACCGTACCGAATGCCGATGGAATATGCGCATTTCTTGTGTATGTGCCGGGCAGTGATCCCTTCCACCGATCACTGCACATAACCGATGCTTCAGGGGGACATATGGCTGCAAGGCCTCTCGTAGCCCGCCAGCCCAACGAACGGCTCCAGACGCTCATCCAGGAGGCCGCCTGTTCCAACGCGGGCCTCGCGCGCCGCGTGAACATGGTCGGGGCCGAGCGAGGGCTCGACCTGCGCTACGACAAGACCTCCGTGGCGCGCTGGCTGCGCGGACAGCAACCCCGGGGCCGGGCCCCGGGGATCATCGCCGAGGCGCTCGGCCGCAAGCTCGGCCGTACGGTCACCATCGACGAGATCGGCATGGCCAACGGCAAGAACCTGGCCTCCGGCGTCGGCCTCCAGTACGCGCCGACCGTGGCCGGGGCCGTCGAGCAGGTCTGCGAGCTGTGGCGCAGCGACGTGGGCCGCCGCGATCTGCTCACCGGTTCGGCCATCGCCGCCTCCGCGCTGGTCGAGCCCAGCCGGGACTGGCTGATCTCCGGCGCCGACCCGCAGGTCGAGCGGACGGCCGGGGCCCGGGTCGGGATGTCCGACGTGGAGGCGGTGCGGGCGATGACCACCGCCCTGACCGACCTCGACCACCGCTTCGGCAGCGGCCATGTCCGCCCGGTGCTCGTGCACTACCTCAACAGCGTGGTCTCCGGGCTGCTTTCGGGTGCGTACCGCGAACAGGTGGGGCGTGAGCTGTTCGGCGCGGTGGCCCGGCTCACCGAACTCGGCGGGTACATGGCGGTCGACACCGGTCAGCCCGGCCTCGCCCAGCGGTACTACATCCAGGCCCTGCGGCTCGCCCAGGCGGCGGGCGACCGGGCCTACGGCGGCTATGTGCTGGCCGCCTCCATGAGCCATCTCGCCGCCCAGCTCGGCAACCCGCGCGAGATCGCCCAACTGGCCCGCGCCGCACAGGAAGGGGCCCGGGGGCAGGTCACCCCCCGCGCCCAGGCGATGTTCTACGCGGCCGAGGCCCGGGGGCACGCGTTGCTCGGGGACGCCAGGACCTGCCACGCGGTGGCGGGGCGGGCGGTCGCCGCGCTGGAGCAGGCAGACCCGGACACGGGCGACGACCCGGTCTGGATCGCGCACTTCGACGCGGGCTACCTCGCGGACGAACTGGCCCACTGCCACCGGGACCTGGGGCAGGCGCAGGAGGCCGCCCGGCGGGCCAGGGAGGCGCTGGCCGCGTTGCCGGAGACCCGGGCGCGGCGCCGGGGCATCGGGCTGGTGCTCCTCGCCTCGGCCCAGGTCCAGCAGCGCGAGGTGGAGCGGGCCTGCCACACGGGGACGCGGGCGATGGAGCTCCTGGGGACGGTGCGTTCCACCCGGGGCGCCGAGTACCTCGACGACCTCCAGCAGCGGCTCGCGCCCTACGCCGAGGAGCCCGCGGTACGGGAGTTCGGCGAGCGGCTGGAGCTCCAGGCGGCGTGATCCCGCGGTTGCGGGCCCGGTCGCGCGGGTCCGCCCGATAACAGCGTCGTGGGGCGGCCGGATGTCACCCCCGCTGTGAAGGGGTCGTGAGGGGCCCTACGCGCTTGGCGGAGGCGGGTGACCACCCGATAGCGTGAGCCGACGATTCCGTAGGTTCACACGTAGGAGTCCCGGTGACGCAGAGCGGACAGGGCGGACAGGGCGGCGAGCAGCAGCTCCCCGCCGCACGACCCGCGCATGAGGGTGTCGTCCTGCCCGCCGACGGCGGTGCCCCCTGGACCCCGGGGGGACCCGCGGCCGGAGGACAGGACCCGCACGGCGGACACGGCGAACAGGCGGCCCCCGCGGGCGGACAGCCGTGGGGGCAGCCGTGGGGGCCGCGGTCCGACGCACCGCCGCAGCCGGACCCGCAGGCGTCGGGGCACTACGGCTACCCGCAGCCCCAGGCGCAGGCACAGCCCCTTCCGCCCGCGCAGACGCCGGACGCCGGGGCGTATCAGCAGCCGGACGTGTATCAGCAGCCCGGGGCGTATCAGCAGCCCCAGCAGCATGGCTCGTACCAGCAGCCCCAGCCGCAGCAGCCGCCCCAGCCCCTGCCGTACGCGCAGCCGCTGCCGCCGGAGGCCGTGCCGGGTACGCGGGGAGGCCCCGGGGCTCCCGGTGCTCCCGGCGGTGACGCGGACGCCACGCAGTACATCGCGCCCGTCCCGGGAGGCGCCGGGCCCGTCGGGACGCCCCAGCCCGGCGGCGACGCGGATGCCACGCAGTACATACCTCCGGTGCCCGGCGGCGCCCCGTACGGGGTCAGGCCGGGGGACCGGCAGCCGCCCGCGGAGTTCGACAACCTGTTCCGCGCGGAGGGTCCGGCGGGCGGCACGCAGCAGATGCCGCGGTTCGGCACGGGGCAGCAGGCCCCGCCCCCGCACCAGGGGCAGCAGGCCCAGCCCACGTACCAGCAGCCTCCGCAGCAGGGCTACCAGCCCCAGCAGCCGCACCGGGGCGAGCAGTTGCCGCCCCACGCTCCCCACTCCCACCAGGCCTCCCCGGGCTACCGGTCCGGCCTCCAGGGGCTCCAGGGCCGTACGGAGCAGGACGGGCCGGCCCCGCACCAGGACGCCGAGCCGCCGCGCCGGCGCTCCGCGCACGTCCCGCTGATCGCCGCCGTCGTCGTCGGCTGCGCGGTCCTCGGGCTCGGCGCGGGCGCCCTGATGAGCGGCGGCGACGACTCCCCCAAGGACGACAAGCAGACGGTGGCGGCGCAGAGTTCACCCCCGGCCGAGGAGCCCGCCCCCAAGGAGGCGCCCGACCCCGCGAAGCCGCAGGCCGAGGCGCTGGACAAGCTGCTGGACGACAGCAACGACAGCCGCGCCGCGGTGATCAGCGCGGTCGAGAAGATCAAGTCCTGCAAGGACCTTGACCAGGCGAACACCGACCTCAGGGGCGCCGCCCAGCAGCGCCGCGACCTGCTGACCCGGCTCGACGGCCTGACCCTGGACGAGCTGCCGCGCCACGCCGAGCTGACGTCCTCGCTCACCCGGGCGTGGAAGGCCTCCGCCGCGGCCGACGAGCACTACGCCACCTGGGCCCGGCAGGCCAAGAAGAACAAGAACGTCTGCAAGGGCGGCAAGGCCCGGTCGACGAAGGAGACCGCCAGCGGCAACCAGCAGAGCGGGGTGGCCACCCAGGCCAAGCGCGAGGCGTCGCGACTCTGGAACGTGATCGCCGAGAAGTACGGCCTCACCAAGCACGCGTACACCGAGCTCTGAGCGACCGGCTTCCGAGCCCTCCGGGGCCTCTGAGCCTTCTGGGCCCGCTGAGCGGAAGACCGGGGTCCGGCGCCGGCCGGGACCCCGGCCGTCAGCTGTGCGGGGCGTCCGTCAGGGCCTCCGCGACATCCACGAAGCCCTCCCTCTCGGCAGTGAGACGGCCCTCGCGGACCACCTGGAACGTCACCTTCGTGTTGACGATGCGCGGGTAGGCCGACGCGCCGACCAGGTCCCGGAAGCGCCAGCGGAGCGTCGGGGTCAGGCCGCCGGTGTCGACCTCGGTGCCCCGGTTGAGGGTGGCGGCGATCCGGCCCGAGGTGACCTCGTCGTCGTCGATCGCCGCGACGGCCGCCCGCAGCGCCGTGTACGCGATCCACGTCGTCTGGACGGCGGTGTCGTCCGGGTCGATGCGGTTGTCCCCGAAGGCGTAGCGCTTGATCACCGAGCGCATCTCCTTCCACCGGGCGTCGCCCGATTCCGGGTACCAGCCGGTGACGTGGGCCCCCTCGAACGGGCTGTTCCGGCCGCCCGTGCGGGTGATGAGCGGCTGGCTGACGCTGCCGAGGACGGAGGAGACCGTGACCCGATCGCCTTCCGCCTCCAGCCGGCGGAAGGAGTCGAAGAAGGTCTCCGTGCGGGAACCGAGCACCGCCGTCACACAGCTGCCGCCGGACCGCTCCAGCGCCTTCGCGGCCTGCTTGTCGTAGGAGGTGGCGTCCTCGGGGGCCAGGATGTCGGTGGACTTCGGCCGGTCGGCGGCCAACAGCCCGTTGTTGAGGAGCTGCGGCATGCCGTCGCCGCCGATCGTGTCGGGCCGGACCAGCGAGACCCGCGCGCAGGAACGCGCCAGCTGCTGTCCGTGACCGGCCAGCAGCGCGGACTGGCCGCCGTTGACCGGGTAGGAGAGGTAGCTGCTGAACTCCTCGGTGGAGGCGCCGTAGCCGCCGATGTACGGGACGCCGCCCGCCTCCAGCGCGGGCATGAAGCTCTGCCCGTGCCGGCTGTACGAGCCGACGACGGCGGCCACCTCCTTCTTGACGGCCTCCCGCGCGCACCGCTCGGCGCCGAGCGCGGTGTCGCCCTCGTCGCAGACGATCACCCGCAGCTCGCGCCCTCCGATACCGCCGGTGTCGTTGACCCAGCGGGCGTACGCCCGGGCCATCACGGGCACCCCGGCCCGCTGCACCGAGCTGACGTCGTCCGAGCGGTCGGGCGCCCACGTCATCACGGTGACGGGCTCCCTGGATCCCCCCGAGGCCCCAGGGAGCACACCGCAGCCGGTCAGCAGCAACGCACCTGCGGCCGCCGCGGCGATGCCGTGCTGGAAGGGGCGGGGGAACAGGGCGCGTCGCCGTCCGGTCATGGCACCGAACCCTTCCGCGCCCGGGGTAACAGCGCGGTGTGTGATTCTCAACGCTCGGTGATGTCCAGGTGAATTACGGGGGGCCGTGCGGGGGTGCGGCCGAGGAACGTACGATCGACGACCGTGCAGCAAGGTTCGGAGAACTCTTCCCGTCGCGGCCGTCGCTCCTCCACCATGGGCGGCATGCCGCTCACTGACATGCCGTGGTGGCGCTGGCGCACCAACGTGCGCTCGGCGCTGCACATGCTCTCCGACCCCGACTTCCACCACGAGTGCTGGCTCGCCGGCCGGGAGGGGTACGGGGACGTCACCGACGCCGTCTACCGACTGGTCGAGGACACCTGGCTCGACAACTGGTCCGCCGAGAAGTACGTCGGCACCATATTCAGGGACGCCGCCGAGGCGGCCGCCGTGGACACGGCCGCCCTGCGCGTCCTGCGGATCATGCACCAGGTCGGCGCGGACGCCCCCGTCTCCGCCTATCTGGACCATCAGGGCTGGCCGGAGGCGGTCCGGGCGGCGCGCGAGGCGCACGTGCTGCTCGCCGTCAACGACTCCGAGGACCCGGACACGCCCCCGCGCTCCCTGGACGTCATCCGCATCATGACCAGGACCGCCTAGCCCCCGGCGGCTGTGGCACCCTACGAGGATGACCGCACCGCAGCCCACCGCCCTGCCCGAGCAGTACGTCCTCACGCTCTCCTGCCCCGACAAACAGGGCATCGTGCACGCCGTGTCGAGCTACCTCTTCATGACCGGCTGCAACATCGAGGACAGTCAGCAGTTCGGGGACCACGACACGGGTCTGTTCTTCATGCGCGTCCACTTCTCCTCGGACGCCACCGTGACGGTGGACAAGCTGAGGGCCAGCTTCGCCGCGATCGGGGAGGCCTTCCGGATGGAGTGGCAGATCCACCGGTCCGAGGAGAGGATGCGGGTCGTGCTGATGGTCAGCAAGTTCGGCCACTGCCTCAACGACCTGCTGTTCCGTTCCCGTACGGGCGCGCTGCCCGTCGAGATCGCGGCCGTCGTCTCCAACCACACGGACTTCGCCGAGCTGGTCGCCTCGTACGGCATCCCCTTCCGGCACCTCCCGGTGACGAAGGAGAACAAGCCGGAGGCCGAGGCGCAGCTGCTGGAGCTGGTCCGCGAGGAGAACGTCGAGCTCGTCGTCCTGGCCCGCTACATGCAGGTCCTCTCCGACGACCTGTGCAAGCAGCTGAGCGGCCGGATCATCAACATCCACCACTCGTTCCTGCCGAGCTTCAAGGGCGCCAAGCCCTACCACCAGGCGCACGCGCGCGGGGTGAAGCTGATCGGCGCCACCGCGCACTACGTCACCGCCGACCTCGACGAGGGCCCGATCATCGAGCAGGAGGTCGAGCGGGTGAGCCACGGCGTCACCCCGGACCAGCTGGTCGCGATCGGGCGGGACGTGGAGTGCCAGGCGCTGGCGCGCGCGGTGAAGTGGCACGCGGAGCGGCGCATCCTGCTCAACGGCCGCCGTACGGTGATCTTCGCGTAGTCCTCGGGCGCCGCGTCACAACCGGCTGAGCGAGGCCGCCGCGAACAGCACGTCGCGGATGGCCTCGCGGTCGCCCTCCTGGCCCGCCGCCGCTTCCACCGGCGGGATGTGGCCCGCGACGAGCCGGCAGAACTCCACCCCGTCCAGGGCCACCGTCGCCACCGCGCGCTCGGGCGAGCCGACGGCGGCCGGTGAGTCCAGCGCGATGTACCAGTCGCCCCCGCCGTGCCCCTCGATCTCCAGATGGAGCGAGCGGCCAGGCGCCCCGGCCGCGACCAGTTCCCTGACCGGTCCGGCCAGTCCGGCGCCGCGGCGGCCCGCGAGGGCGGCCGGGAGCAGCCGGGCCGCGAGGTCGATCATCCGGTGCAGATGGGCGGCGGACGGGGCCTTGTACGGGTAGTCCACGGCGTCGGCGATGTCCCCGCCGTGCACCCAGCACTCGAAGGCCCGCTCCAGCAGCGCGTCCTGGAGCGGCAGGGCGAAGGCGCCGTAGGAGACGGAGGTCTCGGCGACGTTCCGCCCGGCGAGGGACGCCGTACGGATCAGCTCGTGGCTCTGGTCCCGCCAGGGCTCGCGGACGGCCCGGGTGGCCGGCGGCCGCGTCGCCGACCAGTACGCCTCGGTGCGCTCGGTGGGGTCGAGCGGTACGTCGCCGCCGCCGAGCGGGTCGTCGAGGCCGAGCGCGGCGGACAGCAGCCCGTCGACCGCCGTCAGATGGCCGATCACCCCGGCGACCGTCGCCCGGCGGCTGACCGGGCGCTCCTCCTCGAACCACTGGAGCCGCACCGGCGCATGCCATTCGGCGTCCCCGATGTCGCGGAGCAGAGCGTCCAGCCGGGCGGTCTCGGCGTCGTACGGCGCGGCCCACTCGGGAACGGGAATCCGGGCCGGGCGACGGCCCAGGCAGCCGTCCATCACCCGGGTCCGCAACGTCGGATCGAGGTCCAGCGAGCCGCCGGTGTGCAGCAGCCCCACCGCGTCCCGCAGCCGCAGCGCCTCGTCCGCGCACGGGGCGCACCCGGTGAGGTGGTCCTCCACGGCAGCGGTCTCCTCCGCCGAACAGGCGGACAGCGCCCAGGCGCCGAGGAGCGCCTTGAGGACCTGGTGCGAGAGGACCGGCGCGGGCGTCGGCCGGGGCGGTCCCGGCCACTCGTCCGGCTCGGTTCCGGAGGGCATGGGGGCCTCCCGTAGGCCGTCCTCGTACACGTCGTCGCCGGGCGCGCTCTGTTCGGCCGCGCGCGCGGCCGGCCCGGCGTCCTCCGGCGCGGCCTGTTCCGGGACGACCTCGTGGGGCGCGGCCGGGTCGCCGGGCGGCGGCAGCACGGGCGGCGGCATCGACTCCAGGTCTAGGTCGTCCGCCGCCCAGCGCGGACCCGGTATCCGGCGCGCGCCCCGCACCTCCTCGTCGCGGCCGTCGCTCTCCCGGCCGTCGCCGCTCACCGGGCTCGTCCGTAACCGGGTGGCGCGGTCCCTTCCAGCGGGCGGGCGTTGGCGGTGGAGAGCAGCTGGAGGCCCAGCCGGAGGCGGCGACGGGCCTCGTCCTCGGTGACCCCGAGGTCCGCGGCGGTCTGGCGGTAGTCGCGGCGCTGGATGTAGGCCAGCTCCAGGGCCTGCCGCAGCGGGGCGGGCATCGAGGAGACGATGTAGTCGGCGCGGGCGGCCGCCGTGGCGCTGCGCACCCGCCGCTCCAGCTCCTCCGGATCGGGCACGGCGCCCTCGCCGTGCTCCGCCTCGTACGACGTGGCCGCCGCCCGGCGCAGCCGCCGCACCGACTGGAGGTGGGTGAGCCGGGCCACCCAGGAACGCATCGAGCCCTGCTTCGGGTCGTACGCCTCGGGGTTCTCCCAGACCTGGGCGAAGACCTCGCGGGTCACCAGGTCCGCGGCGTCCTCGTCGTCCAGCATCCGGTGGGCCTGGCTGTGGACGAGGGAGGCGAACCGGTCGTACAGCTCACCGAGCGCCGCAGCCTCGCCGCGGGCCAGCCTCTGCTGCATCCTGCGGTCCCAGCGCGGCGGTGTGTCCTTCGCCATGAAACCCCCAGCCCCGCCCTCTGCCCAGCTCGGTAGATCCACCCTCTGCCCTCGCTGACCGAATGTAGTCCGCCGGGCGGGCGGCGTACGCGCCTTTGCGGCAACTCCGCTGCCGCGCGGTGTGGCCGCCGACGGTAGTGCATTTCGGCCACGGGCGCTTCCTCGCCATCTCTGAACAGCGAAAACGGGCCGAAGTGAGCATTTCCGCCGGAAACCGCCTGGGCTCCGGCGGGCACCTCGGTGTTTCATGGAGGCGCGGTGGGGCAGCCGCGAGGAGGAACGGAAACTTCCGGGTTGCCGGGAGCCCCCGGAACGAGAGGTCCAGTCGCGTGACGCTGAAGGTGGACGAGACCGAGCAGGGTGACTGGACCGTGCTCCGGATACGGGGCGAACTCGATCTGGTGACCTCACCCGTCGTGCGTCAGTCCGTCCACGAGGCGGTCGCCGAGGGGCGGCGCGATGTGGTGCTCGACCTGTCCGACGTCTTCTTCTGCGACTCCAGCGGTGTGGGCGTACTGATCGCGTCGCGGCGGCTGATGAAGTCCTGCGGCGGCAGGCTGCGGCTGATCCTTCCGGCCCGGGGCGCGGAGGACGGTTCGCACGTCAACAAGGTGCTGGGGGCGCTCGGGGTGCGCCGCCTCTTCGACGTCTACCCCGACGCGCGGTCGGCGGCCGACGAGGAGTGCAGTCCGCTGAGCGCCTGAGTCGGGCCCGGTGATGCGAGGTTGTCACACAGGAACAGCTGCTCGGTGACACGTGAAGGCCCCGGGCGTCGTACGCTCCCCGCATGGACAGCGCAGAGTACGAGCGAAAGATCGCGCACCGCTTCGCCGCCTTCGACCAGGACGGCAACGGCTACATCGATCGCGCCGATTTCAACGCCGCAGCCGCCCGTCTGCTCACCGAGTTCGGTACGACGGCCCGCTGCGACAAGGGCCAGGCGCTCTACACCGGTGCCGAGGCCTTCTGGCAGGGCATGGCGGGGATCGCCGATGTGGACGGGGACCAGCGGGTCACCCGTGAGGAGTTCGTGGGCGGGGCGGTGAAGCGGCTCCGGGACAATCCGGAACGGTTCGCGGAGATCGCCCGGCCCTTCCTGAGGGCGGCCATCGCCGTGGCGGACAGCGACAACGGGGGCAGAGCGTCGGTGGCGGCGGTGGAGCGGGCGCTGCGGGTGCTCGGGGCGGGCGACGAGATCGCGGGCATCGCGGCCCAGAGCCTGGACACGGACCAGGACGGGCAGATCGCGGAGAGCGATGTGATGGCCGCGTTCGCCGCGTACTTCACGGTGATCGAGCCGGACGCGTAGGCGTTCCGGGCGTTACGGGGGCGGCGCGCCGCCCCCGTAACGCCTCCCCTCACCCGCCGAACCGTTCCCGCAGCCGGTATTTGAGCACCTTGCGCAGCGTCTCGTTGCGGGGCAGCGCGTCGAGCACCTCCAGCTGCTCGGGCAGCTTGTGGACGGAGAGCCCCGCGTCCCGCAGATGGGCGGAGAGTCCGGCGAGCGTCAGGGGCGGGGCGCCGGGCGGCTGTTCGACCACCGCGCAGACCCGTTCGCCGCGCTCCGCGTCCGGGAGCCCGACGACCGCCGCGTCGGCCACGCCCGGGTGGGTGTGCAGCAGGTCCTCGATCTCCTTGGCGGAGATGTTCTCGCCCTTGCGGATGATGATGTCCTTGAGCCGCCCGGTGAGCGTGAGGTGCCCGCTCTCCTGGAGCCGGCCCAGATCCCCGGTGATCAGGAACCCCTCGGCGTCGAAGGCCGCGGCGGAGGCGGCGGCGTCGAGGTACCCCCGGCAGACCGCCTCCCCGCGCAGCCGCACCTCGCCCTCGCTTCCGTACGGGAGCGGCTTGCCGTGCTCGTCGGTGATCCGGACCTCCATCCCCTCCGGCGGCCGGCCCTCGGTCAGGGCCAGGTTCTCCGGGGTGTCGTCCGGTGCGCCCATGGTGATCATCGGGACCTCGGTCATGCCGTACCCGTGGGTGAGCTGGACGCCCATCTCCCGTACCACCGCGTGGTACACCTCCGGCGGCTTCGGCGCTCCGCCGCCCGCGAGCAGCCGCAGCGACGGGATGAGCGGCCGGTCCGGCGCCTTGCGCTGCTCGGCCAGGAACATCGCGTAGAACGCGGTCGACCCGCCCGCAACGGTCACCCCGTGGCGCCGGTACTCCGCCAGCGCGTCCGGCAGCGCGAACTGCTCGAACATCACCGCCGGGAACCCGTACAGCAGCAGCATCACCGTGTAGTCGGGCCCGGCGACATGCGCGTACGGGAACGCCATCGAGCCCACGTCGTCCGCCGAGAGCTTCAGCGCGTGGGCGAGGCAGGAGCCGCCCGCGATCAGGGAACGGTCGGTGTGCAGGACGCCCTTGGGGTCGGAGGTGGTGCCCGAGGTCCAGTAGATCCAGCGGACCTCCTCGCCCGTCGACGGTTCCGGCGGGGGCGGCAGCACGGCCGGATCGCCGTCGGGGAGGGCGTCGTACGCCTCGAAGACGCGTGGCGGGCCGGAGAGTTCCCCGGCGATCCGCTCGGCCATCGCGGTGTGGTCGAAGCCCCGCAGGACGCCCGGCACGGCGAAGAAGGCGGCCCCCGACTCCCGCAGGGCGAACCGCACTTCGCGGTCCCGGTAGAACGGGATGACCGGGGTCTGCACGGCCCCGAGCCGGGTCAGGGCGAAGGAGAGCAGGGCGGTTTCCAGCCGGGTCGGCAGCTGCCAGGCGACCACGCTGCCCGCCCGCACGCCCATCCCGTACAGCCCGGCGGCCACGCGTTCGGCGCGGTCCCGCAGCTCGCCGAAGGTCAGGGACCGGCCCTCCTGGAGCAGGACCGGGCGGTCGGGGGTGAGGGCGGCGCGCGCCTCGATCAGCTCCCAGAAGGTGCGGGACGCGCTCAGCGCGTGGGCGGTCGCGGTCACGTCGTTCACGGCGGTCACAGGGGTCCCTCCGAGCTGACGAGTAGTCAGATAATGCGGAGAGCGTAGGGCCCCGTGCCTTGTCGGTCCAGGGGTGCGGGGCTAGCCTGATGGCCACACCAGATCTGACGGACCATCAGAAACAGTGCCCGCGCCCGGGACCCGACGGGTGCGCCGGGTGCGCGGAGGGGACGGCACACCATGACGGACACGGAACTGCCTCGGATCGTCAGCGTCGACGACCATGTGATCGAACCCGCGCACCTCTTCACCGACTGGCTCCCCGCGAAGTACCGCGAGCGGGGGCCGCAGCCGCTGACGGCGGGCATCGGAGAGCTGGCGTACACGGGCGGGAAGTACGTCATCACGATGGACCCGGACGGGCCGCCGGCCGACTGGTGGATCTACGAGGACCTGAAGTTCCCGTACAAGCGGAACATCGCCGCCGTCGGCTTCGACCGCGACGACATGACCCTGGAGGGAATCACCCGGGCCGAGATGCGCCCCGGCTGCTGGGACCCGGCCGAACGGCTCAAGGACATGGACCTCAACCACGTCGAGGCCTCCCTCTGCTTCCCGACCTTCCCGCGCTTCTGCGGGCAGACCTTCGCCGAGGCGCACGACAAGGAGGTCGCCCTCGCCTGCGTACGCGCCTACAACGACTGGATGGTCGAGGAGTGGTGCGGCGACAGTGGCGGCCGCCTCATCCCGCTCTGCATCATCCCGCTCTGGGACATCGGCCTCGCGGTCGCGGAGATCAAGCGGAACGCGGCCCGGGGCGTCCGCGCGGTCACCTTCTCCGAGATCCCCACCCACCTGGGACTCCCGTCCATCCACACCGGCTACTGGGACCCGTTCTTCGCGGTCTGCCAGGAGACCGGCACCGTCGTCAACATGCACATCGGGTCCAGCTCCCAGATGCCCGCGGCCTCCCCGGACGCGCCCCCGGCCGTGCAGGCCTCGCTCTCCTTCAACAACGCGATGGCCTCGATGATGGACTTCCTCTTCAGCGGGGTGCTGGTGAAGTTCCCGACGCTGAAACTGGCCTACAGCGAAGGCCAGATGGGGTGGATCCCGTACGCCCTGGAGCGCGCCGACGACGTGTGGGAGGAGCACCGGGCCTGGGGCGGGGTGCGCGATCTGATCCCCGAGCCGCCGTCCACGTACTACTACCGGCAGATGTTCTGCTGCTTCTTCCGCGACAAGCACGGCATCTCCGCACTCGACGTCGTCGGCCGGGACAACGCCACCTTCGAGACCGACTACCCGCACGTGGACTCGACCTTCCCGCACACCAAGGAGGTCGCGCTCGACCACGTCAAGGGACTGGACGAGGAGACCGTCTACAAACTGATGCGCGGAAACGCCATCCGGATGCTCGGGCTGGACCTGGACAAGTAGGCGGCGGACCCGTGGATCTCGCGTACACGAAGGCCGAGGACGAGTTCCGGGTGCGGCTGCGGGAGTGGCTGGCCGCCGTGCTCCCCGGCCTGCCCGCCAAGCCCTCGCCCGACGACTGGCCCGCGCGCCGGGCGTACGACACGACCTGGCAGCGGATGCTGTACGACGCCGGGTACGCGGGCCTGCACTGGCCGGTCGACGCGGGCGGGCGGGGCGCGACCCCGACCCAGCATCTGATCTTCCTGGAGGAGACGGAGAAGGCCGGAGCGCCCTATGTCGGGGCGAACTTCGTCGGGCTGCTGCACGCCGGACCGACCGTCGCCGCCGAGGGCACGGCCGGGCAGCGGGCCCGCTGGCTGCCCCCGGTGCTGCGCGGCGACGAGATCTGGTGCCAGGGGTTCAGCGAGCCGGACGCGGGGTCCGACCTGGCCGCACTGCGGACGCGGGCGGTGCGCGACGGCGACGACTACGTGATCAGCGGCAGCAAGATCTGGACCTCGCACGCGGAGGTCGCCGACTGGTGCGAACTGCTCGTGCGTACGGACCCGAAGGCGCCGAAGCACCGGGGGATCAGCTGGCTCGCGATGCCGATGGACGCGCCCGGCATCACGGTCCGCCCGCTGCGGACCCTGGCGGGGTCCACGGAGTTCGCGGAGATGTTCCTCGACGAGGTCAGGGTGCCGGTACGCAACCGGGTCGGGGCCGAGAACGACGGCTGGCGGGTCACCATGGTCACCCTCTCCTTCGAACGCGGCACGGCCTTCGTCGGCGAGGTCGTGGCCTGCCGCCGCACCCTGGAGGCCCTGGCGGCCGAGGCGCGGTCCAACGGTCGCTGGGACGACCCGGTGCTGCGGCGGAGGCTGGGCCGGCTGAACGCCGAGCTGCGGTCCCTGTGGCGGCTCACCCAGTGGAACGTCAGCGAGTCCCAGCGCACGGGCGGGGTCCCGGGTACCGGCGGCTCGGTCTTCAAGCTGCGCTACTCCGGGGTCCGCCAGGAGCTGTACGAGGCGGCGGCGGAGGTGCTGGGCGCTGACGCGTTCGACATGGACCGGGAATGGGTCCTGGACCGGCTGTCCTCCCTCTCGTACACGATCGCGGCTGGCACCTCGCAGATCCAGCGGAACATCGTCGCCGAGCGCATCCTCGGCCTGCCGAAGGGGCGCTGACCACCGTGGACTTCCAGCTCTCGGACGACCAGCGGGCCCTGCGGTCCGGGATGCGCGACCTGCTCGGGGCGGTGTTCGACCGGGACCGGCTGCGGGCGGCGGTGGAGCGGGGCGGGGTGGTGGACCGGGGCCTGTGGCGGGAGCTGGGCGCGGCCGGGTTCTTCGCGCTGCGGCTCCCGGAGGCGGAGGGCGGGGTGGGGCTCGGACTCCCGGAAGCCGTGCTGCTCTTCGAGGAGGCGGGCCGGGCGCTGCTGCCGGGCCCGCTGGTCGCCACCCACCTCGCGGCGGGCCAGGTGAAGGGGGCCGCGGCGGGCGAGGCGGTGGTGACGGCGGCGGACGGGGGCCTGCCGGTGGCGCACCTGGGGGAGGCGGACGCGCTGCTGGCGGGCGCGGGGGCGCTCACCGGGGAGGCGCTGCGCGCCTGTGCGGCCGCCGCCCGGCCCGTACGGTCGATGGACCCGCTCACGCCGCTGCACCGGACGCCGACGGCGGGGCGCACCACGGCGCATTCGGCGCACTCGGAGCGGTTCCGGTGCGAGGCCGCGCTGCTGACCGCCGCCGAACAGCTCGGCAGCGCCGCCCGGACCACCGAGGCGGCCGTTCAACACGCCGGGGAGCGCGAGCAGTTCGGAACGCCCATCGGATCGTTCCAGGCGGTCAAGCATCTCTGCGCCGACATGCTCGCCCGCACCGAACCGGCCCGCGCCGCCGTGTACGCGGCAGCGGTCACCGGCGATCCGGTGGAGATCGCGGCGGCCAAGCTGCTCGCCGACGAGGCGGCCGTCCGCAACGCCCGCGACTGCCTCCAGGTCCATGGCGGAATGGGCTTCACCTGGGAGGCAGATGTTCACCTCCACCTCAAACGGGCCTGGCTGCGGTCCGCGTGCTGGCTCGGCGCGGCGGCGGCCGAGGAACTGCTCGCCGCCGATCTGGGGGCCGCGGGGCCGCTTCCCGGCAGCTCGGCGGCGTACGGTCGCGCAGGCGCGGAAGCCGGGGGCGGAGGGTGACTCAGTGCAGCCGGTCGGCGTCGATACCGGCTTGTGTCCTTTGCGTGATTCGTCACCGGGTGGAGTCGGGGCCCGGCTCGGGTACGCTCCGTGGGATGCGAGTGGTTCTGGAACCGGGCGATCCGGGGGCGGCCTGTGCGGCGGCTCCGGTCCGGGGCGAGGGCTCTTGCCGGAGATGTGCCGGGCCTGCCCGGGAAGCGATTCTCGCGGTCTCTGCGCGCTCCTGTTCGACTCCCCGCAGCGTGCGTCGCACAGTATGCACCACGCGTACTCCTTCGCGCTGGAATATGCCCGAAGCGCTTGTTGCGGTGACTGTACGTCAACCATGCTGTCGCGTAAGGGAATCACGTTCCGTGACCCTGAGGAGGCGCGAGGCGATGTGTCCGCCGGTTCGGATGGTGTGAGCGGTGCAGGTGCTTCAGGTTCAGCTGGAGGTCGGTCCGGATCCCGCAGAGGTGGGGCGGGCCCGCAAGTGGGCGCGGTCGCGCCTGGTCGGTTCCGGGATAGGCGATGACGAGCCGCTCGCCGAGACGCTCATCCTGCTGATCTCGGAGCTGGTCACCAACGCGGTCGTCCACACGGGCTGCCCGGCGGTGCTGCGGATGCTGTTCGGCGGGGCCGAAGCCTCCGGGGCGGGCGGCACGGTCCGGGTGGAGGTCGCGGACGCCAGTAACCGCCCGCCGCTCCAGCGTCACGCGGAGGGCGACGACACCAACGGCCGGGGCCTGGAGCTGGTGGACGGCCTCGCGGACCGCTGGGGCTGGCAGCCTGAGGGCGCCGGGAAGCAGATCTGGTGCGAGGTCGACCGCAGCGCGCCGGTGCGACCCCAGGGGGCGCCCACGGTGGTCATCCAGGGCGGCGAGACGTGCGAGGCGCCCGCGTGCGTCTTCACCAACCTGGCCTGAGGCCTGCGGCTTTCCCGCCGGGACCGCGTCCGCCGGAGTCCGTTCCGCGCCGAGCCGCTCACAGGACCGCGACCGGGGCGACCGGAGAGCCGGTGGCCCCGGTGAACGGCTCCGGCGTGGCCGTGAGCAGGAACGCGCGCCGCCCCTCCTCCGCACAGGCGGTGGACAGCGCCTCCAGGTTCCAGTTCTGGCCCTGGAGCATGCCCATCTCCACCAGGTGCAGGGCGTGCACCGGCATCCACAGGTCCTCGATCTCCGGCGGAAAGATCTCGAAGGTCAGGGTGTCGTTGGCGACGGCGGCCACGTCCCGCGCGTGGAACCACTCGGGCGTGCGCACGGAGAGCCCCGGGGACGGATAGCCGTACGCGTGCCGGTCCCCGGCCAGCGCCACCTGCGCCTGCCCGGTCCGTACGAGCACGATGTCCCCGGCCCGTACCCGTACGCCCCCGAACTCCTCCGCCGCCGACAGGTCCTCCGGCGTGACGGCGTGGTCGCCCGGCAGCCGGTCCACGCCCCGGGCGCGCGCGACATCGAGAAGTACGCCGCGCGAGACGAGGTGGCCCACGGCGGCGATGGACGAGAACCGCGCTCCGGCGTGCGCCGTGATCGTGTCCGCCGGGCGGCCGTTGTAGATCTTCCCGCTGTGCGAGGTGTGGGTGAGGGCGTCCCAGTGGGTCGCGGCCTGGAGCCCCATCGTGACGGCGTCGTCGCTGGTGGCGACCGTGCCGGGGCCGAAGATCTCCTGGTTGATCTGGACCATCGTGTGCAGCGGATTGACCCGGCCCGGGATCAGCCCGCTCTGCACCCCGTCCTGCTGGAGCGGCAGGGCGAGCGGTATCCGGCGGCCGGTGCGGACGGTGGCGACGGCCTCCCGTACGACGGTGTCGGTGATCAGGTTGAGCGTCCCGCGCTCGTCCTCCTCCCCCCAGCGGCCCCAGTTGTTCACGCGCTCGGCGATCTCGTGGAACGCGGCGGGCAGGGACATGGGGGCCTCCTGGGGCTTGTGCCGGGGTATCCGACTGCCCATAAAATCTAACGGTCCGTCAGAAACCGCGGGAAGGGGCCGGGCATGGGGAACTTCTTGGCAGGCAGGGTGGTCGCCGTGACGGGGGCCGGCCGGGGCATCGGGCGGGCGGTCGCGCTCGCCGCGGCGGCGGAGGGGGCGCGGGTCGTCGTCAACGACTACGGCGTCTCCGTCGAGGGCTCCGAGCCGACCAGCGAGATAGCCCGGTCCGTCGTCAAGGAGATCGGGGCGGCGGGCGGCGAGGCGGTCGCGGTGGCCGACGACATCTCCACGATGGCGGGCGGGCAGCGGATCGTGGACACCGCGCTGGCGGAGTACGGCCGGCTCGACGGGGTGGTCTGCGTGGCCGGGATTCTGCGCGAGCGGATGCTGTTCAACATGTCCGAGGAGGAGTGGGACCCGGTCCTGGCCACCCACCTCAAGGGCACGTTCACGGTCTTCCGGGCGGCCTCGGCGGTGATGCGCAAGCAGGAGGGCGGCGGCACGCTGATCGGCTTCACCAGCGGCAACCACCAGGGCAGCGTCTCCCAGGCCAACTACAGCGCGGCCAAGGGCGGCGTCATCTCGCTGGTCCGCAGCGCGGCGCTCGGCCTGCACAAGTACGGCGTGACGGCGAACGCGGTCGCCCCGGTCGCCCGGACCCGGATGTCCGCCGGGGTCCCGATGGAGCTGAAGGAGATCGGCGAGCCGGAGGACGTGGCGGCGCTGGTGGTCTACCTGCTCAGCGAGCGGGCGCGGGAGGAGCGGATCACCGGCCAGGTGTACACGATCGCTGGCCCCAAGATCGCGGTCTGGGCCCAGCCGAGCGAGCTGCGGGCCGGTTACGCGGAGGGCCCCTGGACCCCGGAGCGGATCGCGGACTTCCTCCCGGGGACGGTGGGCACCGACCCGATGCCCATGCTGGCGCGGCTGGAGGAGATGGCGGCGGCGGCGAGGTCGGGGGCCCGGCCGAACCAGTGACCGCCCTCGGGGCTCCGCCCGATGGAGGAGCGGGGCCGGAAGCAGCGGCCACTCCGGCGATGGAGGAGCGGGGTCCGGGGACGGAGCTTCAGGGACGAGCAGACGGAGTTCTCAGGGACGAGCAGACGGAGCTCTCAGGGACGAGCAGGAGGAACGCATGGACTTTCGCTTCACGTCCGAGGACGACGACTTCCGCACCCGAGCCCGCACCTGGCTGGAATCCCATCTCGCCCGAACCCCCGCCCCCGCCCCCCGCGCGTGGGAACGCGAGCTGGGCCGGGCGGGCTGGATCGGGCTCGGCTGGCCCGGCAAGGACGGCGAGAGCTACGGCAACCGCCGCGCCACCCTCACTCAACAGGTCGTCTGGGCCGAGGAGTACGCCCGCTCCACCGCCCCCGCCCGCATCGGCCACATCGGGGAGAACCTCCTCGCCCCGACCCTCATCACGTACGGCACCGAGGAGCAGAAGCACCGCCATCTGCCCCCCGTCGCCCGGGGCGAGGCCCTGTGGTGCCAGGGGTACAGCGAACCGGGCGCCGGGTCCGACCTCGCGGGTGTGCGGACCGTCGCCGCCCCGGACGGGACCGGCGGGTACGCCGTGACCGGGCAGAAGATCTGGACCTCGCTCGCCCAGGACGCCGACTGGTGCTTCGTCCTCGCCCGCACCGAACCCGGTTCCAGCCGTCACCACGGCCTCTCCTTCCTCCTGGTCGACATGGACCAGCCGGGCAGGATCGACGTACGGCCGATCCGCCAGATGACGGGGACCAGCGAGTTCAACGAGGTGTTCTTCGACGGGGCCCGGGCCGCCGAGGCGGTCGGCGGGGAGGGCAACGGCTGGCAGGTCGCCATGGGCCTCCTCGCCCTGGAGCGGGGGGTCTCCACCCTGGCCCAGCAGATCGGGTTCGCCGCCGAGCTGGAGGGCGTCGTGCGCGCCGCCGAGGCGAGCGGGGCCGCCGAGGACCCGGTCATCAGAGCCCGGCTCGTACGCCAGTGGGCCGAGCTGATCACCATGCGCCGGCACGCCCTGCGCACTCTGGGCGCCACCGGCGACCCGGGCGCGCCCAGTGTGGCGAAGCTGCTGTGGGGCGGCTGGCACCAGCGGCTCGGCGAGCTGGCGGTGGAGGTGAGCGGCGAGGCGGGGGCCGTCGGGCAGCGGCCCTGGTCACCGGCGCACCCCTACGAACTCACCGACGCACAGCACCTGTTCCTCTTCACCCGGGCCGACACCATCTACGGCGGCTCCGACGAGATCCAGCGGAACATCATCGCCGAGCGGGTGCTCGGCCTACCGAGGGAGCCGCGATGAGAGGCGTCGTCTTCGACGGCACACGGACCGAGGTCGTGGACGACCTGGAGATACGCGAACCGGGTCCGGGGGAGGTCCTGGTGGCGGTGGCCGCCGCCGGTCTCTGCCACAGCGACCTGTCGGTGATCGACGGCACGATCCCCTTTCCGGTCCCCGTCGTGCTCGGCCACGAGGGCGCGGGCGTGGTGGAGGCGGTGGGCCCCGGCGTCAGCCACGTACGGCCCGGTGATCACGTCGCGTTGTCCACCCTCGCCAACTGCGGGGCCTGCGCCCAGTGCGACCGGGGCAGGCCGACCATGTGCAGGAGAGCGATCGGCCGCCCGGGACGACCGTTCTCGCGCGCCGGCGAGGCACTCTTCCAGTTCGCCTCCAACTCGGCTTTCGCGGAACGTACGTTGGTGCGTGCCGTGCAAGCCGTGAAGATCCCGGCCGACCTGCCCCTCACCTCCGCCGCCCTGATCGGCTGCGGGGTGCTCACCGGAGTCGGGGCCGTACTCAACCGGGCGAAGGTCGACCGGGGTGACAGCGTCGTGGTCATCGGCACCGGCGGCATCGGCCTCAACGTGCTCCAGGGGGCCCGGCTGGCGGGTGCCCTCACCGTCGTCGCCGTCGACAGCAACCCGGCGAAGGAGGCGGTGGCCCGGCAGTTCGGCGCCACACACTTCCTGACGAGCGCCGACGGCGTACGCGACATCCTCCCCGACGGCGCCGACCACGCCTTCGAGTGCGTCGGCCGCACCGAGCTGATCCGGCAGGCGATCGACCTGCTCGACCGGCACGGACAGGCGGTGCTGCTGGGCGTACCGGCGGCGAGTGCCGAGGCGTCGTTCGTCGTCTCCTCGATGTACCTGGACAAGTCGATCCTCGGCTGCCGATACGGCTCCTCGCGGCCGCAGCGCGACATCGCCCTGTACGCGGACCTGTACCGGGAGGGCCGACTGCTGCTGGACGAGCTGGTGACCGAGACGTACCCGGTGGAGGACTTCGCCAAGGCGGCCGACGACGCGCACCACGGGAGGGTGGCGCGGGGGGTCCTGGTCTTCTGACCCACCGGTTCGGCCCGGGGCGGTGACCGGACAGCAGGGCTGCCAGACCTCAGCGCGGGTCCTTGCGCATGCACCATGTGCGGGGGCCGCCGTCGGGGACGGTGACAGCAGCCGTGACCCGGAAGCCGAGCCGCTCGTAGAACCGCACGTTCCTCTCACTGGAAGTCTCCAGGAACGCCGGATACCCGGCGTGCCCTGCCTCCTCGATGCCGGGAACCAGCACCGCGCTGCCAAGGCCCTTCCCCTGCGCTTCGGGAGCGACGGCCACCGTGTTGAGGAACCACGCCGGCTCCTGCGGCCGGTATGGAGCAACAGCCTGCTCTGCGGATTCGTAGGCGGCCTGCCGGTCGCCGGTCAGTTCGCCGAGCACCGGGCCGACCTCGGCGAAAGCGGGCGAGGAATCCTCGTCGGGAGTGGCCCACACGGCGACAGCGCGCCCTTCGTCGGCGACCCACACGCGGCCGTACACCATGCCGATGCGGGTGAGACAGGCTTCCTGGAAGCGCCGGACCCGTTCCTCATGGCTTTCTGCGGCGATCGCGTGCCGGGTGAAGGGGTAATCGGCGAACGCTCGGGCAAGCGTGTCGACCGAGGTGGGGATGTCGGCGTCGGTGATGGGACGTACGACAGGGACGTCTTCGTGGTGTGCCGTGTTCACCGAATCATCCTGCCAGCAGGCAAACGTTTGAGCTGCCCGGCCCCGTTGCCAGGCTGAACACGCGGTCCGGGAGCCGTCACCCTGCCGCAAGAACGAAGTCGTACCGGAGTGCTAGGTGCCCGCCGACGCCCGGAACGTACGCCGGTAGACCGTCGGCGGCACGCCCAGGGCCGCCTGGAGGTGCTGGCGCAGGGAGGTCGCCGTGCCGAAGCCCGCGTCCCGGGCGACCTGGTCGATCGACAGGTCCGTCGACTCCAGCAGATGGCGGGCCCGCTCCACGCGCTGCTGGGTGAGCCACTGGCCGGGGCTGATCCCGACCTCCTCGCGGAAGCGGCGGGTGAACGTCCGTACGCTCATCGCCTCCTGCTCCGCCATGTCCCGCAGCAGGATCGGCCGCTCCAGCCGGGCGAGCGCCCAGGCCCGGGCGGCGGTGGTGGTCGCGAACTGCGGTTCGGGGAGGGGCCGGTGGATGAACTGGGCCTGGCCGCCGTCCCGGTGCGGGGGGACCACCGTGCGGCGGGCGACCTCGTTCGCGACGGCCGCCCCGTGGTCGCGGCGCACGAGGTGCAGGCACAGGTCGATACCGGCGGCGACCCCGGCGGAGGTGAGAACGTCCCCGTCGTCGATGAACAGGACGTCCGGGTCGACGCGGACCTGCGGGAACGTCCGCTGGAAATGGTCGGCGGAGGCCCAGTGCGTGGTGGCGGGGCGGCCGTCGAGATATCCGGCCGCGGCCAGGACGTAGCTGCCGGTGCAGATGGACACCATCCGGGTGCCGGGCCGGACCCGGGCGAACGCGGCCGCCAGGTCCTCGGTGAGCCTGCCCTCCTCGAAGACCGGGCCCAGCTCGTAGGAGGCGGGGACGACGACCGTGTCGGCGGTGGCCAGCAGCTCCGGGCCGTGCTCCACGAGGACGGAGAAGTCCGCGTCCGTACGGACCGGCCCCGGCGGGCGGACCGAGCAGGTCTCGACGCTGTACAGCGGTTCGCTCGGTCCGCCCGGCTCCATGCTGACGGAGCGGCCGAAGATCCGCTGCGGAATACCCAGTTCGAAGGGCAGTAGTCCGTCGAGGGCCAGAACGACGACGCGGTGCGGCATGACGGCCTCCTCGGCGACCACGGGAGACCCGGTGGCTGGTACAGACCATGAGCTGATACAGATTACTGACGTGATGGACAAGCTGACAGGGACCGCGTCCATTCCCGACGCGGCACACGACCGCCGCCGCTCGCCCTCCGCGCTCCGGGCCCGCGCGGTGGCGGCGGCCGCAGCCGTCCTCACCGTGGCCGCGGGCCTCGCCGTACGCGCCGGGGCCGACGGCGCCTTCGCCAAGTACGCGGGGAGCGCGCTCTACACGGTGCTGCTCTGCGCGCTGGCCGCCTTCTGCGCGCCCCGCGCGCGGCCGGTCGCGGTGGCGGGCGCCGCACTCGCCCTGAGCTGGGCGGTCGAGTTCCTCCAGCTCATCGGGGTGCCCGCCGACCTCTCGGCGCGGAGCACGGCCGCCCGGCTGGTCCTCGGCTCGACGTTCAACGCCCCGGACCTGTTCTGGTACGCGGTGGGCGCGGCGGCGGCCTGGGCCGTCCACGCGGGGGCCCGGAGGCGCCGAGAGCGTGACCGGAGGCCCTGGGTGAGCCGCTTCTCCTGAACTTCTTCCGGCGCCCCGGGCCACGATGTGGCCCGATCCCTGCGAACCATGTCCTCCCGGCCACTCGTACGGAAAGGTGCAGGCCAGGAAGCTGGTCCGCGTGACCCAGACAACCGAGAGCACCCCCCGGGACGACGAGCGGCGGCCGTCCCGTGCGACCCGCCGCCCCCGCCTCCACCGGGCGTGGATCGTCGCCGCCGTCACCTTCGTGACGATCATCGGTGGCGCGGCCTTCAACTCCCTGCCCGGCCTGCTCATCGACCCGCTCCACACGGAGTTCGGCTGGTCGCGGGGCGAGATCGGGCTCGCGGTCTCCCTCGACATGGCGCTGTACGGGCTGACGGCCCCGTTCGCCGCCGCGCTGATGGACCGGTTCGGCATCCGGCGGGTCGTGGCGACCGCGCTGACCATGGTGGCGGCCGGGGCGCTGGCGAGCGTCTGGATGACGGCCTCCTGGCAGCTGATGATTTACTGGGGGCTGCTCGTCGGCCTCGGTACCGGTTCCATGGCGATGGCGTTCGCCGCGACCGTCACCAACCGCTGGTTCGTGGCCCGCCGGGGCCTGGTCACCGGCATCCTCACCGCGGCGGGCGCCTCCGGGCAGCTGGTCTTCCTCCCGCTCTGCGCCTGGATCGTCGTCGAGCACGGCTGGCGGCCCGCCTCGGTCACCGTCGCCCTCGCGGCCCTGGTCGTCGTCCCGTTCGTCTGGCTCCTGATGCGCGACCACCCGGCCGACGCGGGCCTCGCCCCGTACGGCGGGGAGTACGTGGACAAGCCCGCGCCCGCCCGGGGCGCCGCGCGCCGCACGGTGAAGGTCCTGTTCGACGCGGCGCGCACCGGACCGTTCTGGCTGCTGGCCGGAACCTTCGCGATCTGCGGGGCCACCACCAACGGCCTGGTCCGCACCCACTTCGTCCCGTCCGCCCACGACCACGGCATGCCGGTCACGGCGGCCGCCTCGCTGCTCGCGGTGATCGGGGTCTTCGACGTCATCGGCACCATCTTCTCGGGCTGGCTGACCGACCGCTTCGACGCGCGCCGGCTGCTGGCCGTCTACTACGCGCTGCGCGGGATCTCGCTGCTGTTCCTGCCGATGCTGATGGCGCCCGAGGTGCGGCCGTCGATGGTCTTCTTCATCGTGTTCTACGGTCTCGACTGGGTGGCCACCGTCCCGCCGACGCTGGCGCTGTGCCGGGAACAGTACGGCGACGACAGCGCGATCGTCTTCGGCTGGGTGCTGGCCTCGCACCAGGTGGGCGCGGCAGTGGTGGCGTTCCTCGGCGGGGTGGCCCGGGACGTGTTCGGCAGCTACGACGTGGTCTGGTACGCGTCGGGGGCGCTGTGTGCGACGGCGGCCCTGATGGCGCTGGTGATCCGCCGGGTCCCGAAGCCGGATGCCGGGGTCAGGGCCGGGTCCGGGGCCGGGGCCAGCGGCTGAGGCGGCCGAACGCCCCTTGGTGGAACAGCAGGGGGTCCCCCTCGGCCGTGGCCCCCAGTGCCTCCACCCTGCCCACCACGATGAGGTGGTCGCCGCCGGTGTGGACGGCATGGATGCGGCAGTCGACCCAGGCGGGCACGGAGTCCAGCAGCGGCGACCCGGTCGCCGGGGCGTCCCCGTACGCCACCCCCGCGAACTTGTCCGCCCCGCTCACCGCGAACCCCCGGCACAACGCGTCCTGCCCGGCTCCCAGGATGTTGACGCAGAACTCCCCCGCGCGGGCGATGCGCGGCCAGGTCGTCGACGTACGGGCGACCATGAAAGCGACCAGCGGCGGGTCGAGCGAGAGCGAGGCGAAGGACTGGCAGGCGAAGCCCGTCGGCCCGTCCGCGTCGCGGGCGGTGACCACGGCGACGCCACTGGCGAAGTGGCCCAGTACACGCCGGAATTCGGCCGGGTCGACGGGGAGCCGTTCGTCGTCCCGGACGGCTCTCAGGTCGGGCCGGGGCAGCGCCTCCAGGGGAGGGTGCGGCGGTCCTGCTGTCGTGGCGGCGCCGACGGACCTGAGGTACCGGACGGCGGTGGCGGCCATGCCTGCGTGTCCCATCACACCGCCCATTAGAACTGACGGATCGTCAGATGTGAACCCGTGTGAACCCGTGTGAACCCGTCTCGACCCGTCTCGACCCGGGCGGGCATGGTTGACGGGCTCGTTCGGTTCACGTCCTGCCGGGCGTCACGGCGGCCCGCCCTCAGTACCCCCGGTACTCCGGCGCCCGCCGCTCGACGAAGGAGGCCACGCCCTCGTTGGCGTCGCGCGTGGTCATGTTGATCTCCTGGGCCGCGGCCTCGGCCGCGAACGCGGTGGCCCGGTCGCTGTCCAGGGAGGCGTTCACCAGCTGCTTGGCCAGGGCGAGGGCCCGGGTGGGCCCCTCGGCCAGCCGCCCCGCCCACTCCTTGGCCAGGGCCTCCAGCTCCCCTGCCGGTACGGTCCGGTTGACCAACCCCATCCGCTCGGCGTCCGCCGCGCCGAGCGCGTCCCCGAAGAACATCAGCTCCTTCGCCCGCTGCGGCCCCACCAGCCGGGGCAGCAGATACGTGCCGCCGCCGTCCGGGACGAGCCCCCGGCGTACGAAGACCTCGATGAACTTCGCCGTGTCGGCCGCCAGGACCAGATCGCAGGCGAATGCCAGATGCGCGCCGATCCCGGCCGCCGTCCCGTTGACTGCGGCGATCACCGGCTTCTCGCAGTCCAGTACGGCGGCGATGAGCCGCTGCGCGCCGAGCCGGATGGTCCGGGCGACGTCGCCCGGGACGCGCTCCCGGCTGGTGGCCGGCGCGCCCCGCAGGTCGGCGCCCGCGCAGAAGCCGCGCCCGGTGCCGGTGAGGACGACGGCCCGCACGGCGGGGTCGGCGGAGGCGTCGGCGAGCAGGGCGATGACGCGTTCGCGCTGATCCCAGGTGACGGCGTTCATGGCCTCGGGCCGGTTGAGCGTGATCCAGGAGACGCCGCCGTCGAGGGCGTGGAGGACGGTCGCGTCCGCCTCCGTGCCCCCGCTCACCGGCACACCGCCAGCGCGTCCAGGGCCACCGCGCCCTGGCCGCGGCCCAGTACCACCAGCGGATTGATGTCCAGCTCGGTCAGGTCGTCGCCCAGCTCCAGGGCCATCCGCTGGACCCGCAGCACCACCTCGACGAGCGCGTCCACGTCCACCGGGGCCCCGCCGCGCACCCCCTCCAGGAGCGCCCGGCCGCGCAGCTCGCCCAGCATGTCCCGGGCGTCCCGCTCGCCGAACGGCGGCACCCGGACCGCCGCGTCGTGAAGCACCTCCACCAGGACCCCGCCGAGCCCCACGGTGACCGTCGGGCCGAAGAGGGCGTCGTGCGTGACGCCGACCATCATCTCGACGCCCCGGTCGATCATCTGGCAGACCAGGATGCCGTCCAGGTCCACCGATTCGTACCGGGCGATGTCGGTCAGTTCCCGGTAGGCGTCCCGGACCTGGCTGGCGGAGGTGAGGCCGACCTTCAGCAGGCCCAGTTCCGTCTTGTGGGCGAGCCGGGGCCCGGAGGCCTTCATCACCACCGGGTAGCCGACCGGCCCGGCGGCCCGTACGGCGGCCGCGGCGCTGGTCACCAGCTGCTCGCGCGGCACACGGATCCCGTACGCGCGCAGCAGCTGCTTCGCCGCGTGCTCGCTGAGCTGCTGCCCCGGGCGCAGCAGGCCCTGCGCCTTGCGGAAGGAGGGCGACGGGGTGCGCGGGGCGTCCTCGAAGGGGGAGTCGTAGCGGGCGGCGAAGCGGTGGTGGTCGAGGTAGGCCTTCACAGCGGTCACGCAGTTGCGCGACGTACGGAAGGTGGCGAGCCGGGAGGAGCCCAGCAGCGTGGTGCGGTAGGCGTCCTCGGTGCCGACGGGCGAGCCCCAGATCACGCAGATCAGCTTGTCGGTGGCTTCCGCCGCGTCCGCCAGGTCCTGGGCGAGCCGGTCGCTCATCGGGGGGAAGGGGCCGGTGATCGGACAGATCAGCACCCCGACGGACGGTTCGGCGAGAATCGCGTCGATGATCTTCCGGCCGCGCCAGTCGCCGACCGGGTGGCCGCCGTTGTCGATGGGGTTGGCGACGTTCAGGTAGCCCGGTATCCAGGTGCGCAGCTCGTCCTGCTTGGCCCGGGAGAGGGCGGGCAGCGAGAGCCCTGCCGCCGTCGCCAGGTCCGCGAAGTGGGCGCCGGTGCCGCCGGAGATCGAGTACACCGCGACGCCCTCGGCTCGCGGCGGCCGGGCGCGGGCCAGCAGGGCCGCGGTGTCCTGGAGCTCGTCGAGCCCGTCCACCCGGATCACCCCGAACTGCCGCATCGCCGCGTCCACCACCTGGTCCGCCCCGGTCAGCTTCCCGGTGTGCGAGGCGGCGGCCTCGGCCCCGGTCTCCGTACGGCCCACCTTCACCGCGACGACCGGGACCTTGGCGCGGGCGGCCCGGTCGGCGGCGAGCAGAAAGGACCGGCCGTCCTTGAGCCCCTCGACGTAACAGGCGATGGCCCCCACCTCGGGGAGCTGGGCGAAGTACGCGAGGAAGTCGGCGGCCTCCAGATCGGCCTCGTTGCCCGTAGGGGCCCAGTGCGAGAGCCGGATGCCCAGCTCCTGGAGGGCGTACAGCGGGCGGCCCTGGTGTCCGGACTGGGTGATCAGGGCGATGGCCGGGCCCTCCAGGTCGTCCCGGAACCTCTCGAAGGCGTTGAGGTTGGTGTTCGGCCCGAGCAGCCGCAGCCCGGACCGCTCCACGGCCGCTGCCAGCCGGGCCTGGGCCACCGCGCCCGCCTCCCCGGTCTCCGCGAACCCGGAGGCGAAGGCGATCGCGAAAGGCACCTTGGCCTCGGCCAGCTCGTCGATCACCGGGAGCGGGTCCGCGACCAGCAGGACCGCCAGGTCGACGGGTTCGGGCAGCTCGGCGACGGAGGGGAAGCAGGCGGTGCCGAAGACGGCTTTCCGGGCCGGGTGCACCGGGTGCAGCCGCGCCCCGACGCGTTCGGCCCAGGCGATGAGCTGCCGGGTGATGCCGGTGTTGGGGCGCCCTTCGGCGTCCGAGGCCCCGACGACGGCCACCGAGCGGGGCCGGAAGAAGCGGTCCAGGTCGGGTACGGCCAGGTGCAGCGGCCGCCCGCTGACATCGAGCCCGCCCTGCCGCGTGGCCGTCGGCAGACTGACGACCGAGGCGTGCGGCTCCTCGCCGCAGGCCACCACCCGGGCGCGGAAGTCGGTGGTGAGGGTGCCGTGAGTCGATCCAAGCATCGTTCCGCCCACTCCTGCTCGATGGCCCGCCGGGGGAGGGGCGGGGCCGGCCGGTTAGCTGACACTCTGTCAGGTTACTGAACTGACGCTTCGTCAGGAATGGGTGTGCAGGCAAAGGCTCACACGGCGTGTGCGGGCGACGGCTCGCATGGTCCGTGCGGGTAAAAGGTTCACGTGGTCCGTGCGGGCGAAGGCTCGTGGTCACGGAGGGGTAATCCGTGGCGTAAGGTGGTGTTCACCGACGCGGGGTGGAGCAGCTCGGTAGCTCGCTGGGCTCATAACCCAGAGGTCGCAGGTTCAAATCCTGTCCCCGCTACTGATGAAGACGACCGAGGCCCGGATCCCCAGGATCCGGGCCTCGGTCGTGCCCGCTCCCTTCCCGGTGCCCCCGGCCCTGCCGGACGCTCGGACATCCTTCGCGGACGCTGGCCCATGGGCGGTCGGCCGCGCCCGGCGCACGCTTGATCCATGACATCCCAGACGCCCCAGACACCCGAAACATCCGAGACGCAGGGCCCCGTGCTCGTGGTCGGCGGTACCGGCAAGACCGGCCGCAGGGTCGTGGCCCGCCTCCGCGAGCGGGGTGTGGAGACCAGGGCGGCCTCGCGGTCCGGCGACACCCCCTTCGACTGGCAGGACCGCGCCACCTGGCAGGCGGCCCTAGCCGGGGCCGCCGCCGTCTACATCGTCCCGCAGGACGCCTCCCCCTCCCCGACACCGGCCTTCGTCGAACAGGCCGTCGCGAGCGGGGTGCGGCGCATCGTCCTGCTCTCGGCCCGGGGTACCGGCACGCCCGGCTACTTCGGCCCCGGTCATGACGACGGCGGCCCGCACGGCGAGGGCGAGCGGGCGGTCCGGGCCTCCGGAGTGCCCTGGACGATCCTGCGGCCGGGATGGTTCGCCCAGAACTTCAACGAGGGTGCCTTCCTCGGCGGCGTACGCGGCGGGACGCTGGCCCTGCCCACCGGGGACGGCCGGGCGGCGTTCGTCGACGCTGACGACATCGCGGACGTGGCCGTGGCCGCGCTCACCGAGGACGGCCACACGGGCGAGGTGTACGAGCTGTCCGGCCGACGGGCGCTCAGCATCGCGGAGGCCCTGGACGAGATCGCCAAGGAGACCGGGGTGCGCGCCACCCACGTCACCATCGACGAGTCCACCTTCCGGGACGGGTTGCTGTCCCAGGGCGTGCCGGAGGTCGAGGCCGAGCTCTGGACCGTCGTGCTGAGGCCGATCGCCGCGAGCCGGGAGGCCCCGGTCCTGGACGGCGTACGACGGGCGCTGGGCCGGGAGCCGCGCGACTTCACCGACTTCGTCCGGGACGCGGCGGCGAAGGGGTCGTGGGCCTGAGCCCTGGGACGGCCTGACATCGGGACGGCCTGGCATCGGGACGGCCTGACATCGGGACGGCCTGGCATCGGGGCGGCCCGGGGGCTCGGGTGGGCCTGACACGAGGCCCACCCGGGCCCATCCTGCTTCGCCCCGTCCTGCTTCGCCCCGTCCTGCTTCGCCCCGTCCTGCTTCGCCCCGTCCTGCTTCGCCCCGTCCTGCTTCGCCCCGTCCCGCTTCGCTCTGTCCCGCCTGGGCGCGGGGCCCGGCCTCATCCAGCCCCACCCGGGCGTGGGACCCCCGGCCTCACCCCACCGCCTCGGACGCCACCGCCTCCCGCCGGTACGCGCTCGGGCTCTCGCCGCGCAGCCGTTTGAACGCCGCGCTGAAGCCGAAGGCGTCTGCGTAGCCGACCCGCCGGGCGACCGCCGCGACGGTCAGCTCGGGCCGGGTCAGCAGGTCGGCGGCGAGGGTCATCCGCCACTCGGTCAGATACGCCACCGGCCCGTCCCCGACGAGCTCCGTGAACCGCTTGGCCAGGGTCGTCCGCGAGACCCCCGCCCGGCTCGCCAGCTCCGCCGTCGTCCAGGGGTGCGCCGGGTCCTCGTGCATCGCCCGCAGGGCCGGGCCCGCCACCTCGTCGCCGAGTGCGCCGTACCAGCCCGGCGGATCGGCCTCGGGCCGGTCGAACCAGTCCCGCAGCGTACACACGAGCATCCAGTCCAGGAGCCGGTCGAGGACGATCTGGTCCCCCGGCCGCCTGCCGCCCAT
Organism: Streptomyces sp. NPDC033165; assembly: GCF_055577965.1. NCBI lineage: Bacteria > Bacillati > Actinomycetota > Actinomycetes > Kitasatosporales > Streptomycetaceae > Streptomyces > Streptomyces sp. NPDC033165. The sequence goes on from NZ_JBVIPK010000002.1 coordinate 131,130, forward strand.
CCGCGCCCCCAAGTAGTCGCGCAGGGGTGAGCAGTCCTCGTCGTCGGAGACGACGAGGGCGGGCGGGAGCGCTCGCAGGAGCCGCTGCGGGACTTCCGTCCGTACGTCGTAGGTGGCGACCAGCAGGACGGTGGGGGAGTCGAGTTCGGGGTCACCGCCCGGAGCGTCGGCCATGTCCTGCCCCCGCCTCCAGTGCACCTCCCGCACGCGCTCGCCCGATCCGGAACCGGGCCCGGAACCGCGCCCCGGCCCCGTACCGTTCGCCGGCTCATCGGTGAAGACGAACGGTGCCGGCCCCCGTACGATCGCGGCGTCACCGGCCTCCACCCGCAGCGGCTCGCCGCCCTCGGGCACGATCCACCCCGCCCCCCGCAGCGGCATGCACATGGTCAGATAGGCCCCGTCGGTGAACCGCAGCGACCACGGCGGCCACAGCATCGACCGGCCGAACACCGCCCCCTTGCCCCGCACACCCTGCAACAGCTCGTCGAACACGTCCATGGCGCTCACGATAGGCAGAACACCGGCGAAGGCCGGGCGCTTCCCGGAGGGACGCCGCCGTGCGGCACCTCTGTCAGCGGTGACTCAGCACATTGACCACCCGGCCGTTCGGGTCCCGGACGAAGAACCGCCGTACGCCCCACTGCTCGTCCTGGAGCGGGTGGAGGATCTCCGCGCCGCTCTCCCGCACGAGGGCGTAGGCCGCGTCCACATCGTCCACCTCGACGCTCAGGTCGGGGACGACCGGCGCGGTCAGGTCGTGGGTCATGAAGCTGACCTGCTCCTGCGGACGGGATGCCGCCGCGACGGTCGTGATCCAGCCGAGATTCATGACCTCCTCGAAGCCGAGCAGTCCGTAGAACTCCCGGCTCTCCTGCACGGCCTCCTGACGGATCCGGATGTTGGGCACGACACGGCGGACGGACATCATCGACTCCTCGGAAGAAGGGCCTGCACCAGGTCGGCCTGACCGCCGATGACTTCGAGCGCGATCGGCGTCGGCTCCTCGTACGCACGGTAGTACCCGGTCCGGACCGTACCGTTCGCCCGCTGCCGGGGTGTCGTGGATGCGTTCAGCGAGTCAGCGGAGCGGTACGCCGACCTCGTCCACGGTCACTTCACCGACATCGCTCACGCGGCGCACCGTGCTCGCAGGCTCCGGGCGGTCCACTCACTCCTCAGCGCGACGCCCGCGCCACCCTCTTGGCGATCTTCTCGGCGTCCAGGGCCAGTTCGCGGAGCGTCCCGCTGATCGGGTTGGTGAAGCCGGTGAAGTAGAGGCCCGGGGTCTGCTTCGGGGAGCGGGCGCCGTGGGTGAGCGGGCGGCCCCGGGCGTCCAGGACGTCCAGGTGGCCGAGTAGGGGCTCCAGGGCGCGGTCGTAGCCGGTCGCGGCGATGACGGTGTCCGGGGTGAGGCGGGTGCCGTCGGCCAGGACCACCGTGTCCTTGTCGAACGAGTCGACCGTGGCGACGGGTGCCACCGCACCGGTCCTCACCGCGTCGATCAGGCCCACGTCCTGGACCGGGATCGCGCCTTGCCGGGCCCGGGAGTACAGACCCGTCTCGGGGCGCGGGAGGCCGTGGGCGGTCAGGTCGGGCACGGTGATCCGGGCCAGTACGGCCCCCGCCCGGTCGACGAGCCACACCGGCAGCCGACGGACCAGGACGCCGGTGGCCTGGGCGGGCCAGCCCGCGGTGGAGCGGCGCACGATGTGCGGGGGCGTGCGGACCGCGATGCGCACCCGGGACGCACCGCCCTCCGCCAGGTCCGCCGCTATCTCCGCGCCCGTGTTGCCGATGCCGACGACCAGGACGTCCCGGTCCGCGTACGGGGCGGGGTTCCGGTACCGCGCCGCGTGCAGCAGCTCGCCCGTGAACGTGTCGCGGCCCGGCCAGTCGGGGATGCGCGGGGTGTGGTTGTAGCCGGTGGCCACGACGACCGCGCGGCCCCGCAGGACCCGGCCGCCGGTCGCGGTGAGCTGCCAGTCGCCGGAGCCGCCGGGGGCCCGGTCGACACGGGTCACCTCGACGCCCGTCACCACCTCCAGCTCGTGGTGTTCGGCGTACTTCTCCAGGTACCGCACCAGGTCGTCCCGGCCGACCCACCGCCCGAACCCGCGCGGTATCCGCAGACCCGGCAGCGCCGACCAGCGGCGGGTGGTGTGCAGGTGCAGCCGGTCGTAGTGGCCCCGCCAGGCCGCGCCCACCCGGTCCGATTTCTCCAGGATCACCGCCCGTACGCCCCGTGCGCGGAGCGCCGCGGCGACGGCGAGGCCTCCGGGGCCACCGCCGATGACGTAGACCGGCCGGTCGTCCGTACGGTCGGTGAGGGCGACGGCGTCGTGGCTGCCTGCGATGGACGGGCTGTTGGGCATGGTTCGGAGCGTAATCGCCTGCTCTGTTGATGGGTCTCGGTCAAGAGGGAAATCGATTGCGAATTGATCACGGGTGGGTGGAGGGGCGCGCGCGAACGGCAGGCGGCTTCGGCGACGAATCGCGACTGTTCGCGGAAGAGGTGCGGCGAGTGTCCGTGAGTACGCACCCCTTGCGCCGGGCGCCCCGCATCCGTTGAACTGACGTACCGTCAGGAACTAGCGACCGGAGGCCCGATGCGGACGATCTGGCTCAGCGGTGCGGAATGGCTCGCCGTCCTGCGCATAGGCCTCGGCCTGTGGTGGCTGGAGAGCTGGCGGCACAAGGACAAGAAGGGCTGGTTCGAACGCGGTACGGGCATCGCCTGGGCGGCGGACGTCGCGGGCAAGCACCGCTGGGGCGTCGTGCGCACGGGCTTCCGGCGGATCGTCGCGCCGCACCCGAAGCTCATGGCGTACGTCGTCGTCTACGCCGAACTGGCCATCGGGCTGGGCCTGGTGACCGGGTTCCTGACCCCGGTCGCCCTGATTGCCGGGCTCCTCCTCAACCTCCTCTACCTGGTCCTGATGATCCACGACTGGGCCGAGCAGGGGCAGAACGCGATGATGGCGCTGATCTCGCTGGTGGCCCTGTTCGCGATGGCCTGGCAGACGTGGTCGCTGGACGCGGCGTTCGGGCTGTTCCTGTGAGCCCGGGGACGCCCCCGGGGCGCGCGGCGGCCCCCCGCTTCGACCTCCCGGAGCCTGACGTCTTCACCCGCCCCTACTGGGACGCGGCGGCGAAAGGACACCTGCTCCTGCGGCGCTGCGGCGCGTGCGGCCGGGCGCATCACTACCCGCGTGAGTTCTGCCCGTACTGCTGGAGCGAGGACGTGACGTGGGAGCGCGCGAGCGGGGACGCGAGCCTCTACACGTGGTCCGTGGTCCACCGCAACGACCTGCCGCCGTTCGGCGGGCGCGTGCCGTACGTCGCCGCCGTCGTCGACCTCGCAGAGGGGCCCCGGATGATGACGGAGATCGTGGAGTGCGAGCCCGCCGGCCTCCGCATCGGGATGCGGGTGACGGTCACGTTCCGTGGTGCGGGGGAGGGCGGCGGGGAGGCCGTGGCGGTCTTCCGGCCCTGCGGCTGACAGGCCCGCGACGTCCGGGAGGGGCCGGGGCGTCCGGGAGGGGCCGGGGTGGCCTGATTCCCGCCCGGAAACGGCCTGTCCGCGTTCGCCACCTGTGGAAGGGTGGTGCCGGGGCCATGATCCGCGGGTACGAGGGGGCGGCGTGCGACGGTCGGGGGATGTCACGGGCTGGGCGTTCCTGGCGGAACTGGACGGAGCCCGGCACGCCGGGCTGGCGGTGGGGCAGGCGGGGCTCAGCCCGTTCACCGGGGCCGGTGCCGGCGGAAGCCTGTTCACCCGGGCGTATGCGCGAGGGCTGGCCGCGCTCACCTCGCTGGACGAACTGCCTTTCGCGGCCCCCGTCGACGCACGGTGGTGCGTCCACCGGGACGCGGCCGGCGACGTCGCCGTCTTCGGCCCCGGCGGCCTGGAGCTCGCGTACGACCTCGGCCTGGACCTGCCGCCCGGCTGGCTGGAAACGGCTGCCGGTGCCGGATCGCTCGTCCTGGTGGTGTCCCACGTGCTGCCGGCCGCGGGCGACATGGTCGCCGTGCTGACCGACGAGACGCGGCGGGGCATGGTCTGCGCGGGCCGGGTGCGGTTCGGCCCGCCCGGCCACGCGGCGGCCGGTCCGCCCACCGTCACCTACGTCCTCGACCCGGTGTCCGTCCTGCTGGAGCTGGCGCTCCATGTCAAGGACCGGGTGCTGTCGCTCGGCACGGCCAAGCTGCGGGCCCGTGAAATGGAACGGACGCGGGGCGGACTGGAGCGGGAGCTGGAGGAAGCGCACGGGCTGACCGCCGAAGCGATGCTGCACGCGCTGACCGCGGAGGCGTCCCGGAGTCAGGAAGCGCCCGCCGATGTCCTGCACCTCTACTGGCGGCTGGTGGCCGAGGTCGCCGAGGAATGCGGGGCGGAGTCCACCTGGCGGGAGGTGGCGCTGCGTACGGTCGAGAGTGCGGCGCCGGTTCTCGCGGAGCGGAGCGACCGCTCGGTGTTCGAGGAGACCGACGCGGTGGCGGGCCGCCTGATCGCGGAGCTGGGGGGATCCCCGGGCCTGGCCGCTGCCCTCCTGGCCGCGGCCAGGCTGCGTCTGGCGGTACTGGGGCCGGAGGACCGGGGCGGCGACCTGTACGCCGGTGAGGAGCGGACCGTACGGGCCGCCCAGCTCGCCGCGGACCTGTACCGCTCTCCGCCGCACCGGCCGTGGTCCGGCGAGGGGCGGCCGTTGTGGTTCGACGCGCGGCTGCGTGTGGAGGCAGGCCAACTGCTGTTACGGGCGGCCGAGTCGGACGGCCGGGAGAGCGGTCCGGGCAGTGCGTTGCGTCCGGTGATCCTGGCCGCGCTGGCCCAGGTGCTCGCGGAGGACGGCGGCGTGGACCAGGAGACCGCGCGGGCCGCGTTCGCCGCGCTGTACGAGGCGCCCGGGACCGCTCCGCCGGACCTGCTGCTCTTCCTGCTCCGGTCGCTGCCCGACGCGCCCGGCGCGCTCGTCGACGTCGTACGCGAGAACGTGTTCGGCTCGGACGTGCCCGCCTTCCTCGCCGCACACGGCGGTGCCGCCGCCGCCCGCACCGTCGACCAGGGCGTCAATCTCGCCCGGGAACGCGCCGACCGGCCGCTGCTGCGTGCCGCACTGGACTGGGCCGACAGCTTCTCCTCCGTCCGGGGTCCGGCGCACCGCCGGCAGCTGACGGAGGCGCGGCTGCACGCACTGCCCGGCGACCCCACCGACTGCCCCGGCCCCGGCCCGCTCCCGGAGTCCTTTCCGGCGGACTGGCCCGCGGCGCAGCGCTCCGCCGCACTGCTGCACACGGCCGCCCACGCCCGCGACCGGCGGCAGCCCGCGCTGGGCGTCGCCCTCCTGCGGCAGGCGGAACCGGGAGACGGCGCGGGGGTGAGGCTGCTGACGGCGGACCTCTACCGGCTGGCCGTGGAGCGGGGCGAGCCGGTGGCCGGGCGGGTCCCGTTCCCGTGGGGGCACTCCACGTACGCCGCGCTCTCCTACGCCTCGCTGAACCAGCAGGAACTGGCCCAGGCCTGCCTGCTGCCCGTCCTCCACGACCTACCGCGGCTGCGTGGCGACGACCTCAGGAACGCCGTGCACGCGATCATCGTGGACGTCCCGAACTTCGACACCAGCGGTGCCCCCGCGCTCGGCGAGGTGCTGCGCGACCTCGTCCACGCCGCCCTGTGGCAACTCACCGTCGAGATCGAGACGATGCCGGTGGAGCTGATGCTCGGCCTCCACCAGGCGGGCAAGGGGCCGGAGGCGGGCGCGTGGCGCCGGATCGACGGCCCGGTCTCCCGGCCCGCGCATATCGAGAACTACGTCGGGAAACTCCGTGCCCTGGAGAGCCCTACCGCCGTCGGCGGTGCGACGGCGAACCTGCTCGACGTGCTGGACGCGGACCACCACCCCGGTGAAGCCGGCGACGACCGCGAGGAGTTCGCCCGTAACCTGCGCCGGCGCATCTCCTCGTTCATCGACGACGAACTGCGCGCACGCTCGGCGGCGTTCGTGGACGACGAGCGCCTGTGGGCGCGCACCGGAGAACTGCTCGACGACCGCACGGTCCTGCTCACCTGGTTCCTGCCCACCGCGGTGAACGGCGCGGCCGTCCTGCTCGCCGTCACCCGCGAGGGCAGCGCGATCACCGTGCAGCTCGGCGACCCCGACGACGACGGCGGACCGGAGGGCGCCGAAGCGTACGCCGACCGGCATCCCGTCGCCGACCTCGTCGAGGCGGTCCGGACGGAGGTCGAACGCGACCCGCTCTTCGGCGATGTGACACCGGAGGGCCGCAGGCTGCTGACGGGGCACGAACTGCCGCTCGCCGACGGTGACCAGTGGGCCGCGTGGCGCGCCCGGGGCAAGGACCGTCTCCTGCTCTGGCCGCACGGCGCACTGCACTACCTGCCGGTCGCGCTGTGCGCCGCCGGTGACCGCATGGTCGCCGACGACTGGACGGTCATCACCGTCGCCGGCCTCGAAGCACTCCTGCCCGCCGCCGGCCCCGCACGCCCCCGCCGCACAGCGGTGCTCGCCTCCGCGGCCGGTGGCGTCCCCTACGGTCTGTCCGCCGAGCCCGCGCTGGAGGAGCACGCCCGGACGGTCGCCGCCGCGGTCGGTGCGAACGCGCTGACAGGTCCGGCCGCCACCCGCGCCGGACTGCTCGCCGAACTCGCCACGGCCGACGTGGTCCACCTCGCCGTCCACGGCACGATGGACCAGGACGCACCGTGGCTGCACTGCCTCTACCTCACGCCGGACGATGACGACGACGGCCGGCTCTTCGCCCACGACTTCCTCGAACTCGACCTGAGCGGCGTCCGCCTGGTCACGCTCGCCGCCTGCGAGTCGGCGCTGGGCCGCTTCGACCGGGCGGACAACGTGCGCGGCGTCCCGGCGGCGCTGATCACCGCCGGTGTGCAGGCCGTCGTCGGCTGCCTGTGGGCCGTCCGCCCCGAACCGGCCGCGTACTTCTACCATCGACTGCACCTGCGGGCCGGGCCGGCCGACGACCCCGAGCAGGCGTTCCGCGAAGCACAGATCGCCACCCGGGCCCGGTACCCCGCATACCGTGACTGGGGAGCGTTCACCTATCTTCTGGGCCGGAGCAAGGGAGCCGAAGCATGACCGAGGTCCAGCTGCACGACGTCGCCCTCGTGCCGGAGCGCACGCTCGGCGCCCCGGCCGGCGACGGAGCGCTGCGCGGCCGGCTCACCTTCGGCTGGGACCTGCTGCCCGCCGGCCACGGGAGCGCCCCCGCCGACTGGCTCGCCCAGGTCCGTGGCACGCCCGAACGGGAGTACCGTCACCTGCTGCTGGTGTGCTCCTTCCGCCCGGAGACCCCGCAGGCGCCGGGCGCGTTCCGGCACGCCTCCCTGGCGGTCGCCCTCGCCACCCCCGACCCCGCCGTACGGCCCGTCGCCCGGCTCATCGACCCGGGCGTACGCACCCGCCCGGCGGAGGCCGGACCCGGCACCGGACTCAGCTTCACGGTCAGTACCGGCATCGTGGACGTGGGCGTCGAGCGGCAGCCGGAGGCGGGCCCCGGCCGGGAGGAGTGGATCGTGCGCGGCCACGGGGCGTCCCAGCCGGACCCGCAGTGGGAGTTCCGACGCCTGCGCCGCGTGCCGCTGGTCGGCGATCACCCGGTGGCCGCCCTGGTGGAGCTCGTCCCCGGTGCGGTGAACACGGCCGAGGTGCTGGTCGCCGCCGAGCTGGAGCACCGCAGCTGGGGCATCCGCCGCTACCGGGCCCGCCTGGGGCCCGCGTCCCACGGCATCACGCTGAGCCCTTGAACCCTCTCCACCCGCCCGCCTGCACGCCGCCGCCCACCCGCGCTCACCCGTGCTCCTCCTCCGCCGCCGGGGCCAACTGGGCCAGCACCAGCCCGTGCAGCAGTTCCGCGTCCACGAACTCGTCCTCCTCCGGCGCCCCCCACCGCCAGCTCAGCGGGTACGTGTTGCCGTCCGGGGCGGGGATGCCCACCCACTGGTCGCGCGCGGCCGGCCCGAAGCACGTCGCGCCCGGCGGCCAGTCGTACCCGTCGCTCGACCCCGGCGGGATCAGGAAGTACGTCCACCGCGCCCCCGCCATCTCCCGCACCACCGGGCCCGGCTCGCCCTCCGTCAGGGTGGCCAGATGCTGGAGCACGGCCTCGCCCCGGACGCCCCGGAGCCGGATGGCGTCGAAGTAGATACCGGAGAGGTGCAGTTGATGCCCGGCGACGGGTACCCATTCGGGGAGTTTCTTGCTCGTCATGGCTACGAGCATTCCGCCGACTGCGTAGCGTGACCAGCAGGACACGGTCCACATCGACGTGATGTGGGGAGGGTGGTGACGGCTGTGGGGACGAGTGGTGAGCTGACGCACGGACGGCGGCTGGTGGGAGAGCTGGTCCGTATCCACCGGGTGCGGGCCGGACATACGCAGAAGACGGCGGCGGATGTGCTGCTGATCTCGGAATCCCTGATGGGAGCGGTCGAGCGGGCGGAACGCATTCCCTCACGGGGCCTGCTGATGGACGCCGAGCGGGCGTTCGGGGCGGGCGGGGCGCTGGAGGCGTGCTGCGAGCTGGTGGACGAGGAGAAGTACCCGCCGAAGTTCCTGGACTGGGCGAGACTGGAACGGCTCGCGCGGGTCATCAGCGCGTACGAGACGATGCTGATCCCGGGCCTGCTCCAGACCGAGGCGTACGCGTACGCGCTGTACCGGTCACGCGTACCGGCGTACTCCGAGGCCGAGATCGTCCGGCACGTCGAAGCGCGGCTGGAACGGCAGGCGGTGCTGACCCGGAAGCCACCGCCGCGTATCGGGTACGTCATCGAGGAGTCGGTCCTGGAGCGGACGCTGGGCGGGCCGGAGGTGCTGAAGGAGCAGTTGCGGCATGTGCTGGACTGCATCGAGCGGTTCAACCACCTGACGGTCCAGGTGATGCCGTCGGACCAGCACACGCACGCCGGGTTGAACGGGCCCATGCAGCTGATGTCCACTGCGGAAGGGCGCAATCTGCTGTTCGCGGAGGCGCAGGGCGGCGGTAGGTTGATCTCGAAGCCGGAGCAGGTGAGCGATCAGCTCGACCTCTTCGGCATCCTGCGGGCCCAGGCGCTCAACCCCTGGAAGTCGGCGGAGATCATCGAGACGAAGGTGAGACAACTGTGAGCCACGGACCCGGACTGACCTGGTTCAAGTCCAGCTACAGCGGCAATACGGGCGAAGCCTGCATCGAAGTCGCCTACGACTGGCACAAGTCCAGCTACAGCAACAACGAGGGCGAAGCCTGCGTGGAGGTCGCCACCTGCCCCCACACCGTCCACGTCCGCGACTCCAAGGTCACCGACGGCCCCACCTTCGCCGTCGCCCCGGCCGCCTGGAACGCGTTCCTGGAGCACGCCACCGTCAACGGCTGAGCCTCAACGGCCGAGCTCGACGGCCGAGCCGGGGTCGATACGCCTCAGCGGGGCCGCAGCCCCAGGGTGAGGCCGGCCGGGAGCAGCGTCGTCCGTACATCCGGGAGGGGGTCCATGCGCTCCACGGTGAAGCGGAACCGGGCCACGAGGGTGGACAGGACGGTCGCCAGCTCCAGGTCCGCCAGCGCCTTGCCGACGCACCAGCGGCTGCCGATCCCGTACGGGAGGTACTCCCCGGCGGCCGGCTGGAGCGACGCCCAGCGGTGCGGGCGGAACGCCGAGGGGTCGGTGAAGACCGGTGCGGTGCGGTGCACGACGTACGGCGAGATCATGACCGCCGCGTCGGCCGGAAGGCTCCAGTCGCCGCAGGTCTGCGGGCCGTTGGCCGTGCGCAGGATCAGCCAGTTGGGCGGCCACAGGCGCAGCGACTCGGCGATCGTCCAGCGCAGGATGTCCGGGGTGGTGGCGCCGCCGCCCGGGTCCACGGCGGCCGCGCACTCCTCGGCCACGTCCGGCTCGCGGGCCAGCGCCACCAGAGCCCAGGTGACGGCGGCCGCCGGGACCCGGTAGGAGGCGAGGCCGTTGGAGACGAGCATGCGGACCGTCGCCTCGCCGTCCAGGCCGGCGGCGGCCAGCGACGCGACGAGTCCGCCCTCGCCCGGCCCGTCGAGCGCCCGGCGCAGCTCCTCCTCAAGCTTCTTCTGCGCGCTGACCGACCGGCGGTAGCGGGGCAGGAAGCGGCGTACGGCGGGCGGGAAGTGGAAGGGGCTGCTGATCAGCGGGGTGAGCGAGTTCAGCAGGTCGCCGGTGCGTGCGGCGGCGGCCCCGGCGTCGCGGGTGCCGAAGCAGAACCGGGCGAAGGAGCGGGCGGAAAGCTGCTCCAGCTCCGCGACGGGGTCGGTGACCGAGGAGCGGGCCTGCCAACGGTCGCACAGTCGGCCGGTCTCTTCCGCCAGCCAGCCCCGGTGGGCCTCCAGCGCCGGGGGAGACATGCCCTTCTGGGTGGCGCGCCGACCCCGCATCCACGCTTCGGTGGCCGGGTCGCCGCGCACACCGCTGACCTCGTCGCGCCGGATGTTGCCGGTGACGAGGAAGTCGGTGTTCGTGCGCCGGAGTACGTCGTGGACGGCGGCCGGGTCGTTGACGAGGACGGTGCCCTCGGTCAGTTCCACCACCGGGCCGTGCCGCTCGACCGAGGCCAGGAGATGGCCGAGGCGGTCCTTCTCGTACTGCTCCATCAGCCCGGCCTGCGTCGTGCCCGTACGGACCGGAGGGCGGGGCATGGTCTGTTCGGTCAACGGGACACCCCTGGGTCGGAGAACGGCCCGGCCCCGACAGGCGGGGCCAGGCCGTCGTCGGGACTGAGGCTACGGGATCCAGGGGTAGGCCCCGGCGGCTCCCTTGGTCGTGAAGCCGAACTTGCTCGCAGCCTTGTAAAGAATGCGCTTAGCCATCAGACACCTCCTCATACATGGGGAACATCGACGGTGTGACCACCGTCGTCAGCGGTAGGAAACATGACCCAATGTGGCGTCGTATAAACAGAGTTGCAGGAAAAATTTCGGCAACTCACTGTTACGGCAGGAAGTTCGGCGGGCTAGTGTGGCCGGACGAACCGCTGGGCTCACGGGCCGGACCACCGCCACGACTCACTCGACTCAACGACTCACTCGACTCAACGACTCACATGACTCACTCGACTCATCAGGGGAGCTGTTGTGACGGACCCGGCCGCGGTCGATCTCCTCGACATCGATCCCGCCTTCGGGTCCGATCCCTACCCCGCCTACGCCGTGCTGCGGGCCCGCGGGCCCGTCCACGAGATCCGCGGGGGCGGCGAGGAGCGGTTCTGGCTCGTCGTCGGCCATGACGCCTGCCGGGAAGCGCTCACCGACCCCCGGCTCAGCCGGGACTGGCGGCGCAACGGCCATCTGGCCACCGCTCTCGACGCGCCGCCCGCCACGGACGGCCCCGGCAACGCCCACATGCTGCTGAGCGACCCGCCGGACCACACCCGGCTGCGGCGGCTGGCCGCCCGCGCGTTCACCCCGCGCCGCGTCGCCGCTCTCGCCCCGCGCATCCAGGAAGTCACCGACGGGCTGGTGAGCGACATGCTCGCCGCCGAGGACCGCCGGGCCGATCTGGTGGACGCGCTCGCCTACCCGCTCAGGATCACCGTCATCTGTGAGCTGCTCGGCATTCCGGATCTGGACCGGGGTGCCTTCCGGCAGTGGTCCGACGAGATCACCGCGCCCACCGGTGCCGAGGCGTCGCGGGCCGCGCAGGCGGCGGCGGTGCCGTATCTCGACGGGCTGATCGCCGCCAAGCGGGAGGCGCCGGGCGACGACCTGCTCAGCGACCTGATCCACACGGTCGACGAGGGCGGGGACCGGATGAGCGAGGACGAACTGCTCTCGATGGCTCTCCTGCTGCTCCTGGCGGGGCACGAGTCCACGGTGAACTTCATCTGCAAGGGCGTCCGCGCGCTCTTCGCCCACCCCGAGCAGTTCGCTCTGCTCCGCGGCGACTTGGACGGCCTCGTGGCGGGGGCGGTGGAGGAGATGCTGCGCTACGACGCCCCGGTGGAGACCGCACCGCCCCGGGTGGCCGTCGAGCCGGTGGAGATCGGCGGCCGGGTCGTCCCCGCGGGCGCCGTGGTCCTGATCGCGCTGGCCGACGCGGGCCGGGACCCGGCCCGCGTCGCTTCCCCGGCCCGCTTCGACATCCGCCGTACGGCAGCCGGGGACCGGGGGCATCTGGCGTTCGGCCACGGCGTCCACCACTGCCTGGGCGCACCGCTGGCCCGCCTCGAAGGGCGCATCGTCTTCCGCACCCTGCTCGGCCGCTGCCCGGCGCTCGCCCCGGACGGGGCTCCGGGGGACCGGATGTCGGGGCTGCTCGTTCGCGGAGAACGGAAGGTTCCGGTCCGGTGGTGAGGTGCCGGAGTGCCGACGCGGGCCTCATGACCCGGCGCGGGCCTCACAGCCCCGGCGCACCCCACACCGGGAACCACCGCGACAGGTCCTTCTCCACCCGGAGGTCGTCGCCGAGGGCTCCCCGCACCTGGAGTTCCAGTTGGTTGTCCCGCTTCTCGGCACCGCCGGGGAGCGGGGCGAACGGATAGAACGTGCCGCGCTTGTAGAGGTACACGAGCGCCAGCGACCGGCCCCCGGCGCCCTCCGCGTCCCGGAAGCCGATCAGCGAGCAGAGCAGGTGCGGGCCGAAGCCCCCGTCCTGGAGCAGGGTGTTCACCGCGTGCAGGTCGTTGACCAGGGCGGCGGTGTCGTCGGCCGGGTGTTCGGCGAGCAGCCAGGTGTAGCCGTACGGGTCCCGGCTGAACTCCACCGGGATGCCCCCGCGCTGCGTATCCGCGTCCAGCAGCTCCCGTACGTCCTCCTGGAGCCGGGCGAAACCGCCGCCCTCCACGCCCGCGAAGCAGACCGAGCCCCGGCCGGTCGGGGAGAAGCCGGTGGCGGCCTGGAGGGTGAGGGCGGCGGAGGGGACGGCGAAGAGCTGGTCCAGGTCGGGGCGGACGGGTTTGCTGCGGCCGAGGATCGCGTCGAGCAGGCCCACGGGCGTGACTCCTTCAGTCGTCGACCCGGCGCTCAGCGGGACAGGTCGGTGGAGATGCGGGACAGCTGGTCCAGGCGCTGTTCCAGGGTCGGGTGGGAGGAGAACAGCCGGCCCAGGCTCTCCTTCGCGGAGAACGCCGGGACGAAGTAGAAGGCGTTGTACGGCTCCGCCTTGCGCAGGTCCTCGGTCGGGATGCGGGCCATCTGCCCGCTGACCTTCGTCAGGGCGGAGGCGAGGGCGGAGGGGCGGCCGGTGAGGAGGGCGGCGGCGCGGTCGGCGGACAGTTCCCGGTAGCGGGAGAGCAGCCGGGTCAGCAGGAAGCTGATCGCGTACACGACGGCGCTGATCAGCGGGATGAGCAGGAGCAGGATGCCCGCCGGGTCGTTGCCCGGACGGCTGCGCGCGAACCCGCCCCACAGGGCGATGCGGGTGATGATGCCCGCCAGTACGCCGAGGAACGAGGCGATCGTCATGACGGCGACGTCCCGGTGCGCGACGTGCGACATCTCGTGGGCGAGGACGCCCTCCAGCTCCTCCGGTTCCAGGCGGCGCAGCAGGCCCGTCGTCGCGCAGACCAGGGCCGTCTTCTCGCTGCGGCCGGTGGCGAACGCGTTCGGTACGTCGCTCTCGGCGATGGCCACCCTGGGCTTCGGCATGTCCGCCAGCGCGCAGATCCGGTCGATGGTGCCGTGCAGCTCGGGGGCCTGTTCGGGGGTGACCTCGCGGGCGCCCATGCCGAACGCGGCGATGCGGTCGCTGAACCAGAACTGGGCGATGAACAGGCCGCCCGTGATGATCAGGATGATCGGCCAGGAGCCGCGCAGGGCCGCGAGGAGCACGCCCACGAAGACCACGTACAGCAGGCCGATCAGGAACATGGTCGTGACCATGCGACCGGTCAGACCCCGGTCCGGGGCGTAACGGGAACGGGCTCGTGGCATCGGTGCCTCCCAACAGCTCACCTCTCACCTGTCTCCATAGTGCCCCTTTCCTGTTGAAACCGGGTCGAATCCGCTGTGCGGGGCCTCAGGGCCAGAGCAGCTCGCGCGTCCATGCGGCGCCGTCTGAACGGCGGTAGCGGAGCCGGACGTGCCGCCGCCGGGCGTCGCCCTGGAAGAACTCGACCTCGGCCGGCTCGACCACGTACCGCGTCCAGGTCGGGGCCTCGGCGTCCGGTTCCTCCCGCGCCCGCTCCCAGGCCGCGTCCGCCGCCCGGTGGAGGGCGGCCACCGACTCCACGACCTCGCTCTGCGACCCGGTCAGGGCGGCGGCCAGCGCCCCGGTGGACCGGGCGTGCAGGTCGGCGTGGCTCTCGGCCGGGGTGCAGCGGTGGACCGGGCCCCGGACCCGTACCTGCCGTCCCTGCGCGGGCCAGTAGAAGCCGAGCGCGGCGTACGGGCGGACGGCGAGCTGGTGGCCCTTGGCGCTGGTGGCGTGCGTGGCGAAGTGCCAGCCCCGCTCGTCGGCGTCGTGCAGCATCAGCGTCCGCACGTCGGGCAGCCCCTCGGCGTCGGCGGTCGCGAGGCTCATGGTGTGCGGCTCAGGCTGCCCGGCCGCCACGGCGGCGGCGAACCAGTGGTGGAAGAGGGGGAGCGGGGCGGGCGGGGCGGTCGCCGGGTCGAAGGACGGCAGCTCGGTGTCCCAGACGCGCTGGGTGTGCAGAAGCTCGCGGAAGGCGGGGGAGGGGTGCGGGGTCGCGGTGGCGTCGGTCATGGGGCTATTGGACCGTACGGCTGTGAGGAGGCCCCCGCCCCCGCGTTTCCGCCTCCTCACCCCCGCCCCAGCACCACCGTCCCCGACGAGCAGAACCAGCCGCCCGTGCCCGAGGCCACCGCGAGCTCCGGCAGATCCCCGCCCGGGCGGCGGACCTGGCGCTCCCCGGCCTCGCCGCGCAGTTGCCGTACCGCCTCCACCAGCAGGAACAGTCCGCGCATCCCGGGGTGGCAGGCGGAGAGGCCGCCGCCGTCCGTGTTGACCGGGAGCTCTCCGCGCAGGCCCGTGCGGCCCTTCTCGACGAACGCGCCGCCCTCGCCCTTCGCGCAGAAACCCAGGTCCTCCAGCGTCACCAGCGTCATGTACGTGAACGCGTCGTAGATCTCGGCCAGGTCGATGTCCGCGGGCGTCACCCCGGCCCGCTCGAAGGCGAGGCGGCCCGATACGGCGGCGGGGGAGACCGTGAAGTCCTCCCACTCGGACATCGTGGAGTGCGAGACGTGCTCACCGGTCCCCAGCACCCAGACGGGGGCCTTCGCCGTGTCGGCCACGTACTCCTCGGCGGCCAGCAGCACCGCGCAGCCCCCGTCGCTGCGGATGCAGCAGTGCAGCTTGGTGAAGGGGTCCGCGATCATCGGGCCCGACAGGACGTCGTCCACGGTGATCGGGTCCCGGAACATCGCCTCCGGGTTCGCCGCCGCGTTCGCCCGTGCCGTCACCGCCACCTCGGCGAGCTGCTCCAGCGTCGTGCCGTACTCGTGCATGTGGCGGCGGGCGGCCATCGCGTACTTGGCGATCAGGCTGTGCCCGTACGGCACCTCGAACTGCAACGGCCCCCTCGCCCCGAACGACAGGTTCGACGTGCGGCGGCCCGCCCTGATGTCCGCGCGGGCCGTCGACCCGTAGACGAGGAGCACGGCCCGGGCCCGGCCCGCCGCGATGGCGTCCGCCGCGTGGGCGGCCATCACCTCCCAGGTCGCGCCGCCCACCGCCGTGGAGTCCACCCAGGTCGGCCGCAGCCCCAGGTACTCGGCCACCTCCACCGGGGCGAGGGTCCCGAGCCCGGCGGAGGCGAAGCCGTCGACGACCGAGCGGTCCAGGCCCGAGTCGGCCAGGGCGCGGCGGGCGGCCTGGGCGTGCAGGGCGTACGGGGTGGCGTCGTCGACGCGCCCGCAGTCCGCGAGCGATATACCGGCGACGGCGACCTTGCGGGGGCGGCGGGGTGAAGCCGGGGCGGCAGACATGAATCTGACGGTACATCAGATGAGTCCACCTGTAACCGCACCCGCACCCGCGTCCGTTTGTCCGGTCGCGTGCGCGGGGCGGCTTCCCTCGGTCCGGCGTGTGCGGGACTCTGGGATTCCCCGTCCCTCACCCCTAATATGACGCACCGTCAGTTGAGGGGCCACCGGCCCCTGAGGGGAAGGAGCCCGCAGATGGACGCCGCCTTCACCGCGGAGCAGGACGAGATCCGCCGCACCCTGCGCGACCTGCTCGCCCAGCACGCGGGGCCGGACGCGAACCGGGCCGCCGTGCGCACCGCCGAGGGCTACGACCCGGCCCTGTGGCGCAGGCTCTCCCGGGACCTCGGGCTGCCGGGGCTCGCGCTCCCGGAGGAGTACGGCGGGGCGGGCTGCACGGTCACCGAGCTGGCCCTCGCCTGCGAGGAGACGGGCCGCACGCTGCTGCCCTCCCCGCTGCTCGCCACCGCCGCGCTCGCCGCCCCCCTGATCACCGCCCTCGGCACCCCGGACCAGCGCGCCGCCCTGCTGCCCAGGATCGCGGACGGGACCCTGACCGCCGCGCTCGCCGTCCCCGGCGGCTCCCTCGCCACCGGCCTCGCTCTCACCGGCGACAACCGCGACGGGTCCTGGGCCGGCGGCGGCCGCGCGGGCGGCGTCCAGGCCCGCAGGGAGCAGGCGGGCGACGGCTGGCGCCTCTACGGCGAGGCCGGCCGGGTCCTGGACGGGCACAGTGCCGGGCTGCTCCTGGTCGCGGCCCACGCGGGCGGCTACCCCCGCAGCCGTACGCTCCTGTTCCTGGTGCGCCCGGAGGAGGCGGCCGGGCTGGCGCGGACCAGGCTCACCGCCGTGGACGAGACCCGCCCCCTCGCCCGCGTCGAGCTGCGCGACACCCGGGCCGAGCTGCTCGGGGCGGCCGAATCCGCCGACGCGGCCGACGCTCTGGCCGCCGCCGGGCGCACGGCCGCCGCGGTCCTGGCCGCCGAGGCGGTCGGCACGGCGGCGGGCGCACTGGAGCGGACCGTGGACTACGTGAAGACACGCGAACAGTTCGGCCGGGCCGTCGGGTCGTTCCAGGCGGTCAAACACCGCCTCGCCGACCTGTACGTACGGGTCGAGGCGGCCCGCTCCGCCGCCTGCTACGCGGCCTGGGACCCGGACGCCGGGCCCCTCGCGCTCGCCCAGGCCCTGGAGGCGGCCCGGATCACCGCCGGGGAGGCCGTCCAGCTGCACGGCGGCATCGGCTTCACCTGGGAGCACGAGGCGCATCTGTACCTCAAGCGGGCGGCGGGCGACGAGCTGCTCTTCGGCCCGGTCCACCGGCTGCGCGACCACGCGGCACAGCGCGCCGGACTCTTCGGGACCGGCCGGCCGGCCGCCACCGCTCCGCACGGGGCGGGCGTCTGATGGCCCGCGGCGTACGCCTCGTCCAGAAGGTCTCCGCCACCCGCGCCTTCGCACGGGTCGCCCCGCACGTGGTGCCCGCCCTCGACCGGACCGTGCACCGGCTCACCCGGGGCAAGGTGCTGCTCAGCGCCCGGATGCTGCCGGGGCTCGTCCTCAGGGTGCCGGGGGCGCGCACGGGCCGGCCGAGGACCACCCCGCTGGCCTGCATGCCGGAGGACGAGGCGGAGGGCCGCTGGATTCTGGTCGGCAGCAACTTCGGCCGTACGGGGCACCCGGCCTGGACCGCGAACCTGCTGGCCCGCCCGGACGAGGCCGTCATCAACTGGCGCGGCCGGGACATCCCGGTACGCGCGGCCCTGCTGGAGGGTGAGGAGCGGGCCCGGGTGTGGGAGACCGCTCTCGCCTTCTGGCCGCCCTACGCGGCGTATCAGAAGCGCGTGGAGCGGGAGATCCGGCTGTTCCGGCTGGAGAGGCGGTAGGACGGTAGGGAGGCAGGGGTATGCCCTGCGGGAAACGTCCGGGAACGCCGACGGCGGACCACAGGCGAAGGTGCGTGGTGGTCCGCCGTCGGTGAGACAGGACGTGCGGCTGGGGGGTTCGGGTCTACTTCGTGGGCTTCTTGCCCGTGATGCCCAGGTGGACCAACAGTGCGAGGTTCGGGCGCAGTTCGGCCTGCTTCACGCCCCACGTGGTGAAACCCTTCTGGTGCGAGGCGACCGCGGCCAGCATCGCGACCAGGGAGCCCGCCATCGCCGCCGGGCTGACGTCCTTGTCGACCTTGCCCTTGGACTGGAGCTCCTTCACCGAATCGGTGAGGGAGTTGGTGACCGAGTTCAGGATCTTCATGCGGATCTTGTAGAACCGTTTGTCCCCCTCGGCCGCGCCGAGGTCGATCACCCGGAGGATCGCGTCGTTGTGCCGCCAGAAGTCGAGGAATCCCTCGACGAGTTGCTCGGAGGTCTGCCAGCCGGCCTTGCCGACCCAGGGGCGCCCGGCGACCAGTTCGGTCAGCCCTGCACCCTCCTTGGCGACTTCCTCGGCGATTTCGAGGACGGCGCCCTCCACATCGGGGAAGTACTGGTAGAAAGTCGCGGGTGAAGTCCCGGCCTTCCGGGCGACGTCGATGACTTTGACGTCCCGGTACGGCGAGGAGCTGAGCATCTCGCTGAGGCAGTCGAGCAGCTTCTGCCGCGTCGCCTGACCGCGTCGACCGGCCACGCGGCCGTCGACGGTGCGTACTTGTCCTGTCATGCCGTCAGCTTACCGAGGGGTGATGGGAGCGCGATTCGGCCGACTGCAAATGGGGAACGCCGCAGGACTCGCGGGGTGCGCGGCGGCGGGGGCGATGCTTTTCGGCCGCGGTGCGCGAGGGAGCCGGAAGTCCGGGGCGGCACCGGTGGCGGCGTGCGGCGAAAGTGTTATCAACAGCCTGTGGACAACTTCGGTGGACAACTTTCGTCCACATGGTGAGCCGCCCTTCACTGTTCGGGCAAATGTTCCCCGGATGTTCCCTTTGGGTCTGTCCGGCATGCGTGCGGCCAGGCGCAGGCGGGCAACCGCGTGCCTCGGGGCGCGCCGGACCGGACCCGACGTTACGTTGACTGTGACGGGCGTCACTGCTACGGAAGGATCCGGGCCCATGGCCGCATTCGCGCATTCCGCGCCGTGCTGGGCGGACGTGCAGCTACCCGACCTCGAAGCGGGCAAGCGCTTCTACGGCGGCCTCTTCGGCTGGACCTTCCGGGCGGGCGACGGTATGCCCTTCGCGGACGCGCTGAGCGAGGGCCGCCTGGTCGCCGCGCTGGCCGCCAAGAAGGACGGCCGGATGCCCACCGCGTGGGGCGTCTACTTCGCCACCGACGACATCCGGGCCACCGTCGCCGCGATCCGCGAGCACGGCGGCCAGATCATCACCGACCCCGTACGGGCCGGGCAGGCCGGAGTCCTCGCGCAGGCGGCCGACCCGGGGGGAGCGGTCTTCGGCCTCTGGCAGCCCGGGGAGCGCGAGGCCTTCGAGAAGCAGAACGACCCCGGTTCCTTCTGCTGGACCGAGGTCTACACCCGGCAGCCGGAGCGCGTGGACCCCTTCTACGAGAAGGTCTTCGGCTTCCGCGCCGCCGATCCGGACGAGGCGGGCCACGACGTCTCCGGCGACACGGAGGCGTTCGTCGACTTCCGGATGTGGTCCCCCGAGGGCGCCGAACCGGGCCCGGGCACCGCCGTCGGCGGCCGCAGCGTCATCACGGACGCGTTCCCGGCCGAGATGCCGAGCTACTTCCTCATCTACTTCGCCGTCGCCGACTGCGACGCGGCCGCCGAACTCGCCGTCCGGCTGGGCGGCCGGGTCGCCCAGCCGCCCTTCGACATCCCCTACGGCCGGATGGCGGTCTTGCACGACGACCAGGGCGCCGCCTTCGCCGTCCTACAGCCCAGCGAACTGCTTCCGTAACCCGTGGCGGACCCGTTGTGGGCCGATACCGGCCGAAGTGACATGAGACACCCACATCCGCCCCCGGGTTCGCAACCGACGCCCGAGCCAGCAACAATCGGGGTGCGCGCAGGGCGGGATTCGACCGGGCGGTAATTCGCGGACTTCGTCGCCGAGGTCCGTACGGGGAGGTGGCAGGCAAGTGGTGGAGCAGCTGACGCAGCACGACCCGAGACGGATCGGCCCGTTCGAGGTGCTGGGACGGCTCGGGGCCGGCGGCATGGGGCTGGTCTATCTCGCCCGCTCGGCGTCCGGCCGGCGAGTGGCGATCAAGACGGTACGGACCGAGCTCGCCGAGGACCAGCTGTTCCGGGTCCGCTTCACGCGCGAGGTCGAGGCGGCCCGTGCCGTCAGCGGCTTCTACACCGCCGCCGTGGTCGACGCCGATCCGCGCGCCGCCGTGCCCTGGCTGGCCACCGCCTACGTCCCCGCGCCCTCGCTCGAAGAGATAGTGAACGAGTGCGGCCCCATGCCGACCCAGGCCGTTCGCTGGCTGGCCGCGGGCATCGCCGAGGCCCTCCAGTCCATCCACGGCGCGGGCCTCGTCCACCGCGACCTGAAGCCGTCCAACGTCCTCGTCGTCGAGGACGGTCCCCGGGTGATCGACTTCGGTATCGCGTCCGGCGTCTCCAACACCCGGCTGACCATGACGAACGTCGCCGTCGGCACGCCCGCGTACATGTCGCCGGAGCAGGCCCGGGACTCCCGCAGCGTCACCGGGGCCAGCGACATCTTCTCGCTGGGCTCCACCCTCGTCTTCGCCGCCACCGGCCACGCCCCCTTCCACGGGGCCAACCCGGTCGAGACGGTGTTCATGCTGCTGCGCGAGGGGCCCGACCTGGAGGGGCTGCCGGGCGACCTGCGGCCGCTGATCGAGTCGTGCATGCAGATGGACGCCACCCAGCGCCCCACCCCCGCCGACCTCCAGGCCCAGCTCGCCCCGCACCTCTTCGCCTCCGGCAGCGACGACAGCGGCACGGCCTCCGCCTGGTTGCCGTCCCGGGCCACGGCGATGATCGAGCAGCGCAGGGGCGGCGGCCGTGCGACACCGCCCGCGCCGGTCGTGCCGCCGCCCCCGCAGGAGCCGCCCCGGCCGCCGCAGGACCGGGGCAGGGACCAGGACACCGCCTGGCGCAGCGGGGCCGATCTGCGCTCGCCCTCCCCGCTGGTATCCCCGCTCGCCCCGTCCTCGCCGATGCCGGGCGGTTCCGCTCCGGCCTCGGCGCCCCCGGGTGCTTCCGCCGCCCCCGACAGCGGGCCCGTGCAGCTGGCCGGCGCCAAGGTCCCGATCGGCCCCGGTCTGCGGGCCGGGGAGGTACGCGGCGCGGCCGCCGCGCATCCGGCCGCCGCGACGGGCTGGGTCCGGCCGCCCGCCGGGCTGAGCGCCTCGGGCCCGGCGCCCACGGCCCCCACCGCCCCCGTACCGTCTCCGGGGCCCTCCCCGGACACCTCACCCGCGGCGCCCGACCGCTGGCGGCCCTGGCGCTTCCGCATGTCCAACGACGTGTGGGGTACGCCGGTCGTCTCCGGTGACCTGCTGTACGTGACGTCCTTCGAGGTCCACGCGCTGGACGTGGGCAACGGGCGACGCCAGTTCAAGACCCGCGACGTGGCCTGGGCGATGGCCGTCGAGGGCGGCCGTATCCACGCCTCGGACGGCCCGTCCCTGTACGCGCTGGACGCCACGTCCGGCGCCGAGCAGTGGCGGCTCCGGACGGACGCCTGGGTGTACGCACTCAAGGCCGACCGGGGCACGGTCCTGACCGCGACCCGGGGCGGCGGCGTCCAGGGCTGGGAGGCGTCCAACGGCGAGAAGCTGTGGGAGATCACCGGCGCCCAGACCGACTTCGAGACGGCGGAGGCCGGCCCGGTCATCCACGACGGCACGGCGTACGTCTGGCAGGACGCCCGGCTCCGCGCGCTGGACGCCCGTACGGGCATCGAGCGCTGGTCGTACCCCATCGGCGACGCGGCCTCCTGCGGCGGCGTCCCGGTCCGGGTCACCCCCGCCCCCGACGGCTACGTCTACCTCGCGGCGGGCACCCGGGTGCTGGCGGTGGAGACCGACTCCGGCCGGGTGCGCTGGCACTTCGAGGCCCCGGCGGTCTTCCTCTCGCCGCCCGCGTTCGCGCCGGGCCCGGCGGTGACCGGCGGCGGGGTGTACCTCGCGGACTACCTCGGCACGGTGTACGCGCTGGACGCGACGACCGGCAAGGACCGCTGGCGGATCGCCACGGAGGCCCGGTCCTCGATCGAGCCGGTGCTGGTCGCGGTGGGCAACGTGCACGTCGGCAGCGGCAGTGCGCTGTACACCCTGGACGCGGTCACCGGCACCCCGAAGTGGCGCTTCGCGGCGGGCGGCGACGTGGTGGGCGCCCCGGTGGTCGCGGACGGCCGCGTCCACTTCGGCTCGGCCGACCACGTCCTCTACACGCTGGACGCGGCAGGCGGCCAGCTGCGCTGGAAGCTGGCGACGGGCGGCGAGATCACGGGCTCACCGGTGGCGCAGGCGGGCGTGGTCTACGCGTGCAGCAAGGACCGGTGCGTGTACGCGCTGGACGCGCTGAAGGGCACGGGCACGGGGAACAGGGCGAGGGCCTGACGGCTGGGGGCGGGACCCCCGACGGGGGCGGCCGTCACTCCCGCGGGGGCGCGGGCGGCGGGGGCCGGTGCGGCGGGTGCGCGGGATCGCGGGGGTCGGCCTCCGCCTGCGGATACGACCGCGTACGGGGGTCACGGGGATCGGGCCCCGTGTACGGGTCCACCTCCGGCTCCGGCCACGGCGAGGTCTGTACGGACATCCCCGGCTCCTGCGTGGGCGGCCACGTGTCCACCTGGTCCGCCGCCGGCGCGGCATACGGCTCCACCGGCTCCCGCTCCCGCCGCCCCTCCCGCCGACTCCGCCGGCCCCTCATCAGCAATGCCCCGATCAGCATCAGCGCCCCGCCCGCCAGCGCGTTGGCCACGCCCACCTGCAACCCCGCCCCGTCCCCGCCCACCACCAGCGAGCCCTCCGCCTGCCCCTGGCGCACCATCCACAGGATGGTGAAGCCGAGCACCACCAGCCCCGCGAGGGCGACCACGATCCGCGAGCGGAGCACCACGCCCGCGAGCACCAGCAGGGCCGCGAACAGGAACGGCAGCAGGATCGAGACCAGCACGCCCGACTCCGTACCGGTGATCCCCTCGAAGAGGTCCCGCACCCGGTACTCACGCCCCAGCCGCCCGTCGTACCACTCGCGGAACGGGCTCAGCACGGCGGAGGCCGCCCCGGCGAGCGCGACGAGGGAGCCGAGGATGTTGCGGATCATCGTCAGCCTCCGGCGGCGTCGTCCAGCGTGTTGCCCAGCGCGCGTACGCGGACATCCCCTCCCGTCCCCGACGCTACGCCCGGCCGGCCACCCCTGCCACGCGGACCATGACCGTACCGTGACAGGGTCATGACCTGCACAGGGAGCTCCGCACGGCATGCTGAGGGCGACAGCGCAACGACACCCGAGGGGGGCTGTATCGATGATGCGGCGACAGATGAAGCTCGCGGCGGTCCTGGTCGTGGTGGTGCTCGCGCTCACCGGATTCTCGACGTCCACCAGCGGAGGCAAGAGCGGCAAGAGCAGGAGTGGCAAGAGCAGCAGCTCCGGCGGCGGTTGCTCCAGCTCGAAGAAGAGCAACAACGGCTACTCCTCGGGCTCGTCCGGCTCCCGTAACCGGCCTCCGGCCCGCACCGCCTCCAAGGTCCCGACCGTCTCGGTGGTCCGCTGCGCCCAGCCGGGTGAGGGCGCCCGCAAGGCGGACGCCTCGTCATTGGTCGAGGTGCGGGCGAAGGAGCAGGGCCTGCGGGAGTACAAGGTCAGCGTGCGGTTCCTCGACGCCCTGGGCAAGATCGTGGACACGGCCGAGACCACGACGTTCGTAGAGGGCGGCAAGTCCCGCAGGCTGACCTTGCCGATGGGCGACGTCGGCAAGGTGTCCCAGGTCGAGCGCTGCGAGGCGACGGTCCGCCGCACCTGACACGGCACCCCGGGCCCCCGGGACCCGAGGCGCCCCGGGGCCGCCTCATCGCACCCGAGGCGCCCCGCCCGCGCCTCCGTTCCCGCCGCCCGCCCGCCCCTCGAACAGCTTCGCCTGACGTTCCGGTGACAGGTTCCCCAGTGCGATGAGCGCGGGAGCCTGGGCCATCGCCTGGGTCCGGGCCGCCTCCTTCGCCGACCAGACCGCCCTGACCGTGCCCTGGACCGCCTCCGTCGGGTACGCGGCGATCACCGCCGCCGACCGCAGCGCCGCCGCCACCGCGCCGCCGGGCTCCGTCACCTCGCTGACGAGCCCGACCGCGTACGCCCGCTCGGCGCTCACCCGTTCCGCGGTGCCCATCAGGGACATCCGGGCGACCTCCCCGAACGGCATGCGCTGGGCCATCGCGATGGCCTCGTACGCCGAGACCATCCCGTAGGTCGTGTGCGGGTCGAAGAACGTCGCCTCCCGGGACGCGACGACGAACTCCGCCTCGCCCAGCAGATAGAATGCCCCGCCGCAGGCCATCCCCTCCACCGCGGCGATCACCGGCTTCCACAGGTCGTTCGCCTTGGGCCCGATCCGCAGGAGCGGGTCGTCGACGGCGTACGGGGACGGGGGCTGCGGGACGGTCACCCCCCGGTCGACGCCGGTGCAGAAGGCGCGGGTGCCTGCCCCGGTGAGGACGGTGGCCCGTACGCTCTCGTCGAACCGCAACTCCCGCCAGAGCGCACCGAGTTCGTCAGCCGTCTCCAGGTCGATCGCGTTGAGCTTCTCCGGCCGGTCCAGGGTGACGAGGGCGACCCCGGCGGCCGCCTCCCGTTCGATGCGCAGGGGCATGGCTCACCGCTCCAGCAGCCAACGCACAAGCGTGACGGAGCCGCTGGGCCCCACCGGGCAGAAGAGCGCCCGTACCGGTGCCCCGATCCGCAGCCGGGCCGGGTCGACGGAGTTCAGCGGGGCGTCGGGGGAGGCGACGACGTTGCCGGCCAACCGGATGTGCGGGGCGTCCGCCAGCTCCACCACCACCGCGTTGTACGGGGCCTGTTCGGCGTACGCGGGGAGCAGCGGCGGATGCGGGATCACGTACGACCAGAGGCGGCCGCGGCCGCTCATCTCCCGCCACTCGCTCTCGAACGACCCGCAGTGCGGACAGCAGGGCCGGGGCGGGAAGCGGAGCTCGCCGCAGGCGGGGGCGGCGCAGGCCTGGACGCGGAGTTCGCCACGGGCGGCGTACTCCCAGTAGGGCGCGCCGTCCTCGTCGGGGACGGGCAGCAGCAGTGCATCGGACATGGCGGTCTCCTCGACTCCTCAGTTCCGCAACAGGACGGCGGAGGTCGGCACGCCCTCACCGGCGGTGACCAGGCAGGTGGCGGCGTCGGGTACCTGGGCGGTGGAGGTGCCGCGCAGTTGCTTGACGCCCTCGGTGATGAGGTTGAAGCCGTGGACGTACGCCTCGCTCAGCCCGCCGCCCCCGGTGTTGATCGGCAGCCGCCCGCCGCTCTCCAGCGCCCCGCCCTCGGTGAACGCGCCGCCCTCGCCGCGCCCGCAGAAGCCGTACCCCTCAAGGGAGAGCGGGACGAGTGGGGTGAACGCGTCGTAGATCTGGGCCACATCCACGTCGTCGGGCCCGAAGTCGGCCTGTTTCCACAGCTGTCGGGCGGCCGTCCAGGCGGGTCCGGTGAGCGGGTCCTCGTTCCAGTAGTTGACCATCCCGTGGTGCTGGGCGGGCAGCCCCTGGGCGACGGAGTGGAGGTAGACCGGCTTCCGGCGGCAGTCGCGGGCGCGCTCGGCGGAGACGATGACGCAGGCCAACGCCCCGTCCGTCTCCAGGCAGTTGTCGAAGAGGCAGAGGGGTTCGCTGATCCAGCGGGCGGTCATGTACATCTCGCGGGTCAGCGGGCGGTCGTACATGATCGCGTCCGGGTTCTGGTTGGCCCGGTTGCGGCAGGCGAGGGCGACGTTGAAGAGGTGGTCGCGGGTGGCCCCGTACTCGTGCATGTAGCGCCGGGCCAGCATGCCGATCTCGTCGGCGGGCCGTAGCAGCCCGTAGGGCCGGGTCCACTGGGCGGGCGCGGGGAGTTGGACGGCGGTGTTCTTCCACGGCCGGGGACCTGACCCGCGTTTGCGTGACCGCCAGGCGACGCCGACGCTCGCCTGCCCGGTGGCGACGGCGGCGGCGAGATGGGCGAGGGTGGCGCAGGAACCCCCGCCCCCGTACCCCACCTTGCTGAAGAAGGTGACGTCCCCGGCCCCGATCGCCTTGGCGACCTCGACCTCGTCGGTCTCCTCCATGGTGTACGAGGCGAAGCCGTCGACCTCCGAGGGGGCGATGCCCGCGTCGTCGAGGGCGGCCAGGATCGCCCGGCAGGCGAGTGTCTTCTCGGACTCCGGGAGCCGTTTCGCGAACGCCGTCTGCCCGATCCCGGCTATCGCTGTCGCGTCCTTGAGCGTCGCCATCCGCTGACCTCCCGCACTGTCGCGCCTGCTGACAGCGGCAGAGGCTACCGCTAATCTGACGGATAGTCAGCTAGTGCGGCGGCGGCAGGAGGGCGGGCGCGTGATGCGGGGAGACGAGAAGTGGGGCAGCATCCCGGGGCTGGTACGGGCGGCGGCGGAACGGTACGGCCCGGCCGAGGCGGTGGCCGACGGCCGCACCCGCCTCTCGTACGCCGAACTCGGCGACCGCGTGGACCGCGCCGCCGCCGCGTGCATCGCCACCGGGGTCGAGCCGGGGGACCGGGTCGCGATCTGGGCCCCGAACACGCTGGACTGGATCGTCTCCGCGCTCGGGGCGGTGACGGCGGGTGCGGTGCTGGTCCCGCTGAACACCCGCTTCAAGGGGACGGAGGCGGCGTACATCCTGCGGCGCAGCCGGGCGAGGCTGCTGTTCGTCACGGGGACGTTCCTGGGGACGTCGTACGTGGCCTCACTGCGGCGGGCGGAGGTGAAGCTGCCGGACCTGGAGCGGGTGGTGGTGCTGGCGGACACGGCCCCCGAGGACTACACGAGCTGGCCGGAGTTCCTGGCGGCGGGCGAAGGAGTGCCGTCCTCTTCGGTACGGGACCGGGCGGCGGCCATCGCCCCCTCGGCCCCCTCCGACCTGACCTACACCTCCGGCACGACGGGCGCGCCCAAGGGCGCGGTGATCACCCATGCCCAGACGCTGCGCGCGTACGAGATCTGGAGCGAACTGGCGGGCCTGCGCGAGGGGGACCGCTACCTGATCGTGAACCCCTTCTTCCACACCTTCGGCTACAAGGCGGGGATCATCGCCTGTCTGATGCGGGGGGCCACGATGGTGCCGCAGCCGGTGTTCAGCGTGGACACGGTGCTGGCGAACATCGCGGCGGAACGGATCTCGGTCCTGCCCGGCCCGCCCACCCTCCACCAGTCCCTCCTGGACCACCCGGCGCGCGCGGCCCACGACCTCTCGGCGCTCCGCCTGGTCGTCACCGGCGCGGCGGTGGTCCCCCTCCAGCTGGTGGAACGCCTGCGCAACGAGCTCCGCATCGGCACGGTCCTCACGGCGTACGGACTCTCCGAGGCGAGCGGCATCGTCACCATGTGCCGCCGCGGCGACGCCCCGGAGGTCGTGGCCACGACCTCGGGCCGCGCGATCCCCGGCACCGAGGTCCGCGTCCTGGCGGCCCCGGGCGCCCCGGGCGAGGTCCAGGTCCGCGGCTTCAACGTGATGAGCGGCTACTTCGAGGACCCGGACACCACGGCCCGCGCGTTCACCCCGGACGGCTGGCTCCGCACCGGCGACGTGGGCGTCCTGGACGAGGCGGGCAACCTGCGGATCACGGACCGGATCAAGGACATGTTCATCGTGGGCGGCTTCAACGCCTACCCGGCCGAGATCGAACAGCTCCTCGGCCTCCACCCGGACATCGCCGACGTGGCGGTCATCGGCGTCCCGGACCCCCGCCTCGGCGAGGTCGGCAAGGCCTACGCGGTCCGCCGCCGGGGCGCGACGCTCACCGCGGACGACCTGATCGCCTGGTCCCGCCGCGAGATGGCGAACTTCAAGGTCCCGAGGACGGTGGAGTTCGTCCCGGAGCTCCCGCGCAACGCGAGCGGCAAGGTGGTGAAGGGGGAGCTGCGGGGGCGGGGGTAGGGGCTCCTTCGGCCGGGTTCGCCGGATGGCCTCAGCCCCGACGGCCAAGGCGTGAGCAGGTCGTGCCCGGACATGCCGCGGCCGCGGTGGCTCCCCCTCGGTGCCACCGCGGCCGCTCCCCCGTATCCCCGTCGGGAAGGTCTAGTTGGCAGGCTCGCCCGTCGCGTGGTTGTCGAGCGGCTTGACCGTGCCGCCGGTGGCGTGGTTGTCCAGCGGCTTCAGCACGCCACCCGTCGCGTGATTGTCCTGAGTCGTGGCTTCCCCGCCGGTGGCGTGGTTGTCGAGCGGCTTCACGACCGGCTTCTTCTGCGCATCGCTCATGGTGTTCTCCAGCTCCCTGAATGGCTGTGCTCGGACTCGACGAGCCTGCCCGGCAACTCCCCCGTCGGGTTGCCGGGCAGGTGTCGTTCGGCCGCTCAACCTACCCCTGCGGCCGAGGCCGGCCCGTCTGCCCCCCGACGCGACGGAACGACTGGAACCACCATGTCGGGGCGCGATAAACGAATGATGAACGCCTCGCGGGTTCACGCGGGCAGCGTCGGCGCCAGCAACTTCCGTACGGCTTCGGCCTCCGCCGAACCGAGCGTCTCGTATATGTCCAGCGCCTCACGCCAGCACACCTGGGCCCGGCCCGGCTGGCCGATGTCGTTCAGTGCCTGGCCCAGGACGGTGAGGACATTGCCGCGCCGCCACTGCCCGCCGATGCCGCGCAGTACCGCGAGTGCCTGCTCGGCCTTCGTGGCAGCCTGTGCCGGGAGCCCGGCGGCCAGATCCACCTCCGCCAGGCGGAAGGTCGCCATCCCCTCCCAGAGGCGCTGTCGGCTGTCCCGGAACACGGCCAGCGCCTCGTGGAGCTGCTCCGTCGCTTCGGCGAGCCGCCCGCTCTGGGTGAGGGCGAGGCCCAGGGCGTACCGGCCGTTCGCGCCGCGCAGCGCGTGGCCCAGTTCGTCGTATATGTCGATGCCCTGCTGGGCCAGGGCCACCGCGCTCGTCGTGTTCCCCATCGCGAGGTGGATGCGGGAGAGGTTGCACAGGGCGCTCGCCTCGCCCGGACGGTTGCCGTCGGCCCGGAAGTTGGCGATGGCCTGTCCGAGGTAGGCCTCGCCCTCCGCGTGGCGGTTCTGGTAGAGCGCGATGATACCGAGGTCGTTGGGGGCCCAGCAGCTCGGCAGGGGGTCGCCCACCGCGCGGGCGAGCCTCATGGCACGCTGCGCGTCCCGCTCCGCCTGGTCGAACCGGCCCGCGACCAGACGGGCGTTGGTGAGGGTGATCAGCGCCCGCCCCTCCGCCCGCGCGTCGTCACCGGACCGGGCCAGATCGCGCATGGTGATGGCCGCCGCCTCGTATTGTTTGGAGTTCGCGCCCGACTCCGCGAGGTCCTTGGTGGCCCAGAGCAGGTCGACCGCTCGGCGTACCCCTCCGGCTTCCGACGCCTGACGCACACACGCGAGCAGGGAGTTGGCCTCCGTGTAGAGCCAGTCCTGCGCGGTGTGCCGGTCGGCGAATGTCAGCCCGCTGTACTGCGTGGGCTCCCGGTGATCGGCCAGCCGGTCCCCCGGCCGCTCCAGCGCGTACACCCCCGCGGCCGTGGCCAGATAGAAGTCCAGCAGCCGCGACAGCGCCAGCTCCCGCTCCACCGGCGGCTGTTCGTCCCGCTCCGCGCACGCACGCGCGTAGAGGCGCACCAGGTCGTGGTACCGGTAGCGGCCCGGGGCGGCGGACTCCACCAGGCTCGTGTCGACCAGGGCCTCCAGGAGGTCCTCCGCCGCGTGCGGTTCCAGGTTCAGCAGGGCGGCGGCCGCGGCGAGGGAGATGTCCGGGCCGTCCGCGAGGCCCAGGAGGCGGAAGGCGCGGGCCTGCGCCGGTTCCAGCTGGCCGTAGCCGAGTTCGAACGTGGCCTTCACCGCGAGGTCGCCCGCCTGGAGCTCATCCAGGCGGCGGCGCTCGTCGGCCAGTTTCGCGGCGAGGACCGACACCGTCCAGGTACGGCGGGCGGCCAGCCGGGACGCGGCGATGCGGATGGCGAGGGGGAGGAAGCCGCACGCGGCCACCACGTCGAGTGCCGCCTCGCGTTCCGCGCCGACCCGCTCCGCGCCCACGATCCGGGTGAAGAGCCGCAGCGCCTCCTCGGGCGACATCACGTCCAGGTCCACCAGATGCGCCCCCGCCAGGTCCACCATCCGCACCCGGCTCGTCACCAGCGCCGCGCACCCCGGCGTACCGGGCAGCAGCGGGCGGATCTGGGCGGCGTCGTGGGCGTTGTCCAGGAGGATGAGGATGCGGCGCCCGTCCAGCGTCGAGCGGTACAGCGCGGCCCGCTCGTCCAGCGTGTCCGGGATCGCCGAGTCCGCCGTGCCGAGCGCGCGCAGGAACGAGCCGAGGACGGTCTCCGGCTCGGCGGCCCTGGCCCCAGCGCCCTGGAGGTCGACGTAGAGCTGGCCGTCCGGGAAGTGCCGGCGGGCCTGGTGGGCGACGTGCACGGCCAGCGTCGTCTTGCCGACCCCGCCGATCCCCGCCACCGCGGAGACCGCCATCACCGAATTCTCCGCCGTGGCCAGTCGGCTGCCCAGCTCGGCCACGAAGGCGGACCGGCCGGTGAAGTCCGGCACCGACGCGGGAAGTTGCGCGGGCCGCAGCGGCGCGGGCGCGGGCGCCGGTTCGTCCGCCGGGCGGGCCAGCTCCTCGTCGGCCCGCAGGATCCGCTGCTGGAGCTGGGCCAGTTCGGGGCGCGGATCGACGCCCAGCTCCTCCGCGAGGAGCCGCCGCGTGTCCGCGTACACCGCCAGTGCCTCGGCCTGCCGGCCGCTCCGGTACAGCGCCACCATCAGCAGCTCGCGCAGCCGCTCGCGCAGCGGGTGCGCCGCGGTGAGCGCGGTCAGTTCGGAGATCGCCTCCGCGTGGCAGCCGACCTCCAGGTCCAGGTCGAGCCGGGTCTCGGTGAGCTGGAGTCGCCACTCCTCCAGCCGGGTGCGCTGGTTCTCCGCGTACGGCCCCGGCACCGAGGCCAGCGCCTCGCCGTCCCACAGGCCCAGCACCTTGTTGATCAGGGTGCGCGCCTGGCAGCGGTCACCGGTCGCGCGGGCCTTCTCCGCCTCGGCCGCCAGGTCCTGCGCCAGGGTCAGGTCGAGCGCACTCCGGTCGATCCGTATCGCGTACCCGCCCGACTCGCTCACCAGCGTGTCCTGGCCCAGGATCTTGCGGAGCCGGGAGGCGTACGTCCGGATCGTGGCCAGGGCCTGCGAGGGCGGGTCCTCGCCCCAGAACGCGTCGATGAGCTCGCCGGCCGTGGCCGTCCTGCCCCCGCGCAGCAGCAACGCGGCCAGCAGGGCGCGCTGCTGGGGGGAGCCGGAAGAGAGGGGGTCCGAGCCCCGCCAGGCCCGTACCGGGCCGAGCACGGTGAACCTGAGGGCGTCGGCCGTACCCGGTTTCTCCGGAGCGCGCTGCTCCGGTACGCGCACGCGTGGCCCGCTGTCACGGTCCATTGATGCCCCCTGTCCTGCTCGCCTGCCGGCCCCGCTCGTCTGCGGGACATGCCGGGTGGTGCCGCCTGCGCCCGAATGCTCGCCCCTGTCTGCCCGTGCGGCGCAGGTGCGGGATGCGTTCGGATTGCTCGGTACCGCTGGTATCGCGCTCAACAGTCTGCCTTGTCGCGGGCGAACTCGTCAGCAGTGGGTGACGCTCTGCACAAGCCCTCGACAACGATTCGGGTGCCGCTCCCCGTGCGGTCCCCGGCGCCGATGCGCGCACGTTAGCTGACGGTTCGTCAGATCGGCGCTACCGTGGAACGCATGGAGACCTTCCCGAAGATCATCTCGGTGGACGACCACACGGTGGAGCCCGCTCATGTCTGGCGGGACCGGCTCCCGTCCCGGTATGCGGACTCCGGGCCCCGCATCGTCCGCGCACCGCTGAAGGAAATGACCTTCATGGGCGGCAAGTTCGCGCCCGTGATGGGTGCGAAGGGCGACGAAGGGCCGGTCGGCGACTGGTGGGTGTACGAGGACCTGCACCGCCCCCTCACTCGCCTGGACACCGCCGTCGGCTACGACAGGGACGAGATCAAGCTGGAGATCATCACCTACGAGCAGATGCGGCCGGGCTCCTTCTCGGTCCCGGACCGGCTCGCCGACATGGACGTCAACCACGTCCAGTCCGCGCTCTGCTTCCCCACCTTCCCGCGCTTCTGCGGGCAGACGTTCACCGAAGCGAAGGACCGCGAGCTGGGGCTGCTCGGGGTGCGCGCGTACAACGACTGGATGGTGGAGGAGTGGTGCGGTCCCGAGGCGCGGGGCCGCCTCATCCCGCTCACCCTCGTCCCCCTGTGGGACGCCGAACTGGCCGCCGCCGAGGTCCGGCGCAACGCGGCCCGGGGGGTGCGCGCGGTCGCGTTCTCCGAGATACCTCCCCACCTCGGACTTCCGTCGATCCATACGGACGACTGGGATCCGTTCCTCGCGGCCTGTGACGAGACCGGCACCGTCATCGCCATGCACATCGGCTCCTCGTCCAGGATGCCGTCCACCTCCGCCGACGCCCCGCCCGCCGTCGGCTCCACCATCACCTTCGCCAACTGCTGCTTCTCGATGGTCGACTGGCTGATGAGCGGCAAGTTCGAACGCTTCCCGGGCCTGAGGATCATGTACGCGGAGGGCCAGATCGGCTGGATTCCGTACATTCTGGAGCGCGCCGACGTGGTCTGGGAGGAGAACCGGGCCTGGGGCGGCGTCGCCGACAAGGTCCACCGTCCGCCGTCCGAGCTGTTCGCGGACCACGTCTACGGCTGCTTCTTCGACGACGCCTTCGGGCTGAGGAACCTCGACGCGATCGGCGTCGGAAACGTCCTGTACGAGACGGACTACCCGCACTCCGACTCCACCTGGCCCCGCTCCCGCGAGGTCGGCGAGGAGCAGATGGGCCACCTGGCCCCGGACGTCGTCGACCGGATCGTCCGCGGAAACGCGATCGACCTGCTGGGGCTCACGGAAGACGGGCTCTGGGCGGGGGCGTAGAAGTACCCGTGTACGTGGGGCGGGGCGCCCGCCCCACGTACACGGGCCGGGTCAGGCCTTGCTCACCGGCTCCACCGGCTCCTGGAGCTCCGTGACCCACAGGTTCCGGTCCGGCGGGCACTCCAGGCTGACCTCACGGGAGTAGCCGACGGAGCGGTAGCCGTTGGCGTCCAGCCAGCGGGCCAGGGTCTGGACCGTCGGCATCACGTCGTCCATCGCGCCCCGGTGCACGATCGTCGCCGCCTCGAAGGGCAGCTCCACCACGCGCACCCCGGTGCCGCCGACCGGGCCCACCGGGGCCGACACCGTCACTCCCGCGTGCACCACCATCGCGCCGCCGCCCTCGGGGGCGTCCTCGTAGCGGGCGATCCCGGGACCGGTGGGCCGGACTCCGGCGCCCTCCAGGAGTGGGAAGAGCTCCTCGTGCAGCGGGCCGATCACCGGTCCGATGTCCTGCGGCTGATAGCTCGCCGCCGTGCCGGTCAGCTCGGCCACCCGGACCCCGGGAACGGTCTTGATCACAACGTCGTCGGCAGGCATGCGCCCCTCGCTCTCGATCGACCGGAGCCTCGCCTCGACCCGGGCCAGCCGCTCCGACGCGGCCGTCACGGCCTCCGCCAGCTCGGCCCGGCGCAGCCGCAGCATCCCGCGCAGTTCCTCCGGGCCCAGCTGCTCGTCCAGGACGGCCCGCACCTGCTGGAGCGTGAAGCCCAGGTCCTTGAGTGCGATGATCCGGTTGAGCCGGGCGAGCTGTGCCGCGCCGTAGTGGCGGTAGCCCGTGGCGAGGTCGGTCCGGTCCGGGCGCAGCAGCCCGATGGCGTCGTAGTGGCGCAGCATCCGGGCCGACACCCGCCCGTACCTGGCGAAGTCTCCGATGGTGAACATGATGGCTCCCACTGCACGGCTTCACACGGTGTGAAGGTCAAGCGCCGCCGGGGTCCTCGTGACGGCTTACGCGGGACCGTATACAGGCAGGAGCCCCGTTCCTCCGCCGAAGCGGGGGAGCGGGGCTCCTTGGGTACTGCTATGTGCGGCCGCGATCGGCCGACCCGGGCAACTAGGCCGGGGTGACGTTCTCAGCCTGCGGACCCTTGGGTCCCTGAGTGACGTCGAAGTTCACGACCTGGTTCTCCTCAAGGGAGCGGAACCCGGACGCGTTGATCGCGGAGTAGTGAACGAAGACATCCGGGCCGCCGCCGTCCTGGGCGATGAAGCCGAAGCCCTTTTCAGCGTTGAACCACTTGACGGTTCCGGTAGCCATAAGCCCTCCTTGGGCCAAAGGGTTGCCCTGCTCCAGAACCTGCAAACAAGTCTGAAAACTACAAAAGCCTGCGGGTTACATGCTCCGCAGGCTCTGTACTGCAAGGGAAACCAAACTGCAACTTGCGGGCGAGCCTAGCACGCAGTCTCTGGAGAGCGGTAGAGGGAAAGATCACCCCACTCGAAAGTTTGATTGCCTCCCCCCGGCGTTCGCCGAACCGTCGACCTGGCGTTCGCCGAGCGGTTGCCCGGACGTTCGCCGAGTGGTCGCCCGGACGCCCGCCGGGCCCCGGTGATGCCGGGGTCCCGGCGCGGGTCTAGCCTCGCGATGTGGACAATTCAACTGTCTCCCCCCGCCAAGGCGACGACGACCGCCGCACCCGGCCCCGCGTCGGCCACATCCAGTTCCTGAACTGCCTTCCGCTCTACTGGGGCCTGGCGCGGACGGGGACGCTGCTCGACCTGGAGCTCTCCAAGGACACCCCGGAGCGGCTCAGCGAGCAGCTGGTGCGGGGGGATCTGGACATCGGCCCGGTCACCCTCGTGGAGTACCTGCGCAACGCCGATGACCTGGTCGCCTTCCCCGACATCGCGGTCGGCTGCGACGGTCCCGTCATGTCCTGCGTGATCGTCTCGCAGCTCCCGCTGGAGCAGCTCGACCGGGCCCGGGTGGCGCTCGGCTCGACCTCCCGCACATCCGTGCGCCTGGCACAGCTGCTGCTGGCCGAGCGTTACGGGGTCCGGCCCGACTACTACACCTGCCCGCCCGACCTGGGGCTGATGATGCAGGAGGCCGACGCCGCGGTGCTGATCGGCGACGCCGCGCTCCGCGCCAACCTGCACGACGCCCCCCGGCTCGGGCTCCAGGTCCACGACCTGGGCCAGATGTGGAAGGAGTGGACGGGGCTGCCGTTCGTCTTCGCCGTCTGGGCGGCGCGCAAGGACTTCCTGGCCGCGCGGCCCGAGCAGACGGCGCAGGTCCACGAGGCGTTCCTCGCCTCCCGGGACCTCTCCCTGGAAGAGGTCGCCAAGGTCGCGGAGCAGGCCGCCCGCTGGGAGGCCTTCGACGCGAAGGTGCTGGAGCAGTACTTCACGACGCTCGACTTCCGCTTCGGCCCGGACCAGCTGGCCGGCGTCCGCGAGTTCGCCCGCCGCACGGGCCGGGACACCGGCTACCCGGCGGATGTCCAGGTGGAACTGCTCGGCGACTGACGCGCGAATTCCCTTTCCCTCTTACGGAATTCTGCTGAACTCCACGGCGGAACAACACAGCGGGACAACGCGGCGGAACAACACAATCGCGCCTTTCCTCGTGGCGAAAAGATCCCCTCCTGCCCCGAGAAGGGGGAATGGTCCGACCGTTTCCCGGTGACCGCGCCGGTGGCGCCCCCTAGGCTTCGGTCCGAGTCCGGACCGTACACAGGGTTCAGCTGTCCACAGGGTTCACAGGGGAGTCCATATGCAGCCGCTGGAAGCGGGCGAACCGCACACCATCGGTGCCTACCGGCTGCTCGGCAGGCTCGGCGCGGGCGGTATGGGCCGGGTGTACCTCGGACGCAGCGCCGGAGGCCGTACGGTCGCGGTCAAGGTCGTCCACCCCCACTTCGCCCTCGACGAGCAGTTCCGCGCCCGGTTCCGGCGCGAGGTGGAGTCCGCCCGCCGCATCGGTGCGCAGTGGACGGCCCCGGTCCTGGACGCCGACCCGGACGCGCCCGTGCCGTGGGTGGCGACCGGCTACGTGGCCGGGCCACCGCTCTCCCAGGCGGTCACCGAGCACGGCCCGCTGCCCGAGCACGCGGTACGCACCCTGGGCGCGGGTCTCGCCGAGGCCCTCGCGGCCGTCCACGGGCAGGGCATCGTCCACCGCGACGTGAAGCCGTCCAACGTGCTGCTCGCCCTCGACGGCCCCCGCCTCATCGACTTCGGCATCGCCCGGGCGCTCGGCGCGACCGTCTCGCTCACCTCCACCGGGGTCTCCGTCGGCTCGCCCGGCTACATGGCGCCCGAGCAGATCCGGGGCCGGGACGTCTCGGGCGCCGCGGACGTCTTCTCGCTGGGCGCGGTCCTGGTGTACGCGGCGACGGGCGAGGCCCCCTTCCCGGGCGACTCCTCCGCCGTACTCCTCTACAAGGTGGTCCACGAGGAACCCGAGCTGGGCGATCTGGAGGGCGAGCTGCGCGAGGTGGTCGCGGGCTGTCTGGCCAAGGACCCGGACGCCCGTCCCGCCCCGGCCGACCTCGCCCGGACGCTCGCTCCCGGCGGTGCGGCGGCGATGGTCGCGGGCGGCTGGCTCCCGGGCCGGCTGGTACGCGAGGTCAGCCGGTCCGCGGTGGCGCTGCTCGACCTGGAGCCGCAGGACGCGCCCGTGCAGTCGGGTCCGGTGCCGTTCAGCAGCGCATCGCTGGGAGGGGGAGCGGGAGCCGGAGGGGGAGCGGGCGCAGGGGCGGCAGCAGGGGCGGCCGCTCCGGACGGCGGGAACGGCAACGGGGGCCGCCCCGGCGGCCTCGGGGCATTCGGGCCGCCCGTCCCGCCCCCGCCGGACGCCCCCTTCGGCACACCGCCCGGCACGGGCGGGCCGGGCACGGGTCCGCTCCCCGGGCAGCGCAACGGCGACCCCCACGTCTCCATGACCGTCAGCGCCGAGAACCGGCGGACTCCCGGAGAGCGCCGCAGCCGCCGAGTGAGCTGCACGGTCGCCCTGGCCGTGGCAGGCGCGCTCGCCGTCGTCACCCTCGGCACGGGGCTGCTCGACGGCGTCTTCCCGGGCGGCGGCGCCGACCGGGGCGAGGGCAACGACGCCGCGGCCACCCCGCCGTCCGCCACCGCCTCCGGCCCGCCCTCCGCCTCCGCGTCGGCGGAACCCACCCCCTCCGGACCCTCCCCCTCCGGGCCGGGCGACCCCACCGACGCGGGCGACACCCCGGTGAGCGCGTTGCCGAAGGCGTACATCGGCACCTGGGAGGGTCCGCTCACCGAGAAGACGAGCGGACAGCCCCACGGCACCCTCACCGCGGTCTTCACCGAGGGCAGGAAGGGCACCCAGGTCGTCCGGATGTCCAACACCGTCTCCCAGCTCGGCATCACGGTCACCTGCAACAGCGTCGGCACCCTCACCTCCGGCACCGCCGACGAGCTGAACGTCCGCGAGCGCACCGACCCGGACCGCCCCAGCACCCCGGGGCTCTGCACCACCACCGAGGCGGACCTCGTCTTCCGCCTCACCGACGACGACACGCTGGAGTACCGCTCGAAGGAGCGTGCAGCGGGTCTTCCGTACGGGAAGCTCACCCGGTCCGGCGGCTGACGGCGCAAGGGGCTGGCGTACGCTGGATCGGTCCGTGGATCCTCAAAAAACCGCCGAAAGGTGACAGCCCGGTGACCGAGAAGGCCGACCTTCAGCCCGTCCTCGACCGAGCCGCCGAGGGCGGTCGGATCACCCCGGAGGAGGCGCTCGACCTCTACCGGTCCGCGCCGCTGCACGCGCTGGGTGCTGCCGCCGACGCCGTACGCCGCCGCCGCTACGCCGGCACGGAGCACATCGCGACGTACATCATCGAGCGCAACATCAACTACACCAACGTGTGCGTGACGGCCTGCAAGTTCTGCGCCTTCTACGCCCCGCCCAAGGCCACCGACAAGGGCTGGACCCGCGATCTCGACGACATCCTGCGCCGCTGCGCGGAGACCGTGGAGCTGGGCGGCACCCAGATCATGTTCCAGGGCGGCCACCACCCGGACTACGGCGTCGAGTACTACGAGGAGCACTTCTCCGCGATCAAGAAGGCGTTCCCGCAGCTGGTCATCCACTCCCTGGGCGCCTCCGAGATCGAGCACATGGCCCGGATCTCCAAGGTCTCCGCCGAGGAGGCCATCAGCCGTATCCACGCCGCCGGGCTCGACTCCTTCGCCGGTGCGGGCGCGGAGCTGCTGCCCGCCCGGCCGCGTACCGCCATCGCCCCCCTCAAGGAGTCCGGCGAGCGGTGGCTGGAGATCATGGAGATCGCGCACGGCCTGGGCGTGGAGTCCACCTCCACCATGCTGATGGGCACCGGCGAGACCAACGCCGAGCGCATCGAGCACCTGCGGATGATCCGGGACGTGCAGGACCGCACGGGCGGCTTCCGCGCCTTCATCCCGTACACCTACCAGCCGGAGAACAACAAGCTGAAGGGGCAGACGCAGGCCACGCTCTTCGAGTACCTGCGGATGATCGCCATCGCCCGGCTCTTCCTCGACAACGTCGCCCACATCCAGGGCTCCTGGCTGACCACCGGCAAGGAGGTCGGCCAGCTGTCGCTGCACTACGGCGCCGACGACCTCGGTTCGATCATGCTGGAGGAGAACGTCGTCTCCTCGGCCGGGGCCAAGCACCGCTCCAACCGGCTGGAGATCATCGACCTGATCCGCAAGGCGGACCGGGTCCCGGCCCAGCGCGCCACGACGTACGAGCACCTCGTCGTGCACGACGACCCGGCGATGGACCCGGTCGACGAGCGCGTGGTCTCGCACATCTCGTCCACCGCGATCGAGGGCGGCACGGCCCACCCGGAGCTGAAGCTCCTCAACGCCAACTGATGCTCCTGTGCTGACGATTCACGCCGCGCGCCTGGTCCTTCCGGTCGGCGCGGCGGCAGTGGGGGGTGGGGCCGGTGGCGCCGTGGCGGTGGACGGCGACCGGATCGCCGCCGTCGGTCCGTACGAGGAGGTCTCCGCCGCGTACCCGGCGGCCAGGGTCCGCCGCTGGCCCGGCCTCCTGACGCCCGGCCTCCGCCAGGACCACGCCCGGGAGCTGCTCACCCGCTGCTACCACCCGGACCCGCGCGAGGCCGACGAGCTGGGTGAACTTCCGCTGTGGGGCGAGGCGTTCGAGCGGCTCGCGGCGACGATGGACGCACCCCGGCGGGCGGGCAGCGTCCGGCGCGGGCTCCAGCGGATGCTGCGGCACGGGACCACGCACGTGGTGGGCCCGTTCGGCGCGGACGAGCCCGCGCTGCGGACGGCTGTCTCCCGGTCGGGGCTGATCCAGGTGGGCCCCCCGTACCCGCGGGAGGCCTCGGGCCCCGCGGACCTGGACCCTTTCGCGGCGGGCGGCGACCTGGCCTCCACCGCGCACGGCCCGCTGACCGTCGGCGGCCGCGCGGACCTCGCCGTCTTCGACGTGCCCGACGAGGCGGCGCTGCGCGAGGGCGGGGCCGGGCGCTGCGTGGCGACGGTGCTCGCGGGCCGGCTGGTGCACCGCGCCCGCTGAGGCCGTCTCCGCATCCTCCGGGGAGGAGGTCAGGGCACCTTCGGGCCTCCCAGATAGCGTCCCTTCGCGTCGTACGGCCAGGCGTTGGCGACGCAGCCCTTCAGCCCCTTGATCTGCTGCATCATCGCGGGCGCGGGGCGGCCCTCGCCGGGACAGGTCTCGTGGCCGCGCCCCAGCCAGTGGCCCACTTCGTGGTTGATGATCAGTGCCCGGTACTCGGAGACGGGCCCGTCGAACTGCGGTGAACCGAGCAGCCAGCGCTTCAGGTTGACCATCACCTTCTCGCCGCCCCGGCAGTTGACCTCACCACGGGTGTCCAGGCCGAACTCACCGCACAGCCGGTCCGTGGTCGCCGGAGTCGCGATCCGGATCACCAGCCCCGCCGACCCGTCGGCGACCTGGCGGAACGAGCGCTCGCCGCCCTGGTTCCAGCCGCGCGGGTCGGCCAGGACGGCGGCGACGTCCTCGGCGGCCCGGTCGGGGTCGACGCCGATGCCGTCCTCCACCTCGACCCGGTACGCGCTGCCCTCGCCGGACGCCGTGACTCCCGCGCGGGCGACGGTGAACGTGCCGGGCCCCGAGGCGGGGACGTCCCCGGGCGCCGGCCCGTCGGCTGCGGGCTCATCCGCTGCGGGCTCGTCGGCCGGCTCCTCCGCGGTGGGGGAGGGGGACGGGGGCGTGGGCTTCGGCCGTACGGGCTCCGCCGCGTCGTCCGGTCCGCCGGGCGCGGCCGTAGGGGTCCCGGCGGGGCCCGCCGCCTCCGCCGGGTCGCCCGCGCCCTGCCAGGGGCGGCCGACGAGGAGTGCCGCGCCCGCCAGGACCGCGAGCGCCAGCACGGCGAGACCGGTCACCCGGCGCCGGTTCCGCCGCCTGCGCCGGACCAGCGACCGGGAGTGTGATCGGGACTGCGACCGGGACCGGGACGGGGAGCGTTCCTGTGACCGTTCCTGCCGACGCTCCTGCGACCGCGCCTGCGATCGGGACCGCGACCGCGATCGGGACCGCGACCGGGACCCTTCCTGTGACCGTTCCTGCGATCGGGCGTGGCCCGTCGACCGCGTACGGCCGTGCGCGGGTCCGGGAGCCGGGTCCGGCGGCACGAGGAAGGCGTCCGCGTCGCGGTCCCCGTACGCGGGCGGCAGGGTGCCCGTGGTGCGGCGGCGCGTCACGAGGCGCCCCCGCTCCGCGGCACCGGCTGGGCGTCGGCGTACGCGACCAGCTCCCGGAACCGCGGGCTCTCCGCCACCCGGATCAGGGCCCCGGTGGTGAGGGGCGTGCCGCTCCACCCGGACGGCGCGGGTGAGACGGACAGCGCCACCGTGCTGCGGCCGGCCTGGTAGCGGAGGGAGACCACCGTCCCCGTCCGCCCCTCGGCGGGCTGTTGGAACACCTGGGCGGGCGTGCCGTCGGCCAGGGCGATCCTGTCGCAGGTCAGCCCTTTCTCCGGGAGGTCGCGGCAGGCCGGCGCCGCGCTCCCCGCAACCGGGTGCACCGACAGGCGGACGGAGTGCACGACGCCGCCGCGCCGCCCCTGGTAGTTCTGCGCGCCGTCGCCGACGGGGCGGACGGTCCCGATCGACGAGGGCAGCAGGGCGTCCAGCGCCCCGGCCGCACGCCGCCGGAACTCCTCCAGGCGCTGGGCCTCCTCGGGGGTGAGGGGCGGCGGGGCGGAGCGGGACGGGGGCGCGGCGGGCGGAGTCGTCGGCCCGTCCGAGGAGTGCGTCGGCACGGGGGTGGACGTGGGGGGCGTCATGTCGGGGCGGGGCTCCGTCTGTTGGGGCGAGGGGCTGGGCGGGGGCAGGGAGAGGGACGGTCCGGCGGGAGTGGCGGGTACGGTGCCCGGCCGCGACAGCAGCCAGGGGCCCAGCACGGAGAGGCCCAGCGTCAGGGCCGTGACCGCGACGAACGTGCCCGCGACCGCGGCCGCCCGGCTCCTGGCCCGCCGCCGGTGGCCCTCCCGTACGGCCTCGGGGACCAGGTCGGGCAGCGGGGACAGGGTGTCGGCGGTGCGGTGCAGGGCGTCCCGGAGGAGCTGTTCGTCGTGCGCGGAGGACGGCGGGCGCTGCTCGTACGGTTCAGGTTTCACGACCGGCCCTCAGCTTCCTGTGGTGTAGAGCTGGACGTCGCCCATCCGGGCGCGCAGTCGGACGAGGGAACGCGAGCACTGGCTCTTCACCGTGGACTCACTGCACCGCAGCAGCGTGGCGACGGTCTCCACGCTCAGGTCGTCCCAGTACCGCAGGACGACCATCGCCCGTGCGCGGGGCGGGAGTTCGGCGAGCAGGGCGAGCAGCGTCACCCGGAGGTCCGCGCCCGGAGCCGGATTGGGCTGCGGGCGGGGCGCGTTGCGGTTGTGGGCGAGGAGATCCCGTACGGAGCGGCGTCGTTCGGCCACGAAGGTGCGGACGAGGACGGTCTTGGCGTAGGCGTCGAGGTTGTCCGCCCGGCTCGCCCGGCGCCAGTGCTGGAAGAGCTTGGCGAGCGTGGTCTGCGTCAGGTCCTGGGCGCCCTCGACATCCCCGCACAGCAGGTAGGCCGTCCGGTACAGCCGCCGTTGCCCGTTCCGTGCGTACGCCTCGAACGCGGCACTGTCGCCGTCCGCCACGGCGGGCTCCGACCCTGCCGGCATCCGCCTTCCCCTCTCCTTCTCCTGCGTTTCTGCTCTCCCACCCCTTACAGAGCGGGCATGTGCCGAAAAGGTTGAAGAGTAGTGAAGATCAGTTCGAGAGATGTGCGGACCGGCTCACCACACCGGTCACGCGCCGGTCACGCATCGATCACGCACCGGTCATGCACCGGTTCGCCGTAGCGCCTCGGAGGCCTGCTGGCGGCGACGGCCTGCGGTGGGGGCGCGCCGAACATCCCGTACGACGTCGC
This sequence comes from Streptomyces sp. NPDC033165, assembly GCF_055577965.1. Taxonomy (NCBI): domain Bacteria; kingdom Bacillati; phylum Actinomycetota; class Actinomycetes; order Kitasatosporales; family Streptomycetaceae; genus Streptomyces; species Streptomyces sp. NPDC033165. The sequence continues at coordinate 173,477 of NZ_JBVIPK010000002.1, forward strand.
CGAGACCGCCCTCGCCGATCCGTACGGCGGGGCTGCTTGAATGGATGGGTGACCCGAGCCTCCCTGGAAAAGCAGCCGCACGAAGTCGCCTCGATGTTCGACGGTGTGGCGGCCAACTACGACCTGACCAACGACGTGATCTCGCTCGGCCAGGCCCGGCTGTGGCGCAAGGCGGTCGCGGCGGCGGTCGACGCCCGCCCCGCGCAGAAGATCCTCGACCTGGCGGCCGGTACGGCGACCTCCTCGCAGCCCTTCGTGAAGGCGGGCGCCTACGTCGTACCGTGCGACTTCTCGCTCGGCATGCTCAAGGTCGGCAAGGAACGCCACCCGTGGATGCCGTTCACCGCGGGCGACGGCATGAAGCTGCCGTTCAAGGACGAGACGTTCGACACCGTCACGATCTCCTTCGGGCTGCGCAACATCCAGGACACCGATGTCGCGCTGCGTGAGCTGTACCGGGTGACGAAGCCCGGCGGGCGGGTCGTGATCTGCGAGTTCTCGCAGCCGACCTGGACCCCGTTCCGCACGGTCTACACGGAGTACCTGATGCGCGCGATCCCGCCGGCCGCACGCGCGGTGTCCTCCAACCCGGACGCGTACGTCTATCTCGCCGAGTCGATCCGCGACTGGCCCGACCAGCCCGCTCTCGCCGCACTTCTTCAGAAGGCGGGCTGGTCCAAGGTCGCCTGGCGCAATCTGACCGGCGGCGTGGTGGCCCTGCACCGGGCCACCCGCGCCTGACGTTCCCGTAACCGCCCGGGGCTCAGAGCTCCAGCCGGAAGCAGTGGGCCTCCTGGCCGCGCGGGGTGGCGTACGACTCGGCCCGCCGCATCCCGAGCCGTTCCGCCACCGCCGTCGACCGGGCGTTACGGGAGTGGATCATCGCGACCACCTCGCTCACCCCGGCCGCGCGCACCCGCTCCAGCGTGGCGCGGGCGGCGACGGTGGCGTACCCGCGCCCCCACGCCGCGCGCCCCAGCCGCCAGCCGATCTCGGTCGCGCCGACCGGCCCGTAGTGGGTGTGCGGCCACGGCTGCGCCCCGGTGAAGCCGAGCACGGTGTCGTCCTCGTCGGTGACGGTCCACAGGCAGTAGCCGAGCTCCGCGTCGTGGCGGCGCTGGCGGGCGGTGAGTTCCTCGTACACGGAGAAGTCCGCTCTGCGCCCCCCGAAGTACTCCATGACCTCGGGGTCGTCGAATACCCGGTACCAGGTCAGGGCGTCTTCGTCGGTGGGAACACGGAGGCGTACGACGGGGGCCGAAGCAGGGGGCGAAGCAGGCGCGATCGACATGGGGGAGCCCTTCGGAGGGTGGATCTGCAGGCCCCCATAGACTGCACGGGACATGTGCCGCGCGGCACGCGAATTCGAGTCTTCGGGAGATCCGACCGTGACCGAGCCCCTCTCCGAGCACAGCGCGGACGTGATCGTCGTCGGAGCGGGCCCAGCCGGCTCCACGACCGCGTACTACCTCGCCAAGGCCGGACTCGACGTCCTGCTCCTGGAAAAGACCGCCTTCCCCCGGGAGAAGGTCTGCGGCGACGGGCTGACGCCCCGCGCCACGAAACAGCTCGTCTCCATGGGGATCGACATCTCCGAGGAGGCGGGCTGGCTGCGCAACAAGGGCCTGCGCATCATCGGCGGCGGCGTCCGGCTCCAGCTGGACTGGCCGGAACTCGCCTCCTACCCGGACTACGGACTGGTCCGCAAGCGCGACGACTTCGACGAACAGCTGGCCCAGCAGGCGCAGAAGGCGGGCGCCCGGCTGTACGAGCGCTGCAACGTGGGCGCGCCCATCCGCGACGAGCGCACCGGCCGCATCACCGGCGTCGAGGCGAAGCTCGGCGAGGAGAAGACCCCGGTCACCTTCCACGCCCCGCTCGTGGTGGCCGCCGACGGCAACTCCACCCGGCTCTCCCTCGCGATGGGCCTGCACCGGCGCGACGACCGTCCCATGGGCGTCGCCGTCCGTACGTACTTCACCTCCCCCCGCCACGACGACGACTACCTGGAGTCCTGGCTGGAGCTGTGGGACCGGCGCGGCGCGGAGGACCGGCTGCTGCCCGGCTACGGCTGGATCTTCGGCATGGGCGACGGCACCTCCAACGTCGGCCTCGGCATCCTCAACTCCTCCTCCGCGTTCAAGGAGCTGGACTGGCGAGAGGTCCTCAAGGCCTGGTGCGCCTCGATGCCGGAGGACTGGGGCTACACCCCGGAGAACATGACGATGCCGATCCGGGGCGCGGCCCTCCCGATGGCCTTCAACCGCCAGCCGCACTACACCAAGGGCCTCCTGCTCGTCGGCGACGCGGGCGGCATGGTCAACCCGTTCAACGGCGAGGGCATCGCGTACGCCATGGAGTCCGGCCAGATCGCGGCCGACGTCATCGTCCAGGCCCACGCCCGCGCCACCCCCGCCCAGCGCGAACTGGCCCTGAACAACTACCCGAAGGTCCTCAAGGAGACCTACGGCGGCTATTACACGATGGGCCGCGCCTTCGTGAAGCTCATCGGCAATCCGAAGGTCATGAAGGTCGCCACCCAACGCGGCCTGACCCACCCGGTCCTGATGAAGTTCACCCTCAAGATGCTCGCCAACCTGACCGACCCCCAGGGCGGCGACGCCATGGACCGCATCATCAACGGCCTCTCGAAGGTGGCCCCCCGAGCTTGACCATGCGAGGCCGGGCCGCTCGTTGGGCAGTCGAGCCGCCCGGCTCGTGGCGTTTGGCCGTCGAACGTTGACGGTCTTCACCTTCGGTGAGCCGGGAAGCTCCTCGGCGGCCTTGCACAGCGCTGGGATGCGCGACCGACCGTACGGCGGCCGACCGGCTCTACGAGTCGGCCGGGTTCGTGGAGGCCGACCGGCTGTGGTCCGACGCACCGCGGCCGGGGCCGGCCTCCGCCGCGCGCGTGCGCTCGTAGTGGCGGGCGACGCGGGCCCGGTTGCCGCAGGACGGTTTGCACCACTCCTGGCGGCCGTGGCTCTTGGTGAAGTAGCGCACGCAGCGCGGCGCGTGGCAGGCCCGTAGCCGCTCTCGGTGCGGGCCGCTCAGGAAGTCGACGGCGTCGCGTGCCAGGGCCGCGATCACTTGTACCCGCGGGTCGTCCTCCGCCGACAGCAGCCGGGTCACGGGGGCTTCTTCGGCCGGCCAGTCCAGTTGCGGGGCGACGAGCTCGCGGGCGGCGGCCGCGTTGAGGTGGGCCAGGGCCTGGTCGACGGGGAGCAGCCGGTGGGCGTCGGCCGGGCTGGGCGGGTCGGGGCTGACCGCCCGCGCGAACAGGGCCCGGACCGCCCGCCGTACACCGACGATCGCCTCCCGCAGCTCCTCGTCGGCGAACAGGTACCCGGCGGCGGGGGAGGCGGCGGGGGAGGCGGGCCTCAGCAGGCCGGGCTGCTGCCGGAGCCAGCGGGTCGTCCCCCGGACCGTGTCCAGGTCGTCGAGGACCCCGCCGTCGCCGTCGTGGCGGATGGTGCTCACCAGCTCCATGACGAGACGCTGTGCCACCGGTCGCTCCCTTCGCCTCGCGGCCTCCCGTGCACCCGGCCGTCGCCGTCCCTTGTGCACCCGCGCGGCCTCACTCTAGAGTCCTAACGGGAAAATGAAAATTAGCGTTAGGCGGGGGACGGGTCGACATGCTGCTTGCCCAGATCAGTGATCTGCACCTGGACGGCACGGAACGTGCGTCCCGGCGCACCGCCCGCGTCATGGACCACGTGCGGGCCCTGCCCCGCCCGGTCGACGCACTGCTCGTCACCGGAGACATCGCCGACCACGCGACCGAGGCCGAGTACGAAGAGGCCGTCCGTCTCCTGGACGCGCCGTTCCCCGTGCTCGCCTGCCCCGGCAACCACGACGCCCGCCCGGCCTACCGCAAGGCCTTCCTCGGGGAGGCCCCCGGCACCGCGCCCGTCAACCGCGTCCACCACATCGCCGGAACCGCCATCCTGATGTGTGACGCCACCATCCCGGGCCGCGACGCGGGCCGCCTCGACACGGAGACGCTGGCCTGGATCGACGCCACGCTCACCGCGCTGCCGGACGGCGTCCCCGCGCTGATCGCCTTCCACCAGCCGCCCGTCGAGCTGCACCACCCGCTGCCCGACGCCGGGATGCTCGAAGAGCCCGAGCGGCTCGCCGAACTCCTGGCCGCCCACCCGCGGGTCGTCGCCGTCCTCACCGGCCATGCCCACACGGCGGCCGCCTCCACCTTCGCGGGCCGCCCGCTGATCGTCGGGCCCGCCGTCACCTGGACGCTGCGCATGCCCTGGGAGGGCGACCGCCCGGCCGACCGCGACCAGCCCCCCGGGCTCGCCTTCCACGTCCTGGACGAGGGCAGGCGCCTGACCACCCACTTCCGCGCCGTGCTCTGACTCCCTCCACCCACCCCGCCACGCATATTCCGCAGCTTCCCCGGTGATCCTGTGCGATGATTTGCGCGCCTCCCCCGGTCGTCGGGCAGCCCCCGGGCCGGTCGGCGCCCGCCCCGCCCGTAGCGGCGCGCGGTGCGTACGACGCTTCATGACGCACGCTCACATCGATCGCAGGCCAGCGGGGTACGGAACAAGCCGATACAGCGCTGCTCGACCCCAAGGACAGACAGCCATGACCACCGCATCCCTGCCCCGGAACTCCGCACGCCCGGAACCGGCCGCCACGGACACCGCCGCGCCCCAGCACCACGGCCTCTTCCTGGAGCCCCACTTCGCCGTCGACCCGACCGCGACGGACGACGACGAGGACCTGGACTCCCCGTATGACGCCCTGCCCGCCCCCACCACGTCGGCGCGGGAGCCCGAGCGGACGAACCGCCGCCCCCGCCGCCGCTGACCACCCGCCACGCGCCCTCCGGCAGGGCAGGCGCTGATGCGTGTGCCGTCGGGCCTGGACAGCTCCGGAAGCCCGCCCGGAGTCGGCCGGAAGCCCGCCGGAAGCCCGCCGGAAATCCGCTGGATGCCCCGCCGCCCCGCGCGTACCCTTGCCCCATGACCAGCCCCGAGTCCGACAGACTCCGGCCACCGGTGCGCCGGTGGCCGTGTTCGTGCTGAGCGTCGCCGACCGACCCCTCGGGGCCCATCGGCCCCTTCTCGTACGGTTCCACGCCCGCCGGATCACCGCGGGCACGGGCCGTTCCCACCCGCGTACGCGCTGAGGTACCGACGCAAGTACCGCCGTACGCGGGGTTCGTGACCCGGTCGATCCCGGCCGGGCACTCCTCCGCGCCGCACCTCGCCTCCTTCCGGGCGGTGCGTCCGCGCGGCCCGCATCCCCCGCACCCGGTCTGTCTGTCCACCGACGGTTCCGTCCAAGGGGCTTTCCACCCATGCCATTCGCCGTCTACGTCCTCGGGCTCGCGGTCTTCGCCCAGGGCACCTCCGAGTTCATGCTGTCCGGGCTCGTCTCGGGCATCGCCGCCGACCTGGACGTCTCCCTGTCCGCCGCCGGACTCCTCACCTCCTCCTTCGCTGTCGGAATGGTCGTCGGCGCACCCCTGATGGCGCTGTCCAGCCGCACCTGGCCCCGCCGCCGCGCGTTGCTGTTCTTCCTCGCGGTGTTCGTCGCCGTCCATGTCGCCGGTGCGCTCACCCCGAGCTACGGGGTACTCCTTGCGACCCGCTTCGTCGGGGCCCTGGCCAACGCGGGTTTCTGGGCGGTGGCTCTGACGACCGCGGTCGCGCTGGTCCCCGACGGGCTGAAGGGCCGGGCCACTGCCGTGGTCGTCGGCGGGGTCACGGTCGCCTGCGTGGTGGGCGTACCGGCGGGCGCGGTGCTGGGGGAGTGGTGGGGGTGGCGGTCGGCGTTCTGGGCGGTCGCCCTCGTCTCCCTGCCCGCCGTCCTCGCGATCCTGCGCTCGGTCCCGGGCGGCCGGGGTACGGACACGGGCGGCCAGGGCACGATTTCGGGCGGCCGGGGTACGGACACGGGCGCGGCTTCTGCATCCGTTGCATCCGTACCTACGGACAAGGGCACCGATTCCGTATCCGTACGGGACGAACTGCGCGCGCTCGCCGGGCCCCGGCTGCGGCCGACGCTGGTCACGATGGCCCTGGTGCAGGGGGCGACCTTCTGCACCTTCTCCTATCTGGAGCCGCTCCTCACCCGGGAGACGGGCCTGGGCGCGGTCTGGGTGCCGGTGTCCCTGGCGTTGTTCGGGGCGGGGGCGTTCGCCGGGGTCACGGTGGCGGGCCGGTTCGCCGACGCGCGCCCGGTCGCCGTCATCGCCACCGGCATGGTCGCCCTCGCCCTCGGCTGGGCCGCGCTCGCCCTCACGGCGGGCAGCCCTGTCCTCGCCCTGGCCCTGATCCCGCTCCTGGGGATGCTCGCCTTCGGTACCGGCACCGCGCTGATCACCCGGGTCCTGAGCCTCGCCCCCGGCGCCCCGACGCTCGCCGGGGCGTTCTCCACGACCGCGTTCAACCTGGGCGCGACGGTGGGGCCATGGGCGGGCGGCCTGGCCCTGGACGCCGGGTCCGGCTACCGGGCGCCCGCCTGGGTGAGCGCCCTGCTGATGGGCGCGGGGCTGCTCGTCGCCGCGACAACGACCGGGAGCCGCCGCCCCCGAGCGGGGGAGCGGCGGCTCTCAGCCGTGCACCGGAGCGCCCGAGGGCGCTTGTGAATCAGAGAACGCGGACCGCGCCGGTCGGCCGGTCGTAGTCCATGGAACGCTGCACGGTGCCGGTGCTGGAGTTCTGCGCACCGACGAACTGGCCGCCGCCCACGTAGATCGCGACGTGGTACGCGCTGCCGGCGCTGCCCCAGTACAGGATGTCGCCGGGCTGGAGGCTGTTCAGGGAGACCTGGGTGCCGGCGGTCGACTGGGCCTGCGAGACGCGCGGGAGGTCGATGCCCGCCGTGCGGTACGCGGCCTGGACCAGGCCGGAGCAGTCCCAGGCGTTGGGGCCGGTGCCACCGGACACGTACGCGTCGCCGACCTGGGCCTTGGCGAACGCCACGATGGACGCGGCGGAGCCGCTGACGTTCGACGAGGAGGACGAGGGGGCGGAGGCGGACGCGGAGCTGTCCGAGGAGCCCGTGGAGCCGGAGGAGGCGCTGAGCGTCGTCCGCTCGGCGGAGCGGGAGGCGCGCTCGGCCCGCTCCTTGGCCTCCGCCTCGGCCTTGGCGGCTGCTTCGGCCTTCTTCTTGGCCTCGGCCTTGCGGACGGCCTCGGCGTGCGCCTTCTTGGCCTTCTTCGCGGCGCTCTCGGCCGCGGCAGCCTCGTCGGCCTGCGTCTCCAGGTCGAGGGCGACCTGCTGGGTGGCCTGGGCGGAGGCGGCGACCACGGTGGAGAGCCCGGAGGTGATGGTGGGCATCTCGATCGTCTGGGTCACCGGTTCGGCCTGGGCCGGACCCGCGGCACCCGCGACCGCGATGGTGCTGAGGACGCCACCGGCAACTCCGGCCCGCAGTGCCGACTTCGAGGCGCGCTGGCGGGGCTTCCGGTGGCTGGGTATGTGAGCGGTGTGGGACATGGGTACTAGCGCTATCAGGGCTGTAGGGGTCCCATCAAGAAACGTGTGTTGCGACACAGTTACGTTCGGAATCTGTGAATCCGCTTTCTGGGTGCCTTTATTGACGCCGTAACGGGCAAAACGGTCAGGCAGGATCAGGCCCGTGATCACTGGCTTTCGGTAATACGCCCGAATTGCCCGTCGCTTACCATCCGTTCACACCGATGGCCAAGCCCGGTTTTCCCGCGGCGCGGGCCGAGTGACGCAGGTCACGGCATGAGTATCCGGCGGCAGGCAACCCTCGCGCCCGCGACCGCGGTCCGCCCCGGTTCCGCGGCGGGCACTCCGTCACCCCTTCCGGAAGTTCGTGAATGCGTGCACATGTCCCCTTCGGTCCTCGCCGCCCCTCGTCCGGGTGAGGGATGGCGAGGATGCGGGTGCCCTTATCGCCCCGCCGCAGTCCATCGCCAATTTGCTTGTAGTGGCTGTCCATTGATAGCGCGACACTTCTTTGACCAGCAGTAACGCCGCCGAATGTCACGTCTCGTGATCACTCGGCCGCTTCGCGTACGAAGATCACCGCTCATACGACTTCATGATCCTTCGTCAGGTGGTGGAGATCACAAAGACGTTGTCGCACCCCGTGTCGCAGATCACAGGGGGACGGGCATAGGATGCGGGGCAGTCGGGCTTGTGAACTGCCTCACATGTGCACGATCTTGGTGAGGTGGCGAGCCGGTCGCCCGATGCGGTCCAACGGTCAAGGACGACTGGAAGGAGCGAGGAGCGTGAATGCCTACGCGCCCATCCTCGTGCTCGGCGCCCTCGGGGCAGGGTTTGCGATCTTCTCCGTGGTCATGGCCACGCTTATCGGCCCCAGGCGATACAACCGGGCAAAGCTCGAAGCGTACGAGTGCGGCATCGAACCCACGCCGACGCCGGCCGGAGGCGGCCGCTTTCCCATCAAGTACTACCTGACGGCGATGCTTTTCATCGTCTTCGACATCGAGATCGTCTTCCTCTATCCCTGGGCGGTCTCCTTCGACGCCCTGGGGATCTTCGGGCTCGTGGAGATGCTGCTCTTCGTGCTCACCGTCTTCGTCGCCTATGCGTATGTCTGGCGTCGCGGCGGCCTGGAATGGGACTGAGGGGCTGAGGGGCACACCATGGGACTCGAAGAGAAACTGCCGAGCGGCTTCGTTCTGACCACGGTCGAGCAGGCCGCGGGCTGGGTGCGGAAGGCCTCCGTCTTCCCGGCCACGTTCGGACTCGCCTGCTGCGCCATCGAGATGATGACGACTGGCGCGGGCCGCTACGACCTCGCCCGGTTCGGGATGGAGGTCTTCCGCGGATCGCCGCGCCAGGCCGACCTGATGATCGTCGCGGGACGGGTGAGCCAGAAGATGGCCCCCGTCCTGCGGCAGGTCTATGACCAGATGCCCAACCCCAAGTGGGTCATTTCCATGGGAGTTTGTGCATCATCGGGTGGAATGTTCAACAATTACGCCATTGTGCAGGGTGTTGATCACATTGTCCCGGTCGATATCTATTTGCCGGGTTGTCCGCCACGTCCCGAGATGCTGCTGGACGCCATCCTCAAGCTCCACCAGAAGATCCAGGGCGGCAAACTCGGGGTCAACGCCGAGGAGGCCGCCCGCGAGGCGGAGGAGGCGGCCCTCAACGCGCTGCCCCTGATCGAGATGAAGGGGCTGCTGCGGTGAGCGAGCACACCCACGGCGACGAGCAGAACGGCAACGGCGTACCCGCCCCGCGCGACACCGGTGGCGAGGTCATCCGCGTCCGCAAGGGCATGTTCGGCGCCAACAACGGCGGCGACACCTCCGGCTACGGCGGTCTCGTCCGGACGATCACCCTGCCGGGAGCCTCCTCCCGGCCCTACGGCGGCTGGTTCGACGAGGTGGCCGACGAGCTCGAAGGGGCCCTGGAAGAACAGGACCTGCTTCCCGAGAACGCCATCGAGAAGACGGTCGTCGACCGCGACGAGCTGACCTTCCACATCGCCCGCGAACACCTGGTCCAGGTCGCCCGCACCCTGCGCGACGACCCCGCCCTGCGCTTCGAGCTCTGTACGGGCGTCAGCGGCGTCCACTTCCTCGGCGACAAGGGCCGCGAGCTGCACGCTGTCTACCACCTGCGGTCCCTCACCCACGGCCGGCTCATCCGGCTGGAGGTCTCCGCCCCGGACAGCGACCCGCACATCCCCTCGCTCGTCGAGGTCTACCCGACCAACGACTGGCACGAGCGCGAGGCATACGACTTCTTCGGGCTCGTCTTCGACGGGCACCCGGCCCTGACCCGGATCATGATGCCGGACGACTGGCAGGGCTTCCCGCAGCGCAAGGACTACCCGCTCGGCGGCATCGCCGTCGAGTACAAGGGCGCCCAGATCCCGGCTCCGGACCAGCGGAGGTCGTACTCCTGATGACCACTCCCCACGCAACATCCCGTGCCACGACCGAGGGGACTGTATATACAGTCACCGGCGGCGACTGGGACGAGGTCGTCGAATCCGCCGCCAAGTCCGACGACGAACGCATCATCGTCAACATGGGCCCCCAGCACCCGTCCACGCACGGCGTGCTGCGGCTGATCCTGGAGATCGACGGCGAGACCGTCACCGAGGCCCGCTGCGGCATCGGCTACCTCCACACCGGCATCGAGAAGAACCTCGAATTCCGCAACTGGACCCAGGGCACCACCTTCGTCACGCGGATGGACTACCTGACGCCGTTCTTCAACGAGACGGCGTACTGCCTGGGCGTCGAGAAGCTCCTCGGCATCGAGGACCAGATCCCCGACCGGGCCACCGTCCTGCGCGTGCTCCTGATGGAGCTCAACCGGCTCTCCTCGCACCTCGTGTGCATCGCCACCGGCGGCATGGAGCTCGGCGCGACCACGATCATGATCTACGGCTTCCGCGATCGGGAACTCGTTCTCGACCTCTTCGAGCTGATCACCGGCCTGCGGATGAACCACGCGTTCGTCCGCCCCGGCGGCCTCGCCCAGGACCTGCCCCCGGGCACGGTCGACCAGCTGCGCGAGTTCATCAAGACCATGAAGAAGAACCTGCCGGAATACGACAAGCTCGCCACCGGCAACCCCATCTTCAAGGCCCGCATGCAGGACATCGGCTACCTCGACCTCACCGGCTGCATGGCGCTCGGCGCCACCGGCCCGGTGCTGCGCTCCGCCGGACTCCCGCACGACCTGCGCAAGAGCGACCCGTACTGCGGCTACGAGACCTACGACTTCGAGGTCCCCACCGCCGACACCTGTGACTCCTACGGCCGCTTCCTCGTGCGGCTGGAGGAGATGCGCCAGTCGCTGCGCATCATCGAGCAGTGCATCGACCGCCTGGAGCCGGGGCCGGTCATGGTCGCCGACAAGAAGATCGCCTGGCCCGCCCAGCTCGCCCTGGGCGCCGACGGCCTCGGCAACTCGCTCGACCACATCAGGAACATCATGGGCACCTCCATGGAGGCCCTGATCCACCACTTCAAGCTGGTGACCGAGGGCTTCCGGGTCCCGGTCGGGCAGGTGTACACCGCCGTCGAGTCCCCCAAGGGCGAACTCGGCGTGCACGTCGTCTCCGACGGCGGCACCCGCCCCTACCGGGTCCACTTCCGCGACCCGTCCTTCACCAACCTGCAGGCCATGGCGGCGATGTGCGAAGGCGGCCAGGTCGCCGACGTCATCGTCGCCGTCGCGTCCATCGACCCCGTGATGGGAGGCGTCGACCGGTGACCGCATCACGCCAAGACGTCAGTCTGGGGATGCCGCAGCTCCCCGCCACCCCCTACCCGGCCGAGGTACGCGCCCGGCTCGACGCGGACGCGAAGGAGGTGGTCGCCCGCTATCCCAGCAGCCGCTCCGCCCTCCTGCCGCTGCTGCACCTCGTGCAGTCGGAGGAGGGATACGTCTCCCGTACGGGCATCGCCTTCTGCGCCGAGACGCTCGACCTCACCACCGCCGAGGTCACCGCCGTCGCCACCTTCTACTCCATGTACCGGCGCAGGGCGGGCGGTGACTACCAGGTCGGCGTCTGCACCAACACCCTGTGCGCGGTCATGGGCGGCGACGCCATCTTCGACACGCTCAAGGAGCACCTCGGGGTCGGCAACAACGAGACCACCGACGACGGCAAGGTCACCCTCGAACACATCGAGTGCAACGCCGCCTGCGACTTCGCGCCCGTCGTGATGGTCAACTGGGAGTTCTTCGACAACCAGACGCCCGAGAGCGCCACGCGGCTCGTCGACGACCTGATCGCGGGGCGGACCGTCGAGCCCACCCGGGGCGCACCGCTCTGCTCGTACAAGGAGACCGCCCGCATCCTGGCCGGGTTCCCCGACGAGCGCCCCGGTGCCGTCGAGGCCACCGGCGGGGCGGGCCCCGCCTCCCTCGTGGGGCTGAAGCTGGCCAAGGGCGAGGCGCTGCCCCAGGCACGCGTCGTCTCCCCGCGCGGTGAGCGCCCGCACGGCGCGCAGCCGCACGACCCTTCGCCGTCCGAGCACCTCAGCTCGCACGACGCACCGCAGCAGACCTCGGCCTCCGACCCGGAGCACCCGGCCGGGCCCGCAGCCGAGGAGGGGGAGTGATGACCTTGGCCGCCGAGATCGACCGCAACGGGACGAGCCCCGAGAAGCTGCTCGCGCCCGTCCTCTCCTCCTTCTGGGACCAGCCCGATTCCTGGACCCTGGACACCTACCGCCGCCACGAGGGCTACGAGGGCCTGCGCAAGGCGCTCGCCATGTCGCCCGACGACCTCATCGCGTACGTCAAGGACTCCGGTCTGCGCGGACGCGGCGGCGCGGGCTTCCCCACCGGGATGAAGTGGCAGTTCATCCCGCAGGGGGACGGCAAACCGCACTATCTAGTTGTCAACGCCGACGAGTCGGAGCCGGGGACCTGCAAGGACATCCCGCTCCTCTTCGCGAACCCGCACAGCCTCATCGAGGGCATCGTGATCGCCTGTTACGCGATCCGTTCGTCGCACGCGTTCATCTATCTGCGCGGTGAGGTCGTACCCGTGCTGCGACGACTGCACGAGGCCGTACGAGAGGCGTACGAGGCGGGATATCTGGGGACGAACATCCTGGGTTCAGGACTCGATCTGGAACTCACGGTGCACGCGGGTGCGGGTGCGTACATCTGTGGTGAGGAAACCGCGCTGCTCGACTCTCTCGAAGGACGGCGTGGCCAGCCCCGGCTGCGACCCCCCTTCCCTGCGGTCGCCGGTCTGTACGCCTGCCCCACTGTGGTGAACAACGTCGAGTCCATCGCCTCGGTTCCCGCGATCCTGAACAAGGGCAAAGACTGGTTCAAGTCGATGGGCAGCGAGAAGTCCCCGGGCTTCACGCTCTACTCGCTCAGTGGCCATGTCACCAGCCCCGGCCAGTACGAGGCACCGCTCGGCATCACGCTGCGTCAACTCCTCGACATGAGCGGCGGCATGCGGGCGGGCCACCGGCTGAAGTTCTGGACCCCGGGCGGCTCCTCCACCCCGATGTTCACCGACGAACACCTCGACGTGCCCCTCGACTACGAGGGCGTCGGCGCCGCCGGGTCCATGCTCGGCACCAAGGCGCTCCAGTGCTTCGACGAGACGACCTGCGTCGTGCGGGCGGTCACCCGCTGGACCGAGTTCTACGCCCACGAGTCCTGCGGCAAGTGCACGCCCTGCCGCGAAGGGACCTACTGGCTGGTCCAGTTGCTCCGCGACATCGAGGCGGGCAAGGGCCAGATGTCGGACCTCGACAAGCTGAACGACATCGCCGACAACATCAACGGCAAGTCGTTCTGCGCGCTGGGCGACGGCGCGGCCTCGCCGATCTTCTCCTCCCTCAAGTACTTCCGCGAGGAGTACGAGCAGCACATCACGGGCAAGGGCTGCCCCTTCGATCCCGCCCGGTCCACGGCATGGGCCGACGACAAGAACGCCGAAGGCAAGAACGCTCACCGGGGGGTGAACGCATGACAGTCACCACGAGTGCGCCCTCCGGGGGCGGCGAGGCGGCCGTACCGCCCGAGGACCTGGTCACGCTGACCATCGACGGCATCGAGATCAGCGTCCCCAAGGGGACCCTGGTCATCCGGGCCGCGGAACTCCTCGGCATCGAGATCCCGCGGTTCTGCGACCACCCGCTCCTCGACCCGGCAGGCGCCTGCCGTCAGTGCATCGTCGAGGTCGAGGGCCAGCGCAAGCCGATGGCCTCCTGCACCATCACCTGCACCGACGGCATGGTCGTCAAGTCGCAGATCACCTCTCCTGTGGCCGAGAAGGCGCAGAAGGGCGTGATGGAGCTGCTGCTGATCAACCATCCGCTGGACTGCCCCGTCTGCGACAAGGGCGGCGAGTGCCCCCTCCAGAACCAGGCGATGTCGCACGGCGGAGCCGACTCCCGCTTCGAGGGCAGGAAGCGGACCTTCGAGAAGCCCGTCCCGATCTCCACCCAGGTGCTGCTGGACCGCGAGCGGTGCGTGCTCTGCGCGCGCTGCACCCGGTTCTCCAACCAGGTGGCGGGCGACCCGATGATCGAGCTGATCGAGCGCGGCGCCCTCCAGCAGGTCGGCACCGGCGAGGGCGACCCCTTCGAGTCGTACTTCTCCGGCAACACCATCCAGATCTGCCCGGTCGGCGCGCTGACCTCGGCGGCGTACCGATTCCGCTCCCGCCCCTTCGACCTGGTCTCCACCCCCTCGGTGTGCGAGCAGTGCTCCGGCGGCTGTTCCACGCGGACCGACCACCGGCGCGGCAAGGTCATGCGGCGCCTCGCGGCCAACGAGCCCGAGGTCAACGAGGAGTGGATCTGCGACAAGGGGAGGTTCGGCTTCCGTTACGCCCAGCAGCGTGACCGGCTCACCACCCCGCTGGTCCGCAACGCCGAAGGCGTCCTGGAACCGGCGAGCTGGCCCGAGGCGCTGGAGGCCGCGGCCACCGGTCTGCTCGCCGCCCGCGGCCGTACCGGCGTACTGACCGGCGGCAGGCTGACCGTGGAGGACGCCTACGCGTACAGCAAGTTCGCCCGGGTCGCCCTCGACACCAACGACATCGACTTCCGCTCCCGGGTCCACAGCAGCGAGGAGGCCGACTTCCTGGCCGCCCGGGTCGCCGGACGCGGCCGGGACCTGGACGGCGAGGGGGTCACGTACACCGCGCTGGAGAAGGCCCCCGCGGTCCTGCTCGCCGGGTTCGAGTCCGAGGAGGAGGCCCCCGGCGTCTTCCTCAGGCTGCGCAAGGCCCACCGCAAGAGCGGCCAGCGGACCTTCGCGCTCGCCTCGCACGCCACGCGAGGCCTGGTGAAGGCGGGCGGCACGCTGCTGCCCGCCGCCCCCGGCACCGAGACCGAGTGGCTGGACGCGCTCGCGGGCGGCGTCGGCCTGGAGGGCGAAGGGGCCGCGGCCGCGGAGGCGTTGCGCGCGGAGAACTCCCTGATCATCGTCGGCGAGAGGCTCGCCGGGGTATCCGGCGCACTGTCCGCCGCCGTGCGCATCGCAACGGCCACCGGCGCACGCCTGGTGTGGATTCCGCGCCGGGCGGGCGACCGGGGCGCGGTCGAGGCGGGCGCACTCCCCTCGCTGCTGCCCGGCGGCCGCCCGGCCACCGACCCGCGGGCCCGGGACGAGGTGGCGTCCCTGTGGCGCGTCGCCGAACTGCCCTCCCGCTACGGGCGCGACACCGGCCAGATCGTCGAGGCCGCGGCCACCGGCGAACTGGGCGCGCTCCTCGTCGCCGGCGTCGGCGTCGAGGACCTGCCCGACCCGGCCCGCGCGATCGAGGCACTGGACGGGGTCGGCTTCCTGGTCTCCCTGGAGCTGCGGCCGAGCGCGGTCACCGACCGGGCCGACGTGGTCTTCCCGGTCGCCGCCGTCGCGGAGAAGTCCGGCACCTTCCTCAACTGGGAGGGCCGGGTCCGGATGTTCCAGGCCGCACTGAAGCCCGAGCAGATGTCCCGGACGCTCTCGCCGACAGACTCGCGCGTGCTGCACATGCTGGCCGACGCCATGGACGTGCACTTCGCGCTGCCGGACCTGGCCGCCGCCCGCCGCGAGCTCGACCGGCTCGGCGGCTGGGAGGGCGGCCACGCGGACGACCCGCACGAGTCGGCGCAGCCGCTTCCCCGGCCCGGCGACGGTGAGGCGGTCCTCGCGGGCCACCGGATGCTGCTCGACCTCGGCCGGCTCCAGGAGGGCGACACCGCGCTCGCCGGGACCCGGCATGCGGCCGTCGCCCGCCTCTCGGCCACCACCGCGGCCGAGACCGGCGTCAAGGACGGCGACCTGCTCGCCGTCACCGGACCCGCCGGCACCGTCGAACTGCCCCTGGCCGTCACCGACATGCCGGACCGGGTGGTCTGGGTGCCGCTGAACTCGGTGGGAGGCGGCATCCCCGCCGACACCGGTGCGAACCCCGGCGGCCTGGTGCGGATCGGCCCCGCCGCCGCGCCAGGTGCACCCGTCGAACCATCGGAGGTACGAGCGTGACTGGCCTCACCGCACTCACGACGGCGCCCGAGCGTGCCGTCCTCGCCGCCGAGGATCTCTCGATGTTCGGCACCGACCCCTGGTGGCTGGTGCTCCTCAAGGCGGTCTTCTGCTTCGCGTTCCTGATGCTGGTCGTGCTCTTCTCGATCGTGTGGGAGCGCAAGGTCGTGGCCTGGATGCAGCTGCGCATCGGCCCCAACCGGCACGGCCCCTGGGGGCTGCTCCAGTCCCTCGCCGACGGCGTCAAGCTGATGCTGAAGGAGGACGTGGTCGTCAAGGGCGCGGACAAGGCGGTCTACGTCCTCGCGCCGATCCTCGCGGCGATCCCCGCCTTCATGGCGATCGCGGTGATCCCCTTCGGCCCGGCGGGCAACGAGGTCTCGATCTTCGGCACGCGCACCACGATGCAGCTGACCGACCTGCCGATCGCCGCCCTGTACATCCTCGCGGTCGGCGCGGTCGGCGTGTACGGATTCGTCCTCGGCGGCTGGTCGTCGGGCTCGACGTACCCGCTGCTCGGCGGGATCCGCAGCTGTGCCCAGATGATCAGCTACGAGATCGCGATGGGCGCCGCCTTCGCCTCGGTCTTCCTCTACTCCGGGTCGATGTCGACCTCGACGATCGTGGAGGCGCAGGCGGACCGCTGGTACATCATCCTGCTCCCGGTCTCCTTCCTCATCTACATGGTGACCATGGTCGGTGAGGCCAGCCGGGCACCGTTCGACATGCCGGAGTCCGAGGGCGACCTCGTCGGCGGCTTCAACACCGAGTACAGCTCCATCAAGTTCGCGATGTTCATGCTCGCCGAGTACATCCACATGGTGACCGTGTCGATGATCGCGGTGACGCTGTTCCTCGGCGGCTGGCGGGCCCCGTACCCCGTGTCCGCGTTCTGGGAGGGGGCGAACCAGGGCTGGTGGCCGATGCTCTGGTTCTTCCTCAAGCTCCAGGCGCTGATCTTCTTCTTCATCTGGCTGCGCGGCACCCTGCCACGGGTCCGCTACGACCAGCTGATGAAGCTCGGCTGGAAGGTCCTCATCCCGGTCTCAGTGGTCTGGCTGATGCTCGTGGCCACCGTCCGCGCCCTGCGGAACGAGGGATACGACTTCTCCCGGATCGTGCTGTATGTCGCCGCGGGCGTGATCGCGATCCTGCTGATCTCCTTCGTTGTCGACATGTTCCGCGACCGCAGGTCCAGGGCCGAGGCGGAAGCGGCCGGTCCGGAGCCCGCATTCGACCCGATGGCGGGCGGGTATCCGGTGCCACCACTGCCCGGACAGACCCTGCCACCGGTGCCCAGGCGCAGGCCACGGCGGGAGCGGGAGCTCGTTGTCAGTGGTGGGCCCGATACTCAGAGTGACGGAAACGCGAGTGACGGAAAGGAGGCCGGCGGTGTCTGAGAAACCAGAGCTCACGGGCTCATCGGGATCCGCTGGGTCCTCGGGCGAACAGGGAGCGGGGGAGAAGTTCCAGAACCCCGTGGCCGGCTTCGGCGTGACCTTCAAGGCCATGTTCAAGAAGCGGCTCACCGAGCAGTATCCGGAGACGCCGAAGGTCACGGCGCCCCGCTTCCACGGCCGCCACCAGCTCAACCGCCACCCGGACGGCCTGGAGAAATGCGTCGGCTGCGAGCTGTGCGCCTGGGCGTGTCCGGCGGACGCCATCTACGTGGAGGGCGCGGACAACACCGAGGAGGAGCGCTACTCCCCGGGAGAGCGCTACGGCCGCGTCTACCAGATCAACTACGCGCGCTGCATCCTCTGCGGACTCTGCATCGAGGCCTGCCCCACCCGGGCGCTGACGATGACGAACGAGTTCGAGCTCGCCAACACCACCCGCGAAAGCCTCATCTACACCAAGGACGAGCTGCTCGCGGGCCTGGACGAAGGCATGGTCGACAGCCCGCACGCGATCTTCCCCGGCATGGACGAACAGGACTACTACCGGGGCCTGGTCACCGAGGCCGCGCCCGGCACGGTCCGGCAGACGGCCGTGTCCAAGGGCGAGAACGGCAAGTCGGACGAGGACCCGATCGAGTCGACCCGGGCCGCCGACGCCCGGCAGGACAAGGAGGTGGACGCGTGAACGCGCTGGCCGCAGCCGCCACCACCTCCACCGGCGAGGCCGTCCAGTTCTGGATCCTGGGCACCGTCGCCGTGATCGGCGCGCTCGCCACGGTCCTGATGAAGAAGGCCGTGCACAGTGCCCTGTCGCTCGCGGGGACGATGGTCATCCTGGCCGTGTTCTACCTCGCCAACGGGGCGTATTTCCTCGGCATCGTCCAGGTCGTCGTCTACACCGGCGCGATCATGATGCTGTTCCTCTTCGTCGTCATGCTCGTCGGTGTCACCGCGGCGGACTCCCTGAAGGAGACCCTCAAGGGCCAGCGCTGGCTGGCGCTGGGCTGCGCCCTCGGCTTCGCCATCCTGCTGATCGCGGGCATCGGCCACGCGTCGCTGAGCACGTTCAACGGGCTCGGCGACGCCAACGCCCGGTACGGCGGCAACGTCGAGGGGCTCGCCAATCTCATCTTCACCGAGTACGTCTTCGCCTTCGAGATCACCGGCGCCCTGCTGATCACCGCGTCCGTCGGAGCGATGTTGCTCACGCACCGCGAGCGCACCGAACGGGCCAAGACCCAGCGGGAGATGTCCGAGGAGCGCGTACGCGGCAAGCACCTGCCGCCGCTGCCCGCCCCCGGCGTCTACGCCCGGCACAACGCGGTGGACATCGCCGGACTGCTCCCCGACGGCACGCCGTCCGAGCTCACCGTCATGCAGACCCTGCGCCGACGCGGCCAGATCCGTGACGTCTCGCAGGAGTCCCTCGCCGATCTCAAGGCTCTGGAGCAGCGCTCCGGCGAGCGGCTCGGACGCGACGACGCGGACGCCACGGCGCGCGGGGCCGGTCCCGCTTCCGCGGCGGAGAACTCGGAGGCCGCCAAGTGAACCCGGTCAACTACCTCTACCTCGCGGCCATGCTGTTCGCGATCGGCGCCTCCGGGGTGCTGATCCGGCGGAACGCGATCGTGGTGTTCATGTGCGTCGAGCTGATGCTCAACGCGTGCAACCTGACGCTCGTCGCGTTCTCCCGGATGCACGGCAACCTCGACGGGCAGATCGTCGCCTTCTTCACGATGGTCGTCGCCGCCGCGGAAGTCGTCGTCGGGCTCGCGATCATCGTGTCGTTGTTCCGTTCCCGCCACTCGGCCTCGGTCGACGACGCCAGCCTGATGAAGCTGTAAGGGGTCCGGAAACGTGGAGAACCT
This sequence comes from Streptomyces sp. NPDC033165, assembly GCF_055577965.1. Classification (NCBI taxonomy): domain Bacteria; kingdom Bacillati; phylum Actinomycetota; class Actinomycetes; order Kitasatosporales; family Streptomycetaceae; genus Streptomyces; species Streptomyces sp. NPDC033165. The sequence continues at coordinate 192,698 of NZ_JBVIPK010000002.1, forward strand.
GATCGCGCTGCTCGTCGCGGCGCCCCTGCTCGGAGCGGCGGTCCTGCTCTGCGGCGGACGTCGACTGGACCGCACCGGCCACTGGCTCGGTACGGTGCTCGCCGCCGCCTCGTTCGTCATCGGCCTCGTGCTGTTCACCGACATGCTGGGGAAGGGCGCCGAGGACCGGGCCCTGCACCAGCACCTGTTCAGCTGGATTCCGGTGGAAGGCTTCCAGGCCGACATCGCCTTCCAGCTCGACCAGCTGTCGATGACGTTCGTCCTGCTCATCACCGGTGTGGGCACGCTGATCCACATCTACTCCATCGGCTACATGGAGCACGACGAGCGCAGGCGCCGCTTCTTCGGCTATCTCAACCTGTTCCTCGCGGCGATGCTGATCCTGGTCATCGCCGACAACTACCTGCTGCTGTACGTCGGGTGGGAGGGCGTCGGTCTGGCGTCGTTCCTGCTCATCGGCTTCTGGCAGCACAAGCCCACCGCGGCCACCGCCGCCAAGAAGGCCTTCCTGGTCAACCGGGTCGGCGACATGGGCCTGTCGATCGCCATCATGCTGATGTTCACCACCTTCGGCACCTTCGCCTTCGGGCCGGTGCTGGAGTCGGCGGGCGAGACGAGCCAGGGCAAGCTGACCGCCATCGGCCTGATGCTGCTGCTGGCCGCCTGCGGCAAGTCGGCCCAGGTGCCGTTGCAGTCCTGGCTGGGTGACGCGATGGAGGGCCCGACCCCGGTCTCGGCCCTCATCCACGCCGCGACCATGGTCACGGCCGGTGTCTATCTGATCGTCCGCTCCGGCGCGATCTTCAACGCCGCCCCGGACGCCCAGCTGGTCGTGGTCATCGTCGGCGCGGTCACGCTGATCTTCGGTGCGATCGTCGGTTGCGCGAAGGACGACATCAAGAAGGCCCTGGCGGGGTCCACGATGTCGCAGATCGGGTACATGATCCTGGCCGCGGGCCTCGGCCCCGTCGGCTACATCTTCGCGATCATGCACCTGGTGACGCACGGCTTCTTCAAGGCCGGGCTGTTCCTCGGCGCGGGCTCCGTGATGCACGGCATGAACGACGAGGTCGACATGCGCAAGTACGGCGGCCTGCGGAAGTACATGCCGGTCACCTTCGTCACCTTCGGCCTCGGCTATCTCGCCATCATCGGCTTCCCGGGCCTGTCCGGCTTCTTCTCCAAGGACAAGATCATCGAGGCGGCCTTCGCCAAGGGCGGTACCGAGGGCTGGATCCTCGGCTCGGTGGCCCTGCTGGGCGCCGCGATCACCGCGTTCTACATGACGCGCGTGATGCTGATGACGTTCTTCGGCGAGAAGCGCTGGCAGCCCGACGCGGAGGGCCGCGAGCCGCATCCGCACGAGTCCCCGAAGTCGATGACGATCCCGATGATCGTGCTGGCCTTCGGCTCGGTGTTCGCCGGCGGGTTCTTCGCCATCGGTGACCGGTTCGTCAACTGGCTGGAGCCGGTGACCGGTTACGACCACGGGCACTCCCCGCTCAGCGCGGCCACGGTCACCGGAGCCACCGTGGTGGCCCTCGTCGTCGGTGTCTCCATCGCCTGGACGATGTACGGGCGCAAGCCGGTCCCGGTGGTCGCTCCGCGCGGCTCGGTCCTCACCCGGGCCGCCCGGCGCGATCTCCTCCAGGACGACTTCAACCACGTGGTCCTGGTCCGCGGCGGCGAGCATCTCACCCGCTCGCTGGTGTACGTGGACCACTCCCTGGTCGACGGCGTCGTCAACGGCACGGCCGCATCGGTCGGCGGGCTCTCCGGACGGCTGCGCAAGCTCCAGAACGGCTTCGCCCGCACCTACGCGGTCTCGATGTTCGGCGGTGCGGCGGTCGTCATCGCCGCGACCCTGCTGATGAGGGCGGTCTGATCACATGTCCTTTCCCCTCCTGACCGCGACGGCGGCGCTCCCGGCGATCGGCGCGATCGCCACCGCCGCCGTCCCCGCCGCGCGGCGCACCGTGGCCAAATGGCTCGCGCTGCTCTTCTCGCTCGGCACGCTCGTCCTGGCGGGCGTCGTCTTCGCCCGCTTCGAACCGGGCGGCGACCGCTACCAGCTGACCGAATCCCGTGCCTGGATCGCCGACTTCGGCGTCCGCTACGAACTGGGCGTCGACGGCATCGGGGTGGCCCTCCTCGGTCTCACCGCACTGCTGATCCCGTTCGTCATCGCCGCGGGCTGGCACGACGCCGACCCCCTGGAGACGAAGTCCTCGCGCTGGCGTCCGACGCAGGGCTTCTTCGCCCTGATCCTCATGGTCGAGGCCATGGTGATCCTGTCGTTCCTCGCTACCGACGTCTTCCTCTTCTACATCCTGTTCGAAGCCATGCTCATCCCGATGTACTTCCTCATCGGCGGCTTCGGCGACCGGGCCCACGCGGGCACCGACGAGAACGCCGCGGCGCAGCGCTCGTACGCGGCGGTGAAGTTCCTCCTCTACAACCTGGCCGGCGGTCTGATCATGCTGGCCGCGGTCATCGGCCTGTATGTGGTCGCGGGCAGCTTCTCGCTCTCCGAGATCGCCGAGGCCCGCGCCAACGGCTCCCTGGAGATGGCGACCAGCACCGAGCGGTGGCTGTTCCTCGGCTTCTTCTTCGCGTTCGCGGTGAAGGCCCCGCTGTGGCCGCTGCACACCTGGCTGCCCAACGCGATGGGCGAGGCCACCGCCCCGGTCGCCGTGCTGATCACCGCGATCGTCGACAAGGTCGGCACCTTCGCGATGCTCCGCTTCTGCCTCGGGCTCTTCCCGGAGGCCAGCAAGTGGGCGACGCCGGTGATCATCGCCCTGGCGCTGGTCTCCATCGTGTACGGAGCGCTGCTCGCGGTCGGCCAGCGCGACATCAAGCGGCTCATCGCCTACGCCTCGATCTCGCACTTCGGCTTCATCATCATGGGCATCTTCGCGATGACCAGCCAGGGCCAGTCGGGCGCCACCCTCTACATGGTCAACCACGGGATCTCGACGGCCGCCCTGCTGCTGGTCGCCGGATTCCTCATCACCCGGCGCGGATCGCGGCTCATCGCGGACTACGGCGGAGTGCAGAAGGTCGCCCCCGTGCTGGCCGGGACGTTCCTCATCGGTGGGCTCGCCACCCTGTCACTGCCCGGACTCGCCCCGTTCGTCAGTGAGTTCCTGGTCCTGGTCGGCACGTTCAGCGTGTATCCGGTGGCCGGCATCATCGCCACCTCCGGCATCGTGCTCGCCGCGCTCTACGTCCTGGTCCTCTACCAGCGCACGATGACCGGGCCGGTGCAGGAACCGGTCCGGGGCATGCCGGACCTCAAGGCCCGGGAGCTGGTGGTGGCGGTTCCGCTGATCGCCGTGCTGATCTTCCTGGGCGTCTTCCCGAAGCCGCTCACCGAGGTCGTCAACCCGGCAGTGGAGCACACCATGTCCGACGTACAGAAGAAGGACCCCCAGCCCGAGGTGGAGGCCGCCAAGTGAGCGCAACAGCTGTCCACAGTCTGTGGACGACGGCGAGCGGGGTGACCTCGGCGGCGCCCGGCGACTCGTTCGCGGCGCCGAAGATCGAGTACACCCAGCTGATGCCCGTCCTGATCATCGTGGGCGTCGCCGTCGTCGGCATCCTGGTGGAGGCCTTCGTGCCGCGCCGGGCCCGCTACCACACCCAGCTCTTCCTGACGGTGACGGCGATCGCCGCCTCGTTCGCCGCGATCGTCGGCCTCGCGGCCGGGGGCTACGGCACCACGAAGGCCCAGATCTCAGCCATGGGCGCCATCGCGATCGACGGTCCCACCCTGTTCCTCCAGGGCACCATTCTCCTGGTCGCCATGGTGGCGGTCTTCACCTTCGCCGAACGGCGGCTCGACCCCACCACCCACGGCAACCGGGTGGACTCCTTCGCTGCCCAGCCCGGAGCCGTGCCGGGCAGCGACAGCGAGAAGGCCGCCGTACGGGCCGGGTTCGCCACCACCGAGGTCTTCCCGCTCCTCCTCTTCTCGGTGGCGGGTCTGCTGGTCTTCCCGGCCGCCAACGACCTGCTGACGCTGTTCATCGCGCTCGAAGTCTTCTCGCTCCCGCTCTACCTCCTGTGCGCCGTCGCCCGCCGCAAGCGGCTGATGTCGCAGGAGGCGGCCGTGAAGTACTTCCTGCTCGGCGCGTTCTCCTCGGCGTTCCTGCTCTTCGGGATCGCCCTCCTCTACGGCTACGCGGGCTCCCTCTCGTACGCCACCATCGCCAACGTCGTCGACGGCTCGGTCCTGGAGATCGACCCGGCCCTCGCCGACACCATGGGCAACGACGCGCTGCTGCTCATCGGCGGCGCGATGATCCTGACCGGCCTGCTCTTCAAGGTCGGCGCGGTCCCGTTCCACATGTGGACCCCCGACGTCTACCAGGGCGCCCCGACCCCGGTCACCGGGTTCATGGCCGCCGCCACGAAGGTCGCCGCGTTCGGCGCCCTGCTGCGCCTGCTGTACGTGGCGCTGCCGGGCCTCACCTGGGACCTGCGTCCCGTCCTGTGGGCGGTGGCGATCGTCACGATGCTGGGCGGCGCGATCGTCGCGATCACTCAGACCGACATCAAGCGGCTGCTGGCCTACTCCTCGATCGCGCACGCGGGGTTCATCCTCGCGGGTGTCATCGCGGCCAGCCCGGAGGGCATCTCCTCGGTGCTCTTCTACCTCGCGGCGTACTCCTTCGTGACGGTGGGCGCGTTCGCCGTGGTCACGCTGGTCCGGGACGCGGGCGGAGAGGCCACGCACCTGTCGAAGTGGGCCGGGCTCGGACGCCGTTCACCGCTGGTCGCGGCGGTCTTCGCGGTGTTCCTGCTGGCCTTCGCCGGGATTCCGCTGACCTCCGGGTTCTCGGGGAAGTTCGCGGTGTTCAAGGCGGCTGCCGAGGGTGGCGCGGGCGGACTGGTCGTCGTCGGTGTGCTCTCGTCGGCGGTCGCGGCGTTCTTCTACATCCGCGTGATCGTCCTGATGTTCTTCAGCGAACCGAAGGCGGACGGCCCCACGGTCGCCGTCCCGTCGCCGCTGACCATGACGACGATCGCGGTCGGTGTCGCCGTCACCCTGGTGCTGGGCCTGGCCCCGCAGTATTTCCTGGACCTGGCGAGCCAGGCGGGGGTCTTCGTGCGGTAGCCCGCGCACGGCACGCACAGCAGGTACGACGACAACGCCGGACGGTCCGTTTTCCACAGACCGTCCGGCGTTGTCGTAGGAGCCGCCTATCGTGGACGGGGACGAGAGCAGGACGGGCGGGGCCGGATGCGCGGCTCCCCGGGGGGACAGAGCATTGGGCGTGAGCATGGATGTGACCGGGACGGTGACCGAGACCCCTGCGGGCGACGAGAGCGAGGCACTGCGGACACTGCACCGCGTCTTCGGGTACGAGTCGTTCCGCGGCGAGCAGGGTGCGGTCATCGAGCATGTGGTGGCGGGCGGCGATGCCGTCGTGCTCATGCCGACCGGTGGCGGAAAGTCGCTCTGCTACCAGATCCCGTCCCTGGTCCGCCGCGGCACGGGCGTCGTGGTCTCCCCGCTGATCGCGCTCATGCAGGACCAGGTCGATGCCCTGAGGGCGCTCGGCGTCCGGGCCGGGTTCATGAACTCCACGCAGGACTTCGACGAGCGCCGCTCGATGGAGGCCCAGTTCCTCGCGGGCGAGCTGGACGTGCTCTACCTGGCGCCCGAGCGGCTGCGTCTGGACGCCACCCTCTCCCTGCTGGCCCGGGGCGAGATCTCCGTCTTCGCGATCGACGAGGCGCACTGCGTCGCCCAGTGGGGCCACGACTTCCGCCCCGACTACCTGGCCCTGTCCGTGCTCGGCGAGCGCTGGCCGGACGTCCCGCGCATCGCCCTGACGGCGACCGCGACCAACGCCACGCACGAGGAGATCACCCGCCGCCTCGGCATGCCGGACGCGAAGCACTTCGTCGCCAGCTTCGACCGGCCGAACATCCAGTACCGGATCGTGCCGAAGTCCGACCCGAAGAAGCAGCTGCTCACCTTCCTCAAGGAGGAGCACGCCGGGGACGCGGGCATCGTCTACTGCCTCTCGCGCAACTCCACCGAGAAGATCGCGGAGTATCTCTGCCGCAACGGCATCCAGGCCGTGCCGTATCACGCGGGCCTGGACGCCGGGACGCGCGCGACCCACCAGGCGCGGTTCCTCCGGGAGGAGGGCCTCGTCGTCGTCGCGACGATCGCCTTCGGCATGGGGATCGACAAGCCGGACGTCCGTTTCGTCGCCCACCTCGACCTCCCCAAGTCCGTCGAGGGCTATTACCAGGAGACCGGCCGCGCGGGCCGCGACGGGGAGCCGTCGACGGCCTGGATGGCGTACGGACTCCAGGACGTCGTCCAGCAGCGCAAGCTGATCCAGGGCGGGGAGGGCGACGAGGCGTTCCGCCGCCGGGCGTCCTCGCACCTGGACTCGATGCTGGCCCTGTGCGAGACGGTCCAGTGCCGCCGGGTCCAGCTGCTCACCTACTTCGGCCAGGAGCCCACGGCCGCCGCCTGCGGCAACTGCGACACCTGCCTCAGCCCGCCGGAGACCTGGGACGGCACGGTCGTCTCGCAGAAGCTGCTCTCCACGGTGGTCCGGCTGAAGCGCGAACGGAACCAGAAGTTCGGCGCGGGCCAGATCATCGACATCCTGCTGGGCCGCAAGACGGCCAAGGTCATCCAGTTCGACCACGACCAGCTCTCCGTCTTCGGCATCGGCGAGGAGCTGGCCGAGGCGGAGTGGCGCGGTGTGGTCCGCCAGTTGCTGGCACAGGGGCTGCTCGCGGTCGAGGGGGAGTACGGCACGCTGGTCCTCACCGAGGAGAGCGCGAGCGTCCTGGGCCGGGAGCGGGAAGTACTGCTCCGCAAGGAGCCGAAGAAGCCGACGTCCCGTTCGTCGTCCTCGGCCGGTGGGGCCAAGGGGGCCAAGGGCAAGGCGGCGGCCGCCGACCTCCCGCCGTCCGCCGTCCCGGTCTTCGAGGCGCTGCGCGCCTGGCGCGGGGCGACGGCGAAGGAGCAGGGCGTCCCGGCGTACGTGATCTTCCACGACGCGACGCTGCGGGAGATCGCGACCGTCCACCCCACGACGATCGGGGAGCTGGGGGGCATCAGCGGCCTGGGCGAGAAGAAGCTCGCGACGTACGGGGAGGGAGTGCTGGAGGTCCTGGCGGAGACGTCTCCGGGGCCGGTCGCGGAGGCTTCGGCAGCCGTCGGAACTTCCGCGCCACGACCGGCGACGCCTCCTGCTCCGGCAGCCCGTCCGGCGGTGACCCCGGCGACCCCGGCGACCCCGGTCCGTGCGAAGGCGCCCGCGGCCCCGCAGTACAGCGACCCCGAGTTCGCCTGGGACGAGGAACCGCCCGAGTACGAGTGAGTCGCGTACCGGGCGGCGGGGGCGGCGGGTCCTACTCCGGGTTCGCCGCCCGGCGGCGGGCCGTGACGGCGGTCAGGTCCAGGTCATCGGCGGTCCAGCCGCCCTCGGGCCGGACCGCCCACCGCGGCTCGGAGGCCTCGGGCTCGATGCTCATCATTGCTCCCAGGGGGAGGAGTCTCGCGGGCCCGACCAGGGTATCCGGCGGGAACCGGATACCGGTGCCGCGAACGTGCGAGCGGGCCTCGCGCGGGTGACGGGCTGGTCAGGGGCGTGCCCCCGGCGGCCTCAGCCCTGAGAGGGGCCCAGCCGACGGGTGTTGCTGCGGCCGCAGGCCAGGCACACCAGCCAGTCCAGCCGTTCGCCGTCCCGCTCGAACGGTTCGCCCACCACGTTGGCCGCCTCCTCGCCGCAGAACACGCAGTCCGCCCAGTCGTCCCGGAGCCGCCGCATGGTCCGCAGCGGTCCGCCGTCGGCGTTCCGCACGCCCACCCAGGGACAGGAGGCGCACTCCCACCACAGCTCGTACCGGCGGCGACGGTTCGCGGGCAGGGCCTGCACCGGGCGGTTGCCGCAGGCCGGGCAGTCCGGGCAGGCCGGGCAGGCCTGGTGGGCCAGGTGGGCCGAGTCCGTCGGCGTGGGTTCGGGCATGGTCCCTCAGTCCCCGCCTCCGCCACACCCGCCGCCGCCCCCGCCGTCGCTCCAGCCCCCGCCGTCACCGCTTCCGCTGTTGGAGCGGTCCTGCTTGACGTTGCGGTAGACCGCCAGGGCGGTCCACTGGGCGCGGAGCAGGAGCTTCATCGTGGCCCGGCTTCCGTGGCCCTGGGCGCTCAGGGTGGTGGCGAGGCCGGTCGCGGCGGCCAGCGCTGCCAGGATGCGGCTGCGCTGGTCAGGGAAGCCGTAGGCCTCGGCGTGCTGGAAGCGCCGGAGGGTTGCCGCGCGCAGGTCCGGGTGGACCGGGAAGTAGCGCTGGTAGGGGAACAGGCCGAGGAAGCGGTGGGTCTCCCGGCTCAGGAGGCCGCGCTGGACCAGGGCGTCCAGGTGGTTCTCCTCCGCGTACTGCGCGTGCTGCCGTACCCAGCGCTTGGCGTTGGTCCCGGAGCGGAAGCGGCTCTTGCTCGGCGGGTCCAGCGTGCGCAGCAGGGAGGCGAGCAGCGGGTCGGCCGGGTCCAGGGGGTTGACCACCTGGACCCGGCCGCGCTCCTCGCGTATCCGCCCCTGGAGCTCCAGCTCGGCCAAGACCGCGCCGGCCGTGGCGTAACGCAGGTAGTCGCGGGCGCAGAGCGGCTTGCCGCGCTGGGGGTCCAGCGCGAGCAGCAGCATCTCCTCGGGCAGTGTCAGGGCGGGGGAGGGGGCGGGGGAGCTCATGGCGCGGTGACGATCCTTCCGGTCACGTCGCCGAGGCCCACGCGGGTGCCGTGCGGGCCGGGAGCCCAGGCCGTCAGGGTGACCGTGTCGCCGTCCTCCAGGAACGTCCGCTTGCCCTCGGGGAGTTCCAGGGCGTCGCGGCCGTTCCAGGTGAGCTCCAGCAGCGAGCCGCGCTGGGTGGGCTCGGGGCCGCTGACCGTGCCGGAGCCGTACAGGTCGCCGGTGCGCAGCGACGCGCCGTTGACCGTCATATGGGCGAGCTGCTGGGCGGCCGTCCAGTACATCGAGGCGAACGGCGGCTCGGCGACGACCTGGCCATTGATCTCCACGGAGATCCGGATGTCGAAGCCGCCCGGCTCCTCGTCCGCGGAGTCGTCGAGGTAGGGGAGGAGGGGGAAGTCCCGGGCCGGGGGCGCGGTGCGGGCCGCGTCCAGGGCCTCCAGCGGGGTGACCCAGGCGGAGACGGAGGTGGCGAAGGACTTGCCGAGGAACGGGCCGAGCGGCACGTACTCCCAGGCCTGGAGGTCGCGCGCGGACCAGTCGTTGAGGAGGAAGAGCCCGAAGACGTGCTCGCGGAAGTCGGCGAGCGGGACGGGAGTGCCGTGGGCGGAGGGGACACCGACGACGAAGCCGACCTCGGCCTCGATGTCCAGCTTCACCGAGGGCCCGAAGACGGGCGCCGGGTCGGTGGGGGCCTTGCGCTGGCCGCTGGGGCGCGCCACGTCCGTGCCGGAGACCACGACGGTGCCGGAGCGGCCGTGGTAACCGATCGGCAGGTGCTTCCAGTTGGGGGTGAGTGCGTCGCCGTCCGGCCGGAAGATCTTTCCGACGTTGGTGGCGTGGTGCTCGCTGGCGTAGAAGTCGACGTAGTCCGCGACCTCGTACGGCAGGTGCAGGGTCACCGCGTCCACCGGGTGCAGCAGCGGTTCGATGTCCGCGCGGTGGGCGGGGACCGTCAGCCAGGCGGTGAGCGCGCGGCGTACGTCCCGCCAGGCGGTGCGGCCCGCCGCGAGCAGCGGTGTCAGGCTCGGCTGGGCGAGCAGCCCCGCGTACGGGGAGCCCAGCGCGTGGGCGGCGGCCCCGGCGTCCAGGACGTGGTTGCCGATGCGGACGCCGACCCGGCGGTCCTCGGGGTGGTCGGGGGTGGAGAACACACCGTACGGAAGGTTGTGCGGGCCGAAGGGGTCGCCCTCGGCCAGATCGAGCGGGCTGCTCTGCTCGGGCATGTGGTGCTGCCTCGCTTTCCAGGTCGCGTTGAGGACACGTTACGTCGGTGCTCCTACCCAGCGGCAGTGCCCTGACTATCCCCAACTGCGTGCATTGCCCGGAAAGTTCGTAGGGTTCCCGGGGTTTCGTTCCCGGGTCCCCCGGAAATCCGGGGGACCCGGGAACGAAACACGGCCCCGCTCAGCCCGCCGTGCGCGGAATCCGCTTCTCCCAGGTGCGGTGGAAGACGATCTCGTCGCCGTCCTTGCAGACCGCCTCGCTGGAGGTGATGAAGTCGTGGTCGTCGGCGGTGATCTCCGAGCGCGTCTCGATCTTCACGTCCCAGGCCGTCTCCGGCCGGTGCAGCCGGATCGTCCAGTCGGACCGGGTCCGAGGGGACAGCGGGTCGTCCTGCTGGACCGTGTACACCTCCAGAGCGTCCTCGGTGAATTCGAGGCCGTCGGGGTAGACCCGCGTACCGCCGTAGCGGGGGTCGACCTCCAGCCGCCATTCGCCCTTGGCGACATCGCGGACGACGAGGCGTTCGGGGCGCGGCTCCTCCAGGGTGTCGGGGTGGACCACGCCGAGCGGTTCGGACTGTTCCGGTTCGCCGAAGCTGATGGCCGGGTCCTCGGTGTGACGGCGCACCGGCAGTTCGACGAAGCTGCCGTCCGCGTCGAGGGTGAACCCCGCCGAGCCGGCCTGCGGCCAGATCCAGGGCCAGTACGAGGAGGAGATCGCGAGCCGGATGCGGTGGCCGGGCGGGAAGGTGTGCCCGATGCCGTTGAGGTCGAAGACCACGTCCTCGGTCTCTCCCGGCGGCCAGTCGTCGGCGCGGTCGCGGCCGTGCCGGGCGGCGAGGTTGAGGGCGCCCCGGGTGACGAGTGTGGAGGAGCCGTCGGGGGCCACGTCGCAGAGGCGGGCGATGGCCTGGCCGCGCGGCACGTCCATCCGGATGCGGAGCTTCACCCGGGGGCGGCCGAGGATCTCGATCGGCGCGTCGGCGACCGGGAACTCGAACGACACCGACTTCGCGTCCTCGTCGCGCTGGTCCGGTGGCAGGTCCGCGTCGTTGCCGAACGGGAAGAAGCGGCCCGCGTCAAGGCCGGTCTGCTGCGGCGAGGCGACGATCCGCTCGCCGCCCTGGAGGGCGTACGCCACCGGGGTCACGTTCTCCGACGGCCAGGAGGCGTCACCGACCCAGCGGCCCGGCAGCGACTCGTACACGGTGGCGGGCGGGTGCGAGCCGCTGATCCAGGACCGCAGCAGCGGCTCCGCCATCACCCCGGTCTCCTTGCCCTTGAGGTGCTGGTCCCACCAGCGCAGGGTCTCCTGGAGAAAGCCGATCCCCGGCCCCGGCGGCAGCCCCCGGTCGGGGTACTGGTGCGACCACGGCCCGATGATTCCGCGCACCCGCTCCGGGGCGAGGTGCTGGACGAGGCGCAGGACGGTGTCGCGGTACGGGTCGTGCCAGCCGCCGACCGCGAGGACCTTCGCCTTGATCGCCCCGTAGTCCTCGCAGACGCTGCCGTGCTTCCAGTAGTCGTCGCGGCTCTGGTGGGCCAGCCAGGTGTGGATGAAGGGGTCGACGGCCTCCAGCCGCTTCAGCCACATCTCCTTCCAGCCGTCTCCGACCTGCGCCGGGTCCGGCGGGCGGCAGACGAAGGCGAGCATGGTGGCGGCCCAGGCGTGCATGTCCACGGCCAGGACGGAGCCGCCCATGTAGTGGACGTCGTTGTCGTAGCGGTCGTCGGCCGAGCAGACGGTGACGATCGCCTTCAGCGGCTCCGGGGCGAGGGCCGCGATCTGGAGCGAGTTGAAGCCGCCCCAGGAGATCCCGAACATCCCGACCCGGCCGGAGCACCACTCCTGCTGGGCCAGCCAGTGGACGACGGCGACTCCGTCCTCCAGCTCCTGGGCGTCGTACTCGTCGCCCGGCAGCCCCTCGCTGTTGCCGTGACCGCGTACGTCGACCCGTACGGAGGCGTAGCCGTGGCCCGCGTACCAGGGGTGACGCTGCCAGTCGCGGGGGGCGGTCCAGTCGCTGAGCCGGTAGGGCAGGTACTCCAGCAGGGCGGGGACCGGTTCGTCGGTCAGCGGGCGCCAGATCCGGGCGTAGAGCCGGGTGCCGTCGGACAGCGGGATGTACACGTCCTCGTGGGTCGTCTCGTACGGGAACTCGGTCGTGATGTTCATGGGTCACCTCGATGTACGACGACGCGGGGCGGAGGAGTGGCCGAGGGGCGGTCGGTGGGCTGGTCGGTGGGGCGGGGTGCTCGGACGATGTACGGGTCGGTGGGCGGGTGCTCGGACGGTGTACGGGTCGGTGGGAGGGTGCTCGGACGGTGTACGGGTCGGTGGCCGGGTGCTCGGACGGCGTACGGGTCAGTGGACGGGGTGCATCGTGCGCTTCAGCCAGGGCGCGGCGACGATCATCGCGACCCCGGCCGCCACCGCGATCGCCCCGTTGACGCCGAAGTACGCGGGGTTGGAGACCTGGCCGTACAACTTCACGATCTGGGCCTGGATGCCGTTGGCCAGGGCGAGGGAGAGGAACCACAGCGCCATCGTCTGGCTGGCGAACGCCTTCGGGGCGAGCTTGGTGGTGGCGGACATGCCGGAGGTCTCCAGCAGGATGTCGCCGAGGCCGAGCAGCAGATACGAGCCGACGATCCACCAGGCCGCCATCCGGTACACGTCGTCCGCGTGGCCGGAGGTGGGCAGGACCATCAGCAGGAAGGAGAGCCCGCCGAGGATCACGCCGAACGCGATCTTGTTGGAGGCGTGCGGCTGGCGGGGGCCCATCCTGACCCAGACGGCGGCGACCACCGGAGCGAGTGCCACCTCGAAGGCGCCGAGCGCGGAGGCGTACCAGCTGGCGGGGAAGTGGAAGCCGAAGATCTCGGTCCGGGCGTTGGCGGACGCGAGCAGCATCATCGTCGAGTACGCCTGGAAGAGGATGAAGTTGAAGACGACGGACCCGAGGAAGAGGACGACGTACGGGCGGAGTCTGCCGCGCTCCTCGGCGGTGACCCGGGGGGAGCGGAACATCACCACGAAGTAGACGACCGGCGCGATCACCGAGATGGCGGTGAGGACGTCGACGAACCGGTCCATCGTGAGCCAGCCGGCCAGGGCCAGCGCGGTGGCCAGGACGGCGGCCACCACAGCCCCGCCGATGATCATCCGCACCGCGCGGCGCATCGCGTCGGGGGCCAGCGCGAATTCGGCGGCGTGCTTACGCCCGGCCAGGTGACGGCGGCCCGCGACGTACTGGATCAGGCCGAAGGTCATCCCGATCGCGGCGGCCGAGAAGCCCCAGTGCCAGCTCCAGTTCTCGCCGAGCCAGCCGGTGATCAGCGGTCCGGCGAAGGCGCCGACGTTGATGCCCATGTAGTAGAGGGCGAAGCCGGCGTCGCGCCGCTCGTCCTCGGTGCGGTAGAGCTTGCCGACCATGGAGGCGACATTGGGCTTGAGCAGGCCCGTTCCGGCGCTGATCAGGCCGAGGCCCACCCAGGTCATCGCGTCGGTGGGCACGGCCATCGAGTAGTGGCCGCAGGCGATGAGGACGCCGCCGTACAGGACGGCCCGGTACGAGCCGAGAATCCGGTCGGCCAGCCAGCCGCCCGCGACCGAGACCAGATAGACCAGGGTCCCGTACGCGGCCGACACGGAGGCGGCGGTGCCGGGGTTCATGTCCATGCCGCCGTTCGCCACCGAGTCGGCGAAGAACAGCACCAGGATCGCCTGCATGCCGAGGAACGAGAACCGCTCCCAGACCTCCAGGCCGGACAACGTCATCAGGCCCCGCGGCTGCCCGAAGAAGGCATGATCGTCTTCGGGTGGCGGCTTGGCCTGCTCGGTGCCGGCGGCGGTGTGGGACAAGGCGGACACTCCCGATCGTATGAGCTGATCACGAACATACCGGCGGTCGCGGGAAGCCGCCCACGGTGATCCAAAGGGGACCGGATACGCTGAGTTGAATGAAGACAGCGACACATCGACATTGCGTGTGATCGTCAGCAGACAGGAGATGCCCTCGTGACCGTCGTCGGGCCGTTCGGACTGCACGTGCGGGACCAGGCTCTTGAGGCCGATGTCCAGTCGGGCCTGGCCGCTGTCGAGGCGGGGCTGCTCGAAGCCACCAAGAGTGATGTGCCCTTCATTACGGAGGCCGCCCAGCACCTGGTGCGGGCGGGGGGTAAGCGCTTCCGCCCGTTGCTGGTCATGCTCGCGTCACAGTTCGGTGACCCGGACGCCCCGGGCGTCGTGCCCTCGGCCGTCGTCGTCGAGCTGACGCACCTGGCCACGCTGTACCACGACGACGTGATGGACGAGGCGGACGTGCGGCGCGGGGTGCCCAGCGCCAACACCCGCTGGGGCAACTCGGTGGCCGTCCTCACCGGCGACTTCCTGTTCGCCCGCGCCTCCCACATCCTGGCCGACCTCGGCCCCGAGGCGGTCCGCATCCAGGCGGAGGCCTTCGAGCGGCTCGTCACCGGCCAGATCCTGGAGACCGCGGGCCCGCGCGACGGCCGCGACCCGGTCGACCACTACCTGGACGTCCTCAGCGGCAAGACCGGTTCGCTGGTCGCCGTCTCCGGCCGGTTCGGCGCGATGATGTCCGGGGCGGACGAGCGGACCGTGGACATCCTCACGCAGTACGGGGAGCGGCTCGGCATCGCCTTCCAGCTCGCCGACGACGTCCTCGACATCGCATCGGACTCCCACGAGTCCGGCAAGACCCCCGGAACCGACCTGCGCGAGGGCATCCCGACCCTCCCGGTCCTGCGGCTGCGCGCTCAGGCCGCCGAGGACGGCAAGCCCGACGACCTGGAGCTCGTCCAGCTGCTCGACGGCGACCTGAGCGACGACGCCGTCCTCGCCGAGGCGCTGCGCCGACTGCGCGCCCACCCGGCGCTGGACCAGGCCCGCAAGGACACCGTGCGTTACGCCCAGGAGGCGCGCGCCACGCTGGCGCCGCTGCCCGAGGGGTACGCGAAGTCCGCGCTGGAGGAGCTGTGCGACGCGGTGGTCCACCGGGCGGGCTGAGTCCGGTGCTGTGTGACGTCGGCGCGGGCTGAGTCCGGTGCTGTGTGACGTCGGCGCGGGCTGAGTCCGGTGCTGTGCGACATCGGCGCAGGCTGAGGCCGCGCTGTGCACCACCGACGCAGGCTGACGTGGTGTCACCCGGCGGCCTACCCCTACTGGATGACTTAGGCGACCCGTCCGGTTGTCATACCGGAGCAGTAGGCGGAGTTGATCCCGCGGGCTGACGCTTCGGCCCGTCCGTTTTGGTCAGATGGATACCAACGGAAGCCGCCGACCACGGAGGTAGGGCACACATGGCACCGAACGACAGCGCAGAGACCACCGGCGCAGAGACCACCGGCGGGGCCACGGGCACTGTCGTGGGCCGCCGGAAGGCGGCGCGCTACATCGTCCCCGTCGCGGTCGCGGGGGTGGCGGCCGCGACCATCGGACTCGTCCCGGCCCTCGCGAACTCCGGCGACCCCGATCTGCCGAAGATCACCGCGCAGGAGCTCATCGAGAAGATCGCCGCTTCCGACGAGGAGCGGCTCTCCGGCACGTTCAAGATCAGCACCGACCTGGGCCTGCCCCTCGACGGCCTCGCGGGCTCGCTCGTACCGGGCGGGGCCGACGGCTCCGGCGAAGGCAAGGACGGCGGGGCTGCCGCGCCGCAGGACAAGCTCATGGAGCTGACGTCCGGCACGCACACGCTGCGGGTCGCCGCCGACGGCCCGGAGAAGCAGAAGCTGTCCATCCTCGGAAACGCGTCCGAATACAGCGTCATCCACAATCAGGGTGAGGTCTGGGCGTACGACAGCAAGTCCGACGAGGTCTACCACGCCGAGGCCCCCGAGGGCCGGGGCGGCGGCAAGGAGGCCCCTGAGGCTCCCAAGGGCGCACCGGCCACCCCGAAGGACTTCGCCGAGCAGGCGCTCAAGGCGGCCGGGGACACCACCTCGGTCACCGTCGACGGCACGGCGCAGGTCGCCGGGCGGGACGCGTACCAGCTGCTGATCAAGCCGAAGCAGTCCGGTTCGACGATCGGCTCGGTCCGTATCGCCGTGGACGCCGAGAACGGCGTACCGCTGAAGTTCACCCTGTCCGCGGCGAGCGGCGGCAAGGCCGTGGTCGACGCCGGGTTCACCAAGGTCGACTTCTCCAGGCCCGCCGCGTCCACGTTCGACTTCACCCCGCCGAAGGGCGCCAAGGTCACCGAGGCCGACGAACTGGAGACCGGCAAGGACGAGCGGGGCCTGGCGCAGAAGCCGCTCCCCGGACAGCTCGCCGAACTGGACGGCTTCGAGGGCGTCAACGTCATCGGCAAGGGCTGGACCTCGATCGCCGAGATCAAGGTTCCCGGCGGCAAGGGCCTCCCCGCAGCGGGCTCGGGCGACGTCCCGGCCGAGGCGCAGGGCATCCTCGACGCGCTCGGCGACAAGGTCACCGGAAAGTTCGGTTCGGGCACGGTCTTCAAGACGCGCCTCGTCAACGCCCTGCTGACGGACGACGGCAGGGTATATGTCGGAGCGGTGACGAAGGACGCGCTGGTGCGCGCCGCCGACGCCGCGAAGTAAGGCCGCCGCCGGGAAGTAGGAACGCCGGGAGGACCGGAGGGCCGGAGGGTCTGAGGGCCGGGAGGACCGGAGGGTCTGAGGGCCTGCCGACCTTCCGGGTCCTGCCGACCTTCCGAGGTCCTGACGGCCACGACGGTTCTGACGGCCAGGCGGTCAGGACCTCGGAGGCGCGCCGCGTACGGAGAGCGGGAGACGGGAGAGGTGTGACCGGATGACGTCGACAGGGACAGCCGCCTCGCGCGAGGCGGCCCCGAACGGCAGCACCGCCCCCGCTCCCGCCCCCGACGCCGTCATCCGGACCCGGGGCCTGACCAAGCGCTATCGCGGCGGTCAGCCGGCCGTGGACGGCCTCGACCTCACCGTGCCCGGCGGCAGCGTCTTCGGCTTCCTCGGCCCCAACGGCTCCGGGAAGACCACGACGATCCGGATGCTGATGGGTCTCATCGACCCGACGTCCGGCACCGCCGAGGTGCTCGGCAGCCCCATGCCGGGGGCCGCCCGTACAGTGCTGCCGCAGGTCGGCGCGTTGATCGAGGGGCCCGCGCTGTACGGGTTCCTGAGCGGCCGGGACAACCTCCTGCGGTACGACCGGGCCGACCCCACCGCCGACCCGCGCACCCGCCGGGCCCGCGTCGACCACGCCCTGGAACGGGTCGGGCTCGCCGCCGCCTCCGGCAAGAAGGCCAAGGTGTACTCCCTCGGCATGAAGCAGCGCCTCGGGCTGGCCGCGGCCCTGCTCCGGCCGCGCAGGCTGCTCGTCCTGGACGAACCGACCAACGGCCTCGACCCGCAGGGCATGCGCGAGATCCGTTCCCTCGTACGGGAGCTGGCGGCCGAGGGCACCACGGTCTTCCTCTCTTCCCACCTGCTGGACGAGATCGAGCAGGTCTGTACGCATGCCGCGGTGATGGCCCGGGGCCGGTTGATCGTCCAGGGCCCGGTCGCCGACCTTGCCGCGACCGCCCGGGGCCGGCTCACCGTCGTGACCCCGGACCTGGCCGCCGCCGCCCGCATCCTGAAGGCGCACGGACTCACGGGCCTGAGCGCCGACGGCGATCGCCTGACCGCCGACGCGCCGCCCCCTGCCGTGGACCTCGCCGACCTCAACGCGGCGCTGGTGAGCGGCGGGGTGCGGGTGCGGTTCTTCGGCGTCGAGCGGGGCTCGCTGGAGGACGCCTTCGTCGCGCTCACGGGAGAGGGATTCGATGTCGCAGGCTGAGCAGGTCACGGCTACAGGAAGCGCGGGCCGACCGGAGGCCCCGACCCGCCCCCGTAACCCGTTGTGGACCCCGACCCGCCCCCGTAACCCGCTGTGGGCCCTGGGCCTCCTCCGGTCCGAGCTCACCACCCTGTTCCGCCGCCACCGGACGTTCGCCCTGCTGGGTGTTCTTGCCGCCGTCCCCGCCCTCATCGGGATCGCGGTCCGTATCGAGACGGGCGGCGGCGGTGGAGGGGCGGGCGGAACGGAGGGAGGGGCGGGTCCGGCGTTCCTCGCCCAGGTCACCAACAACGGCCTCTTCCTGGTCTTCGCCTCCCTCGCCGCGACCCTGCCGGTGTTCCTCCCGATGGCCGTCGGCGTCGTGGCGGGCGATGCGATCGCGGGCGAGGCGAGCAGCGGCACCCTGCGCTACCTGCTGGTCGCCCCGGCGGGCCGGACCCGGCTGCTCCTCGCCAAGTACGCCTCCGTCCTGACGTTCTGCCTGGTGGCGACCCTGGTCGTGGCCGCTTCGGCGCTGGCGGTGGGGGCGCTGTTGTTCCCGGTGGGGGAGGTGACCACGATCTCCGGGACGAGAATCAGCTTCGGCGAGGGACTGGTGCGGGCCGGGCTGACAGCGGCCGTCGTCGCGCTCTCGCTGACCGGGTTCGCGGCGCTCGGGCTGTTCGTCTCGACGCTGACGGGCAGCGGGATCGGGGCGATGGCGGCCACGGTGGGGCTGCTGATCACGGTGCAGATCCTGGACAGCATCCCGCAGCTGAGCGGGGTCCACGCCTATCTGTTCCCGCACTACTGGATGTCCTTCGCCGACGTCCTGCGCGAACCGGTCCACTGGGACGACCTGGTCAAGAACTTCCAGTTGCAGGGGCTGTACGTGGCGGTGTTCGGTTCGGCCGCCTGGGCCCGCTTCACGGCCAAGGACATCACGGCCTGAACGGCAGGGCTTGCCTGAACGGTGGGGCTTGAGCGGGGTTCCCTGGCCGGATCGGATCGGTGGCGAGTCGTCCGTGCCGTCGGCCGGGCGAGCCGTCCCCCGATCGGCTCGTCGCGGCACGAACGGCACGAACGGTGCTAAGAAAGGGAACAACACGACACGGTACGTTCCGTTTCCGCTTGGGTTATGTTCGGTCCTTGGCGACGAGCTGTCAACAAGAGATTGGCTGAATCCCCCCTATGCTCACCGAATGATCACATCGCCGAGCAGTGTGCGCCGCAGCGAACGGTCACGTCGCGCGATCCTGCAAGCCGCCCTCGACCTCTGTACCGAGCGGGGGTACGGGCACGTCACGATAGAGGCCATCGCGGCCCGTGCCGGGGTCAGCAAGAAGACGATCTACCGCTGGTGGCCGTCGAAGGGAGCCGTCCTGCTGGAGGCGTTCACCGACGCCCTGGTCGACGCCACGCCGTTCGTGGACACCGGCGACATCGGAGCCGATCTGCGTACGCATATGGCGGGTGCGGTGAACCTGCTCTCCGTCCCGCCGTTCGGCCCCGCCTACGCGGGCATCCTCTCGGAGCTGCACCACGACGACGTCCTCGCGCGGACCCTGCGGGAACAGCTGGTCGACCCGCGCGTCGAGGAGGCGGTGGGCCGACTGCGCAGCGCCCAGGAGGCGGGCCAGATCCCGCCCGGCGCGGATCTGCCGCTGGCCGTGGAGATGCTGTACGGCCCCCTCTACTACCGCCATGTGCTGCGCAAGCCGGCCCAGGACGAGGAGACGATCGCCGCCCTCGTGGCCCACGTGCTGCGGGCGCTGGGGGCGCCGGGGTACTGAGACCGGCCCCCGGCTCCCGGCCCCCGCCCCTGGCCCCGGAGCGGGGCGGAGCGGGGAGGGGCGGGGCGGGGGTGGCCCCCTCGGGCCCTACGGAAAGCACTCCAGGATCAGCGGCAGGTCCGCCAGCCACTCCTGGAGCCGGGCCCGTCCAGCCACTCCTGGAGCCGGGCCCGTCGGTGGGCGGTGAGCAGGCACGAGTGGGCGGTGCCGTTGCGCAGGTGCACGGTGACCCCGAGGTGCTTGGGGCCCTGGGCCGCGTAGGTGACCGTGCTGATCTCGGCCCAGCCGTACTGCGTCTCCGCGCCTGCCGGGCCGAGTGTGACGCCTGCGGCGTCGACGAGGAGCGAGCTGTCCCGACCGACGGCCACGAAGGCGAGGTCCGCTTCGGCCGACGCGTCGTCCACGTAGGCCGTAGCCAGCCAGGGCACGGCCGCCGTCGGGCCGGCGTCGACGACCGGGGCGGTGTGGAAGCCGCCCACGCTGCGCGCGGCGTCGACCTCGGCACGGAACCGCTCCCGGAAGTGCGGGTCGCTCGCGAGCTCCTGACGCGCCACCTTCACGGCCACCGCCCGCCCACCGCGCGAGCGCGCCAGATACACGACAGCCACTTCCCCGAGCTGTCCGCGCGGGCGGCTGCGGACGGCTGCCAGGTCTATCTGGCCTCCGCGCTGTACGGGACAGGGGGCGGCGTCGCGCAGCGGGCGACCATCTACCCCCGCACGGCCGAGGGGACCGGCCTCTTCGTCGCCCTCGCCAACCACGTGGGCCCTTCCGGCCCGTGGACCGGCTGCGGCCGGGCCGCGATCTGGGCCCCGGGCGGCGAACTCCTCGCCGAGGCGGACGACCGTACGCCGATGCTGGTCACGGCCGAGGTCGGTGGGCCCGGGGTACCGACCCCCTGATACCCGGGCTTCCGCTGTTGCCCGAGGTCAGCCCCGTCGGCGACGCCCTCCACAGCGATCCCCTGACCGCCAGCCGCGTGTACGGGGCCTACGACCCGTTCCCGCGCACCTGCACCGTCGCCCGGGCCGGGCACCCCGCGCCGCTGGTCGTCGGCCCCGACGGAACGGCGCTCCCCCTCGACGTACCGGAAGGGCCGAGCCTCTTCTCCGACGACACCGCCCCCTTCGCGCCCGGCACCGTCACCCTCGACGAAGGCGACATCCTGGCGTTCCGCACCGCCGAACTGCTGCCCGACGAGCCCGCCGGGCGCCGCATCACGCACCTCCTGGCCGAGCAGCGCGGCCGGGACCTCCAGCACCTGAGCGACGAGACCGTCTACGGGCTTCCGGACCACATCCGCTCCGCCGGGCGCGGCGCTGCTTCTGGCCCGTACGGGTGGGAACTCGGCACGGTCCGGGCGGCAAGGCGCTCTGGACCGAACAGGAACTGGCGGGTGGCGAGACGCGCGGTTGAGCGGTTGAGCCCACCGCCGAACGCGGGGGCGCGGCGGTGCGCTCAGCCGAACAGCCGCTCCAGGACCACAGCGACGCCGTCCTCCGCGTTGGACAGCGTGACCTCGTCGGCCGCCGCGCGCAGTTGCGGGTGGGCGTTGCCCATCGCCACCCGGAGGCCCGAGCCGCCGAACATCGGGAGGTCGTTGGGCATGTCCCCGAACGCGACCGTGCCCTTGGCCCCGACCCCCAGCAGCTCGGCGGCCAGCGCGAGCCCGGTGCCCTTGTCCACCCCGCGCGGCGCCAGCTCCACCGTGCCGGGCCCCGCCATGGTGACCGTCGCCAGCTCGCCCACGGCCCCGCGCGCGGCGGCCGCCAGCGCGTCGTCGCCGAGCTCCGGGTGGCGGACGAGCACCTTGATGACCGGCCGCTCCCACAGGGCGTCGCGGGAGTCGACGCGTACGGCGGGAAGCGCCGGGTTCGGCATCCGGTACCCGGCCTCGACCAGGGTCACGCCGTCCACCCCGTCCTGGTCCACGGCGGCGAACACCGCCCCGACCTCCGCCTCGATCTTGCCCAGCGCGGTGTCGGCGGACTCGCGGTCCAGGGTGACGGACCGCAGCAGGCGCGCGCTGTCGGCGTCGTACAGCTGGGTGCCCTGCCCGCAGACGACGGGCCCGGTGTACGCCAGGTCCGCGAGCAGCGTCCGTATGCCGGGAACGGGCCGCCCGGTGGCGATCAGATGCCGGGCGCCTGCGGCGGCGGCAAGGCCGAGCGCGGCGCGGGAGCGGGCGCTCACGGTGTTGTCCGGACGCAGCAGGGTGCCGTCCAGGTCGGTGGCGACGAGGGCGTAGGCGGGGGGCGTGGGCATGGGCCCCAGCCTAGAAGGCCCCGGACGGCCGCTTGCGCGCCAGGGGGTGGGCCGGGTAAGCGGCCCGCTGTCATGAGGGGGCCTGCCGGGCGGGGCAGGGCAGATCGGGGGCGGGGCGGTTCGGGGAACAGGTCACCAGGGCGAGGGAGCGGAAGACAGTGCCCTTCAGGTAGTGGCCGAGCGACACGTCCCCGCCCTCCGCGAGCCGCTCGACCGCTGCCCTGACGAGCAGCGCCAGCCTCGCCCCGTCCCGATCCTGCGCGGAGGCGAACCGGGCCGGGAACGCGGTCACGGCCTCTCGGTAGCGGTCGTGCACGGTGGGGCGGTTGCTGGGACGGCTCAGACGGTGCCGAAGTCTCCGGCCCGGACGCCTGCCACGAAGCTGGTGAACGCGGTGGCGGGGACGTTGAGGACCGGGCCGCTCGTGTTCTTGGAGTCGCGGACGGGGACGATGCCGTGCGGGGTGGCGAGGTTGGTGGCGACCTCGACGCACGCGCCGCCGTTGTTGCTGTACGAGGACGTGAACCAACGGGGGGTCTCGGTTGTCACGGGGTGTCCCTTCGGCGGAGCGGCTACGGGTACTGCAACTCTCCGGACTTGATACCCGCCACGAACGTGGTGAACGCGTCGGCCTGCAAGGTCAGCGCGGGGCCGCTCGTGTTCTTGGAGTCGCGGACGGGGACGATGCCGTGCGGGGCGGCGAGGTTGGTGGCGACCTCGACGCACGCGCCGCCGTTTTCGCTGTACGAGGACGTGAACCAACGGGGGGTCTCGGTTGTCACGGGGTGCCCTTTCGCAACTGCCTGAACATGTCTACGGACGCGGCCTGGGAGGGCGCTACCGCCTGCATCTGATGGTAGGCCGTCAGATGCGGCACCACCGAGCCACTTTCGCGCTCCAGGTAGCCCTGTTGCGCGGACTCCGCGTATGACATGAGCGAACGGTCGGGCATGGTCAGGATGTAGATCGGCAGGCTGAACGGGCGGTGCTCACCCATGGTGAACGGCACCACCTGCAACACCGTGTTGGGCTGCTCGGCGAACTCGATCAGACGGTCCATCTGCGCCTTCATGACCTCCGGTCCGCCGACCGGCCTGCGGATGCAGCTCTCGTCCAGCAACGCGAAGACCAGCGGCGGCTTCTCCCGGACCAGGGCCGCCTGACGTTCCGCGACCAGTGCGACGCGCTCCTGTGCCTGGTCCGCGGTGATCGCCTGCCGCCTGACCGCGCTGTCCGCCAGGACCGTGGCGTACTCCGGGGTCTGGAGCAGGCCCGGGATGACGCCGACCTCGTACAGCCGGATCTCCGCCGCCCGGCGCTCGTAGCCGAGGAACTCGGGGAAGCCCTCCAGCAGGCTGCCGTGCTTGATCTGGCCCAGCTCGCGCTCGAAGGACGCCTCGGTCCCGGTGAGCCCCAGCGCCCGGTCCGTACTACGCGAAAAGCGCAAGGTCGCGAGTTTGCGACCAGTTTCCACCGAGGAGATGTGTGTGCTGGAGTAGCCGTTCCGGTCCCCCAGCTCCTCCTGTGTCCAGCTCCGCTGCTCCCGCAAGCCGCGCAGACGTGCGCCGTAGGCCGCCTGCGCGGAGCTCTCCGGGTTTAACTCCTTGACGTTCACGGACCTCGCCCCCGATCTTCCATGCCGAATAGGCAAGTTGAATGGTTTCCAACGGTAGGCCACGCTGAATCGCCCCGGTAGTCATACGGCTACAGAGAGGAGCGATAGGTGTACGGCGAGAACGCTTGCCCGAATGCACAGGAGCCTCCCGGCCCCCCGGTCCCCGGCACGCTCGTGGTCGACACCGGTCGGGGTGGCCGCGTGGGGGAGTTCCGAGGGGTCGCCGGCCCCTACTGGTCGCTCCGGCCCGTCGGCGGCGGCGCTGAGTGGGAGGCGGAGCCCCGCCTGGTCCGCCTCGCGCTCCCCATGGAGCAGCTGCGCGCGAGGACCGCGTGGCTCAACGCGCGCAGCCGGGGTGAGGTGCTGTGAACGTGGCGCGAGGGCGTGCCGATTGGTACCTGGCCGAGAGCCACGGGGGTGACGCGGCGCGGTCCTTCCGGCTCGGCGGCATCGTCGCGCCGACGCGGCGACTGGCCCTCCGCTGGCTGCGGCGGCAGGCCCGGCGCCTCGCGGACGCGCTCGACCCGGACCCGTACGCCCCCTGGGTTCCGGCCCGCGCACTGTACCCGGTCTCCGGGGCCAGGCCTGATGTACCGGCCGAACTCCGTTCCTGGGCAAGCAGTTTCCGGGAGCATGACTACGCGCTGCTGAGGCTCGCGGACGGACTGCCGTACGAGTTCGTGGCCCGGGACGACACGTCCTGGTACGGGCTCGTCATGCGCCCCCTGGCTCCCGCCCGTACCCCTCTTCCCTCCCCCTGCCCATAAGGATGCGCGACATGTTGCAGTGCACCGCTGTCACCGAACTCCCCGAGATGGGCGCGCGGGTCGCGCTCATGGCCCTGGAGGGCGGACCCGGTCAGGAGGCGGGCGTGAAGCCTGTCCCCCTCCTGGACGACTTCCTGCTCTGTGAACTCGGCGAGCACGGCGAGGAGACCGAGCACGCGGCCCAGCTCTGGTCGGCCGACAGGCCTGCCGTGCGGGACTTATGGATGTTCTGGACGGACACCGGTACGCGCCGGAAGTTCCGGTTCGCCGAACTGCTGCCGTGCCCCGCCGTGATCCGTCGGCTGTCCGTCACGGAGGGGGATGCGTGCGTGCTGTTCGACCGGCATCCGGCCGCGCACTCCTGGGATGTGACGGACCCGCTCGCGGACCTGATGGCGGAGCGGGTCCGGCAGGAGGTGCTGCGCGAGCGGGACGGACGGGACCAGGAATGAAGGGAGGGGGGGGCAGGGATGGGGGCGGGGGCTGGCGACGGCATCCGCGTCGCACGGCCGTCACCTGCGCGGAAGACCCGTAGAGGGCTCCCGTACGGATTCGGGCCCTGCGCTCCCGCGCACGTCCAGCCTCCCGTCAGTGCAGGCAGAACTCGTTGCCCTCAGGATCTGCCAGTACGAGCCAGCTCCCGCCCTGCTCGTCGACCGTGCGCAGCACCCGCGCGCCCAGCTCCACCAGCCGCGCGGCCTCCGCATCGCGCTGCCCCGGCTCGGAGTGGACATCGATGTGGAGGCGGTTCTTCACCGTCTTCGGCTCCGGTACCCGCTGGAAGAGCAGCCGCCGCCCCAGCCCCGTACCGCTGTTCTCCTCGTACGGGTCGTCCGGGTGCCGGGCCGCCGCGAGGTCGAGCCAGGCGCGGCGGCCGTGGGCGTGGGTGGTGATGGCCTCGGGCACCGCTCCGGCCGCGAGCAGCTGCTCGACCAGGGGGCTGTTGTCCTCGACGAGGTAGCCCAGGGCCGCGGCCCAGAAGCCGGCCTGGGCGTGCGGGTCGGCGCTGTCGATCACGAGCTTCCAGGACAGGGTCTTCGTCATGGAAACCGTTTATAGTGGTTACATGAGTGGCAGGGCAAATGACGCGCCGGAACCGAGGAAGACGCCGCCGGAGCGAGCCGAGCTGGTGGCGCGACAGGGGGCTGCTGGGCCTGCTGGCTCTGGCATGCCTCCCGGGCCTGGCGTGCTTGGCGGTACCTCCGGGGCTGCTGGGTCTGCCGGGCTGCTTCTGCGGCACCCGGACGGCAGCTCATTCCGGTTCGATCCGGGCGCGCTGTGTCTGGAGTTGCTGACGACCGGCGGCCCCGGCCCACTCGCGTACTTCGAGATGCTGCGCGCGCCCGCCGACCTGGTGCGCTGGGCGGCGGAATGCCGGCTTCCCGATGGGCTGGGCCTCGCCGTCGGCGAGGACGAGGTGGCTGCCGCGCGGGTGCTGCGCGACGCGCTCTGGCGGCTGGGGGAGGGGCATGTGCACGCGCTGCCGCCCGGGCCGGAGGACCTCGCAGTCGTCAACGAGGCGGCGGCGCACCTCCCCCTGACGGCCCGGCTGAACGGGACCGGCGGCCGGGAGTGGGTGCCAGGGAGTACCGGCACCGGGCTGCTGTCCACCGTCGCCCGCGACGCGATCGACCTGTTCACCGGGGCGTACGCCCACCGGGTCCGCACCTGCTCCGCGCACGACTGCCGCCTGTTGTTCGTCGACACCTCCCGGCCCGGCAAGCGCCGCTGGTGCTCGATGGAGCGCTGCGGCAACCGGCACAAGGTCCGGGCCCACCGCGCCCGGCTCACCACCACGGACGAGTAGCCAGTGACCGCCGACCACCGACCACCGACCACTGACCGCCGACCAGTGACCGCCGACGAGTGAAGGGACTTTCATCATGCCGACCGGACTCACTCAGGACGCGGGCTGGGAGATCGGCGTCTCCCGGACCATCCGCCGACCGCTGACCGCCGTATGGGAGTTCATCGTCGGGCCCGAGGGCATCGCCCTCTGGCTGGGCATCGACGGCCCCCTGCCCACCGAGAAGGGCGCTCCGTACCGTACGGCCGACGGGCTCGGCGGGGAGCTGCGCAGTTACCGCCCGGGCGACCGGGTGCGGCTCACGTACGGCACCTCCACCGTCCAGGTCGCCGTGACGCCCGGCAGCTCCGCCGACCGGACCGTGCTGAGCTTCCACCAGGAGCGTCTGGCGAGCGCCGAGGAGCGCGAGGAGCGGCGTACGTACTGGAAGAACGCGATGGACCGGGTGGAGGCCGAGCTGACCTGACCGCCCAAGGCCCAGGTCGCGCCCAACCCAGGCCGCGCCCGGTACTCAGGCCTCGCGCGCGGGGTTGGCGGGGCACGTGGGGCAGGAGTGCCCGTCGATCGAGGCCAGCAGCCGTTCGGCGGCGGCCCGTACCGACCGTGTCGGCTGTGTCTCCTCGGGTGCGGCGGCCAGCCGGGTGGCCGTGGCGCGACCTGCCACCACCGCATCGTGGGCGGCGCGGGCCCACGTGGGGTGCTCCGCGTTCCCGGCGGCCAGAATGGTGGCGAGCAGGTCCAGCACGCCCGCCCGGTTCCTGACCGTGTCCGTCGCCGCCAGCTCCCACAGGAACGGCACCGTCGCCACGGTCGAGTCGAAGACGGGCGGCGCGCCGATCCACCGTTCCAGATCGCTCAGGGCCTCGTCCGAGTCCGGCGCGTCTCCCCAGGCTATCCGCGACAGCACACCGGGAACCTGGGACGCGGAGCCGTACGCGTGCTGTAGCTCGTGCCACCGCACGTTCCTCATGGCCCCCAGCACAGTCCCCATCCGGGCACTCAATCAGCCTTTACCTCACGGCGTCCACCATGCTGGTGCGCCGCCCACCCGCTTCGTGCAGCCGACGCAGGTACTCCCGTACGGAACGGGCGTCGTCCGCCGAAGCGAGCACGCCCACGTGGTGGTCGGGCCGGATGACGACGACCGTCCCCGCGTCCGTACCGCCGGAGGCATCCATTCCGTACGCCGCGCCGTACCCCGCTCCGTAAGCCCTTTCATACGCCGTTCCGTACGCGGCCGCAGCGTGGCCCGCCTCGTCGATCACCGCTCCCGGCTCCGCCCCGGCATGGTCCTCGTGCGCCGCGTACACCCGGCAGGTCCGCACCCCGGCAGCCCCGTACGCGGCGGCCGCCTCGCGCAGGACCGCCGCGCTCCCGGGGCCGAAGCCGAGGACCGTGGTGCGGGGGCCCGCGAAGACGCGGTGCAGCCGCGTACGGGATCCGGTCGCGGCGTCCCGGCAGGGCGCGTCCGGCGCCCGGTCCCCGGGGCGCGGGGCGGCGGACGCGCGGTGCCCCTCGGGGGCGCCGGCTGCCAGGGAGCTCCACCGGTAGCCGATGCCCAGACCGGTGGTGTCGGCGGTGATCGCCGTGTCCAGGCCGCCGCCGGGCGTGCGGATCGCCTCAAGGGTGGCGCGCAGTCGCTCGGAGGCGAGGTCCAGGGTGTGAGCGGCCACCGGAAGCCGCTCCTTCTCGTAGGTGTCCAGCAACTCCGCGCCCGCGTCGCCACTGAGTACCAGCCCGAGCTTCCACCCCAGGTTGAACGCGTCCTGGATACCGGTGTTCATCCCGAGGCCGCCCGCGATGGGGTGCACATGCGCCGCGTCGCCCGCGAGGAAGACCCGCCCCTCGCGGAAACGGTCCGCCAGCCGCACATTGACCCGGTACGTCGACAGCAGACCGGCCCGTGTGAGGTGGTGGCCGGGGAGCCCGGTGTGGCGGGTGAGCAGTCGCCGGAACCCGTCGGCGGAGGGCGCGAGCGGCTGACCCCGCCCGTCCCGTTCCGGACCGGCCTGGAACCACCAGCCCGTGCGCGTACCGGGGATCGGGCAGAGCATGACCGCGCCGTCCTCGTCGAACCACTGGTGCCAGCGGCCGCGGTCCGGGGCACCCTCAGCCAGGTCGCCCAGGTCGCCCAGGTCGCCCAGGTATACATCGCCGCAGACCATCACCTGGTCCTCGGCGGTCGTTCCCTCGAAGCCGATCCCGAGCATCTTCCGTACGGAGCTGTGGGCGCCGTCGCAGCCGACGACGTACCGCGCGCGTTCGACCGTTCGCTCGGTTCCGTCCCTGAGCGTGACGGTGACATGGCCCCCGATCGTGTCACCGTCCCCCGGTGACACCGAGCCCCCGCCCCCCTCTGCCGCCGAGCCCCCGCTGGCCTGCGCCAGCCCCACCACCTCGCGGCCCAGCTCGACCCGGACGCCGTACCCGGCCAGCCGTTCGCGCAGGATCTCCTCCAGGCGCCACTGGGCGATCAGCCACCCCCGGTCGTAGGGCACGTCCGGCGTCGGCGCCGAGTCCGCCCACGGATCGGTCTCCGTGACCGGCAGGCGGTCGCGGTACTTGAGCATCGGCAGTGGCGCTGAACCGGCCGCGAGTACCGCGTCGACCACCCCGAGGTCGTCCAGGACCTCCAGCGACCGAGGGTTGGGACCCTTCGCGCGCGAGGTGCGGGGCGGGGTGGGTGACCGGTCCACGATCCGCACGGCCGCGCCGCGCCGGGCCAGATCGCAGGCCAGAACCAGCCCGGTGGGTCCCGCGCCCACGATGAGTACGTCAGTCATGCCCATGCCTCTCCTTCGGTCGCGCTTCCGTCCATCCGGGGACCAGGGAAACGTAACCGAGTAAGAAAAGCAACTAGGTAATCTTTTGTGGTGCGGAGTCCGGGCTCACGGCCGCCGGAGCGCTGCCCGGAGTCGTAGGTGCGGGTGCGGGTGCGGCGGCCGCCTTGGCCAGCAGCTTCACCGCCCGCGCCCGATTGCGCCGCGCCGTGCGCAACGCGTCCCAGGTCAGGAGTGACAGGGCCAGCCAGACGAGGGCGAACCCGGCCCACCGCTCGGGAGGCATCGCCTCGTGGAAGTAGAGGACGCCCAGCGTGAACTGGAAGACCGGGGCCAGATACTGGAGCAGCCCCAGCGTGGACAGCGGCACCCGGACCGCCGACGCGCCGAAGCAGATCAGCGGTACCGCGGTGACGATGCCCGTTGCCGCGAGCAGCGCCCCGTGCCCCGCGCCCCCGGCCGTGAACGTCGACGCGCCGGTGGCGGTGAGCCAGAGCAGGAAGCCGAGCGCGGGCAGGAACAGCACGGCGGTCTCGGCGGCCAGGGACTCCAGGCCGCCCATGTTCACCTTCTTCTTGACCAGCCCGTACGTGGCGAAGGAGAACGCCAGCACCAGCGAGATCCACGGCGGCCGCCCGTACCCGATCGCCAGCACGAGCACGGCGACCAGGCCGGTGGTGACCGCGATCCACTGGACCGGCCGCAGCCGTTCACCCAGCAGTAGAACGCCCATGGCGATGGTGACCAGCGGATTGATGAAGTAGCCGAGCGAGGCCTCGACGACTTGGCCGTTGTTCACGGCCCAGATGTAGAGGCCCCAGTTGACGGTGATGGTCGCCGCCGCGAGCGATATCAGCCCGAGCTTTCGCCGGTCGCGGGCCAACTCGCCGATCCAGGCCCAGCGGCGCATCGCGAGCAGGGCGATCCCGACGAGACCCAGGGACCAGACCATCCGGTGGGCGAGGATCTCCATCGCCCCGGACGGCTTCAACAGCGGCCAGAACAGGGGGACCAGGCCCCACATCCCGTACGCGCCGAATCCGTACAGCAGACCTGCCCGCTGCTCGTTCTTCCCCTCCACGGGCCCTCCTGGTCAAACCGGTCCACCTGTACGTCGACGGATTGGCCGACTGGATGAAGGTAGCGCCGGAAGAGCCTCGTGTCATAGCCGTCTCGCGGAAACACTCATGACATCCCCGCGTGCGGTGGGGCGCGGTGGGGTGTGGTGAAGCGCGGCGGGGTGCGGCGGGGCGCGGCGGGGCGCGGTGCGCCCGGGCCAAAGGCGGTGATCAGGTCCGGGTGGTGATCAGGCCCCGGCCAGGGCCGTACGTACGGTCTCGGCGAGCGGCGTCGTCGGGCGGCCGATCAGCCGGGCGAGGTCGCCGCTCGTCCCGGCGAGCAGCCCGCGCCCGATCGCCTTGTCCACGTCGACGAGGATCGCGGCGAAGCCCTCGGGAAGCCCCGCGCCGACCAGGATCTCCTGGTGCACGGCCGCCGGGACGTCGTTGTACGCGATGTTCTTGCCGATCACCTCGGACAGCAACGCGGCGTACTCGGCGAACGACCAGGCGGTGTCGCCGCTCAGTTCGTAGACCGTGTTCAGGTGGCCCTCGCCGGTCAGGACGGCGGCCGCGGCGGCGGCGTAGTCGGCCCGGGGGGCGGAGGCGACGCGGCCCGTGCCCGCGTTGGCGACGACCGCGCCGTGCTCCAGGACCGGAGCCAGGTTGGCGGTGTAGTTCTCGGTGTACCAGCCGTTGCGCAGCAGGGTGTACGGCAGCCCCGAGTCCAGGATCAGCTGCTCGGTGGCCTTGTGCTCGTCGGCCAGCGTGAAGTCCGCGTCCGGTCCGCCGAGGATGCCGGTGTACGCGAGCTGCGCGACGCCCGCCGCCTTCGCCGCGTCGATGACCGCGGTGTGCTGCGGCACCCTCCTGCCGACCTCGCTGCCGGAGATCAGGAGCACCCGGTCACCGGACCGGAACGCTCCGGTCAGCGTCTCGGTCCGGTCGTAGTCCGCGATGCGCAGCTCGACGCCCCGGGCAGCGAGCCCGGCGGCCTTCTCCTTGTTCCGTACGACGGCGGCGATCTCGCCGGCCGGGACCGTGGTCAGCAGGGAGTCGATGACGAGGTGGCCGAGCTCTCCGGTGGCTCCGGTGACGACGATGCTCATGGGGGGTGCTCCGATTTCGGTGGTTCGATCCGCTTATAGCGCTTCTGCTGTGCTTTGGCGCTTCTGGGACGAGCCTACGGATAGCGCTAACTAAAAGAAAGTACCAACTTTGAAGTAAGGTACTGGCATGGAAGTAAGGGCAACAGGTGTCAATCCGCCCCATCGCGAGCTGCTGAACCATGAGGCGCGGAACCGCAAGTCGCCGAACCACAGGACGCCCGATGTCAATCAGCCGATGTGCCCCTCCCGGCTGGTGCTGGAGCATGTGACGAGCCGCTGGGGCGTCCTCGTCCTGGCGGCGCTTCTGGAACGTTCGCACCGCTTCAGCGAGCTGCGTCGCACGGTCGGCGGCGTCAGCGAGAAGATGCTCGCCCAGACGCTCCAGACGCTGGAGCGCGACGGCTTCGTCCACCGGGACGCGAAACCGGTGATCCCGCCGCGGGTGGACTACTCACTCACCCCGATCGGCATCGAGGCCGCCGAACAGGTGTGGGCGCTCGCCCGCTGGACCGAACGCCAGGTGGACGCGGTGCAGACGGCGCGCGAGGCATACGACAGGGCCCGGACCTGACTCCCGCCGCCCGTGGTGGTGCGCGGCGAGGAACGGTCCGGGCCCTGGGTGCCCGTGGTGACGGCGGCGCTCAGCCGATGACCGTCCAGGTGTCGTTCCCGGCGAGCAGCGCGCCGAGGTCGCCCTTGCCGTCGCGGTCCACCGCGCTGTCGAGCTGGTCGGACATCAGAGTGTCGTAGACAGGCCGCTGGACGCTGCGCAGCACCCCGATGGGGGTGTGGTGCAGGGTGTCGGCGTCGGCGAGCCGCGACAGCGCGAACGCCGTGGTGGGGGAGTCGGCGTGGGCGTCGTGGACGAGGACCTGCGAACGGTTCTCGTCGGTGACCGCGACGACCTCCAGATCACCGGTGGCCTGGTTGCGGACGACGCCCTTGGACCCCTCGGCGCCGAACAGGATCGGCTCCCCGTGCTCAAGCCGGATGACCGCCTCGGTCGCCTGCTCCTTGTCCTTGAGCACCTCGAACGCACCGTCGTTGAAGATGTTGCAGTTCTGGTAGATCTCCACCAGCGCTGTGCCGGGGTGCTCGGCCGCCGCGCGCAACACGCTCGTGAGGTGCTTGCGGTCGGAGTCGACCGTCCGCGCCACGAAGGTCGCCTCCGCCCCGATGGCGAGGGAGACCGGGTTGAACGGCGCGTCGAGCGAACCCATCGGCGTCGACTTGGTGATCTTGCCGATCTCGGAGGTGGGGCTGTACTGGCCCTTCGTCAGGCCGTAGATCCGGTTGTTGAACAGCAGGATCTTCAGGTTGACGTTGCGGCGCAGGGCGTGGATGAGGTGGTTGCCGCCGATGGAGAGCGCGTCGCCGTCACCGGTGACCACCCATACCGACAGGTCCCGGCGCGAGGTGGCCAGTCCGGTGGCGATGGAGGGGGCACGGCCGTGGATGGAGTGCATCCCGTAGGTGTTCATGTAGTACGGGAAGCGGGAGGAGCAGCCGATGCCGGAGACGAAGGCGATGTTCTCCTTGGCCAGGCCCAGCTCGGGCATGAACCCCTGCACGGCGGCGAGAACGGCGTAGTCGCCGCAGCCGGGGCACCAGCGCACTTCCTGGTCGGACTTGAAGTCCTTCATGGACTGCTTCGCCTCGGCCTTGGGCACCAGCTGCAGCAGTTCGTTGTGCTGCAGTTCCTCGGTGTCAGGCATCGATGGCCTCCTTGAGAGCTGTGGCGAGCTGCTCGGCCTTGAACGGCATTCCGTTGACCTGGTTGTAGCTGTGGGCGTCCACCAGATACTTCGCCCGCAGCAGCATCGCGAGCTGACCGAGGTTCATCTCCGGCACGACGACCTTGTCGTAACGCTTCAGCACCTCGCCGAGGTTCCTCGGGAAGGGGTTGAGGTGGCGCAGATGGGCCTGGGCGATGGGCTGCCCGGCGGCGCGGAGCCGGCGTACGGCGGCGGTGATCGGCCCGTACGTCGAGCCCCAGCCGAGCACCAGGGTGCCGGCCCCGGCCGGGTCGTCGACGGTGAGGTCGGGGACCTCGATGCCGTCGATCTTCGCCTGGCGCGTACGGACCATGAGGTCGTGGTTGGCCGGGTCGTAGGAGATGTTGCCGGTGCCGTCCTGCTTCTCGATCCCGCCGATCCGGTGCTCAAGGCCGGGGGTCCCGGGGATCGCCCAGGGGCGGGCCAGGGTGTGCGGGTCGCGCTTGTAGGGCCAGAACACCTCGGTGCCGTCGGCCAGGGTGTGGTTCGGGCCGGTGGCGAAGGAGGTGGTGAGGTCCGGCAGGCTGTCGGTCTCAGGGATGCGCCACGGCTCGGAACCGTTGGCCAGATAGCCGTCGGAGAGCAGGAAGACCGGGGTGCGGTAGGTCAGGGCGATGCGGGCCGCGTCGATCGCGGCGTCGAAGCAGTCGGCCGGGGTCTGCGGGGCCACGATCGGGACCGGGGCCTCGCCGTTCCTGCCGTACATCGCCTGGAGCAGGTCTGCCTGCTCGGTCTTGGTCGGCAGCCCGGTGGAGGGGCCGCCGCGCTGGATGTCGATGATCAGCAGCGGCAGCTCCAGGGAGACCGCGAGCCCGATCGTCTCCGACTTCAGCGCCACACCCGGCCCCGACGTCGTGGTCACGCCCAGCGACCCACCGAACGCGGCGCCCAGCGCCGCCCCGATCCCGGCGATCTCGTCCTCGGCCTGGAAGGTCCGCACACCGAAGTTCTTGTGCCGCGACAGCTCGTGCAGGATGTCGGAGGCCGGGGTGATCGGATACGAGCCCAGGTAGAGCGGCAGGTCGGCGAGCTGCCCCGCGGCGATCAGGCCGTAGGACAGAGCCAGGTTCCCCGAGATGTTGCGGTAGGTGCCGGTGGGGAACGCCTGGGAGGCCGGGGCGACCTCGTAGGAGACCGCGAAGTCCTCCGTGGTCTCGCCGAAATTCCACCCGGCCCGGAAGGCCGCCACGTTCGCCTCGGCGATCTGCGGCTTCTTCGCGAACTTCTGCCGCAGGAACGCCTCCGTCCCCTCGGTCGGCCGGTGGTACATCCACGACAGCAGCCCGAGCGCGAACATGTTCTTGCTGCGCTCGGCCTCCCTGCGGGGAAGCCCGAACTCCTTCAGCGCCTCGATCGTGAGCGTCGTCAGCGGCACCGGGTGGACGTTGTACGCCTCCAGCGACCCGTCCTCCAGCGGACTGGTCGCATACCCCACCTTCGCCATCGGCCGCTTCGTGAACTCGTCCGTGTTCACGATGATCTCCGCGCCGCGCGGCACGTCGTCGATGTTCGCCTTCAGCGCGGCGGGGTTCATCGCCACCAGGACGTTCGGAGCGTCGCCCGGGGTGAGGATGTCGTGATCGGCGAAGTGGAGCTGGAAGGAGGAGACCCCGGGCAGGGTGCCTGCGGGGGCGCGGATCTCCGCGGGGAAGTTCGGCAGGGTGGACAGATCGTTGCCGAAGGATGCCGTCTCCGAGGTGAACCGGTCGCCCGTGAGCTGCATCCCGTCACCCGAGTCGCCCGCGAAACGGATGATCACCCGGTCCAGGCGGCGGACCTCTTTCCCGTCGCCGCCCGGCGTTCCCGTCGTACCTGACAGGGGGGCACGCTGGCCCCCGAGGACGGCGTCGTTGGCCTCATCGGCCTTCTCTGCCGCGCTACTGACCTGGCTCGTCACTGAACTGGACCTCCCTTGGGGCGGCGGTTCGGAACCGTCCGGCCAGCCGGCGATCCCAGGGGCCACCCTACGTCCGCACGGGCCGCCCTCCGGAGACCGATCATATGGTGGACACTGTTTTGAGACACCCTTTTAGCCTGGTTTGACATCTTGTGCAAGCCCCCCGATCGTGGGACGGAATCGTTCCGCTTTGGGTCTTTAGTCCTAGGTCCCTCGATTTCTCGTGTGCGGAACTGCCCGGTTCTCGTGTGCAGGGCTGCCCGGCCCGCGCCCGCCGGACACCCGTGGTCCTCCGGAGCGCTCCCGCAGTGCCCCGCAGCGCTTCCACGGCCCTCCCTCGGCGCTCCCGCAATGCTTCCGAGGGTTGTGTGCGCTCCCGTCCCCTGGTTATCTGACAGTGTGTCAGATTCCTGGGGGCGCGGGTGGTTTTAGGAGTTCAGGTAGGTGAGCACGGCGAGGACACGCCGGTGGTCCCCGTCGCTCGGTGAAAGCGCCAGCTTCTGGAAGATGTTGCTGACGTGCTTCTCCACCGCGCCGTCACTCACCACGAGCTGCTTGGCGATGGCGGAGTTGGTCCGGCCCTCGGCCATCAGACCGAGAACCTCGCGCTCACGCGGTGTGAGCCCCGCCAACACGTCCTGCTTACGGCTGCGGCCCAGCAGCTGCGCCACCACTTCCGGGTCCAGCGCCGTGCCGCCCTGAGCCACCCGAACGACCGCGTCCACGAACTCTCGGACCTCGGCCACCCGGTCCTTCAGCAGATACCCCACCCCCCGGCTGCTGCCCGCCAGCAACTCGGTGGCGTACTGCTCCTCGACATACTGCGAAAGGACCAGGACCCCGATGTCCGGATAGTCCTTCCGCAGCCGCACCGCCGCCCGCACGCCCTCGTCCGTGTGTGTCGGCGGCATCCGTACATCGGCCACCACCACATCGGGCAGCTCCTCGCGGGCATCGAGATCCGCCACGGTCTTGAGCAGTGCCTCGGCGTCCCCGACCCCCGCGACCACGTCGTGCCCGAGATCGGTGAGCAGGCGGGTCAGCCCTTCCCTCAGCAGGACCGAATCCTCGGCGATGACTACGCGCACCCTGTTCTCCACGTTCTCCACGACGTCGTTCCCCCACTGTTCCGGCGATTTTCGCGCCACTGCGCGCGCCGCGCCCGCCCACTGCGCCCCGCGTCCCGACCGTCCCAGCATCCCAGGACCCGGACGCCTGTGGGGGCCCTGTGGATAACCCTGACCGACCGGCGTGCACGCACCCGGAAACGCGCTGCTGCCGGGCACGAAGGCCCGGCGGCAGGACGTGGGTGGGAGGAGACGCACGGCGGTCCCGGCGGACTGGCCCCGGCGGACCGGTCCGCCCGCACCGGTCCGGGCGACGGGGCTGAGTCGCCCTGTCCTGTCCTGGCCGTTCCGGCCCTGCCCTGCCCTGCCCTGTCCTGGCCGTTGCGGCTCTGCCCTGTCCAGGGCGGTGCGGCCCCTGCCGTGCCCGGTGCGGCATGGGTCGGCGGGGGGCGGCCTGGGCCCGGATGTCCTGGCCCGGGCTTGGACGGCTCAGTTCTGCCTGGACGGCTCGCGGACCGGTCTTGGCAGGGCAGCTCGTGCGGGTGCGGCCCGCGCGGTCAGCCGCGCCAGGGCAGCTCCGCCGTGACCGTCGTCGGGCCCCCGGCCGGGGAGTCGACCACGAGGACCCCGTCCACGGCGTCCAGCCGTTCCGTGAGCCCTGCCAGGCCGCTGCCCGACGACGCCGAGGCCCCACCCCGGCCGTTGTCCGTGATCTGGAGCATCAGCCGGTCGCCCGCCCGCCACACATCGATCGTGGCCCGGGTCGCCCGCGAGTGCTTGCTGATGTTTTGGAGCAGCTCCGAGACCGTGAAGTACGCGATCCCCTCGATGGCCTGCGCCGGCCGCGACTCCAGGTCCACTTCGACCGTCACGGGAACGGTGCAGCGGGAGGCTATGGCGGAGAGGGCGGCGTCGAGGCCGCGGTCGGTGAGGACGGCGGGGTGGATGCCCCGTGCCAGGTCGCGCAGCTCCTGGAGAGCCACCTTCACCTCGCCGTGCGCCTCGTCGACCATCCGCGCGGCGGCCTCCGGGTCGTCGGCGAGCTTCTCCTTGGCCAGGCCCAGATCCATGGCGAGGGCGACCAGTCGGGCCTGGGCGCCGTCGTGGAGGTCGCGTTCGATGCGGCGCAGGTCGGCGGCGGCGGTGTCCACGACCACCCCCCGGTCCGACTCCAGCTCGGAGACCCGGGTGGCCAGCTGGGACGGGCCTAGCAGACCGGTCACCATCAGCCGGTCCACCGTCAGCAGCCCTCGCACGATCCACGGCGCCACCAGCACCAGCACCAGCCCCAGAGCTCCGGCCAGGGCCAGCTCGGCGGGGGAGTCCAGATACTCCCGGTGGGTGGTGTCCCCGTACAGCTGGAGGCCGTCGCTTCCCACGAACACCGGGAAGATCCAGTGCCACAGCGGATAGGTCAGCGCCATCAGGCCGTACGTCCAGAACGCCACCGCGACCGTGAACGTGAACACCGCCCACGGGAAGTGCAGCAGGGTGTACAGCAGGTGCCGCCAGGACACCCCGCTCTTGAGGACCGCGCCCATCCACGACATCGGGCCACCGGTCTTCCCCCGCACACGCTCAGGATCAGCGACCTCCACCCCCAGCAGCCCGCGCGCCCGGTGCCGCTCCAGCGCGCCGAACCCCCGGCAGACGGCGAGACCGGCCGCGAGGACCGGAATTCCTATGAAGGTGATCAGCAGGCCCGCGCTCAGCGACGTCATGGTGACCGCGAAGACGAACATCACCGTGCTGAGCGGGAAGCTCAGCAGCACATAAAGGAGCTCGCGCCAGGCACGGGCCTCCAGCGGAGCGCGCAGCGGCGCCGGGAGGAAGTGCTTGGCCGGGGACTTCGCCCCGAAGCCGGGGCCGGAACCGTGGTGGTCCCGGTCCCGCGTGTCCGGTCCGTATGCCGTGGCCATGAGTGCCGTCCGTTCCGTCTCTGTCTCAGTCTCTCAGCGGGCTGTACGTGGGGCTTGGTGCGGTGCCGAAGAGGTCCGTCAGTCACCGCGGACCGTTCTCCCTCAAGAGTGCTGGCCGGGTGGATTCCGCACCATGAGGCCCTTCTCCGTATCCGACCGGGGGTTTTCCCCACCCCATGGGAGTGGGAGGCCAGGGCGTTCCCCGGCAGGTGGCCCAGGTGGCAGGTCGCTCAGGCGGCTCGGTCGCGCCAGGGCAGCTCCGCGGTGACGGTGGTCGGCCCGCCCTCGGGCGACTCCAGGACGAACACCCCGTCGACCGCGTCCAGCCGTTCGGCGAGCCCCGCCATGCCCGTACCGCCGTCCATCCGGGCCCCGCCCGTCCCGTCGTCCGTGACCTGGATCAGCAAACGGTCCGCCGTACGCCACACTTCGACGGAGGCCGACCGCGCGCCGCTGTGCTTGCTGACGTTCTGGAGGAGCTCCGAGACGGTGAAGTACGCGATGCCCTCGATCGCCTCCGCGGGCCGCCCGGGAAGCTCCACCGACACCTGGACCGGGACCGTGCAGCGGGAGGCGATCGCGGAGAGGGCGGCGTCGAGGCCGCGGTCGGTGAGGACGGCGGGGTGGATGCCTCGTGCCAGGTCGCGCAGCTCCTGGAGAGCCACCTTGATCTCGCCGTGGGCCTCGTCGACCATTCTGGCAGCCGCCTCGGGATCGTCCGCCAGCTTCTCCTTCGCCAGCCCGAGGCCCATGGCGAGGGCGACCAGTCGGGCCTGGGCGCCGTCGTGGAGGTCGCGTTCGATGCGGCGCAGGTCGGCGGCGGCGGTGTCCACGACCACGCCCCGGTCCGATTCCAGCTCCGCGATCCGCCGCTCCAGCTCGTCCGAGGGCGACAGCAGCCCGCGCACCATGGCCCGGTCCACCGTCGTCAGCCCTCGTGTGATGAAGGGGAGCACCGGCCACAGCACGAACAGGCTCACCAGCGTCAGCGCGAACGTCAGCACGCCCCACGGCAGCCGGATGAACCCGTACAACAACGACCGCCAGCCCACCGGGTCCTTCAGCCCCGACCACAACCGGCTGAAGACACCCTCCCCACGGGGGGCGTGTGCCAACGGGCTCGGCTCATCGACCTGTACGCCCAGCATCGACCGGGCCCGCCGACGCTCCAACCGTCCCAGCAGCCGGGCGGCCCGGAGCCCGCCGACGAGCAGCGGCAGGCCGACCACCGTGACGGACAGGCCCGCACCGAAAGCGATCACGAGGACCGTGCAGACGAACCCGACGACGGCCAGCGGCAGATTGGCGAGCAGATATCCGACCTCCCGCCAGGTCCACCGGTCGAGGGCGAATCGGGCAGGTGGCAGGGGTGAGGGGCCCGGCACGGGAGGGGTCATGGTCATACCGACAGCCTGCCGGGCCGCCTCGGCGCACGCCATGGGGCTCATGGGTGGGGTGAAGTAGGGATAACCCCACCTGATGCCCGACGCGGCTGCTTACGCTCCGTTTAGCAGGCCCTAGACTCCCGTGCGTACAGATATATGGGACAGGCGCGGGCGACGAGGGAGCGAGGGGCGGACGTGGCCGACGTGGCGGACATGACCGGAGTGACCGGCGTGGCGGTCGACGGACCCACCGCTCTCGCATCGGATTACTTCCAGAGCTACTCGGTGATCGGCCTGCTCGCGCTGGTCGGTGTCCTGTTCGTCGCCGTGGCCTTCGGGGCCGGTCGCCTCCTGCGGCCCGTCGTCCCCACGCCGGAGAAGCTCCTCACGTACGAATGCGGCGTCGACCCGGTCGGCGAGGGCTGGGCGCACACTCAGGTCCGCTACTACGTCTACGCGTTCCTGTATGTGATCTTCGCAGTCGACTCCATCTTCCTGTTTCCCTGGGCCACGGTGTTCGCGGCTCCCGGATACGGCGCGACGACGCTGATCGAGATGTTCATCTTCCTCGGCTTCCTGGCCGTGGGACTGCTCTACGCATGGAAGAAGGGCGTCCTCGCATGGGCCTGACGAGTCGGCCGACCTCCGCATCGCAGCAGCCCGCGCCGCAGCAGCCCGCATCGCAGCAGCCCGCGCCCCCGTCCGACCCGGTGCTTCTCCCCGAGCCGAAGCGCCTCGGCGTGCTCTCCCGGCTCGCGCCGGAGCCGATGAAGGTGGTCCTCAACTGGGGCCGCCGCTACAGCCTCTGGGTCTTCAACTTCGGACTCGCCTGCTGCGCCATCGAGTTCATCGCCGCCTCCATGGCGCGTCACGACTTCATCCGGCTCGGCGTGATCCCCTTCGCCCCCGGCCCCCGTCAGGCCGACCTCATGATCGTCTCCGGCACGGTGACGGACAAGATGGCCCCGGCCGTGAAGCGCCTGTACGAGCAGATGCCCGAACCGAAGTACGTCATCTCCTTCGGCGCCTGCTCCAACTGCGGCGGCCCCTACTGGGACTCGTACTCCGTCACCAAGGGCGTCGACCAGATCATCCCCGTCGATGTGTACGTACCCGGCTGCCCGCCCCGCCCCGAGGCGCTGCTCCAGGGCATCCTCAAGCTCCAGGAGAAGATCGCCCGCGAGTCCCTGGCGGAGCGGTACGCACCGGAGGTCGCCGGGACCGCCGCTGTCGCCGGCAACTCCGGCGGCGGAACGTCCACCGCAGCCCTGCGCAGCGGCCTGGTCGCCGCGCCGACGCCACCGGGTTCGCCGCCGGGCGTGACGCCAGGCGTGACGCCGGGTCCGTCAGCGGGGGAGGGGCAGCAATGACCGACCACGACC
The DNA here is from genome assembly GCF_055577965.1 of Streptomyces sp. NPDC033165. Taxonomy (NCBI): domain Bacteria; kingdom Bacillati; phylum Actinomycetota; class Actinomycetes; order Kitasatosporales; family Streptomycetaceae; genus Streptomyces; species Streptomyces sp. NPDC033165. The sequence goes on from NZ_JBVIPK010000002.1 coordinate 233,052, forward strand.
AGAGTCAGCAGCACGCACCGTCCGCCGCCGAGGCCTACGACCGGCTGCCGGACGCCGTGACGGAGCTGTTCGGCGGGGAGGCCACAGCGGAGGCGGCCTACGACCTGCTCACCGTCGACGTCCCCGCCTCCGCCTGGATCACCGCCCTGCGGACCGCCCGCGACGAGCTTGGCTGCAGCTACTTCGACTGGCTCAGCGCCGTGGACGAACCCGGCGTCGGCTTCCGCGTCTGCGCCCATGTCGCGGCCCTGGGCACGGGGACGGTCCGGCGGCTGATGGTACGGACGACCGTGCCGCACGGCGCGGCCGTCCTGCCCACCGCCATCGACGTCTACGCGGGCGCGGCGTGGCACGAGCGCGAGACGCACGAGATGTTCGGCGTCTCCTTCGAGGGCCACCCCCATCTCGTCCCGCTGCTGCTGCCGGAGGGCTTCGAGGGCCACCCGCTGCGCAAGGACTTCGTCCTGGCGGCCCGGGTCGCCAAGGCCTGGCCCGGGGCGAAGGAACCGGGGGAGCCGGCGGAGGGCCACAGCGGCCCCAAGCGCCGCGCGATGCTCCCGCCCGGCGTCCCCGACCCGAACGAGTGGGGCCCCCTGAAGGGCCAGCTCCCCCCTGCCGCCGCCCGCCCGGCCCGAGGGGCCCGCGCCACAACCGACCGCCCGCCCCGCCGCACCCGCAGCGCGAGTGAGGGCTCCGCCGCCCAACGCCCCATGCCGACCACGGACCCCAGCTCTCCGGGAGCCCCCGCACCTGCGGAGGCCCCGGCCCCGGAACCCTCGCCCCCACCCCCGGCGACCCGCCCGCGCCGTTCCCGTTCGGCGTCGGAGGGTTCGGCGAGCCAGCGGCCGGAGCCGGGAGCGTCGGCGGATGCCTCGGCCGGTCAGGGGCCGGTGCCGGATGCTCCCGCGACGCCTTCGGCGCCCGCCGCGCGCCCGGCCCGCCGTTCCCGTTCCGCGTCGGAGGGTTCGGCCAGCCAGCGGCCCGCCCCGGACGCTTCCGGCGCCGCGCCTGCGCCGCCGCCCCGGGTGCGCAGCACAGACGCCCCTTGGCATGACGCCCAACCGGCGTTCGAGGACCCCGAGGCCGCGCTCCCGGACGTCCCTCAGCCTCACCGGCGCTTGAGGAGCGGGGGCCCGGGGGCGGAGCCTCCGGTTCGGGAAGGGGCGGGTGCGGGAGAAGCCCCGCGCAGCGGCCCGACTTCGGAGGCCCCCACCCCGGAGACCCCGAGTCCAGGGGCCCCGACCCCGGAGGTCCCGACTCCAGAGGCCCCGACCCCGGAAGCCAAGCCCCACCCCACCGCGCCCCCTGACCCCGACGACCCCAGCCCCAGCCCCGACCCAGACCACCCCGCCGGAGGCGATACCGAGTGAACGACGTTCTCGACGTCGCCCTCCGCCTGGCCATCGTCTTCGGCGTGTTCCTGGTCGCCCCGCTCCTCGTGGGCCAGACCGAGCACAAGGTGATGGCCCATATGCAGGGCCGACTGGGCCCGATGTACGCGGGCGGCTTCCACGGCTGGGCCCAGCTCGTCGCGGACGGCGTGAAGTTCGCGCAGAAGGAGGACGTGGTCCCGGCCGCCGCCGACCGCCGCGTCTTCCAGCTCGCCCCCGCCGTCGCCCTCCTCCCGTACCTCCTGGTCCTCGCGGTCATCCCCGTCGGCCCCGGCGAGGGCGCGGTCGTCCAAGCCATTGACGCGGGCATCTTCTTCGTGCTCGCCGTCATGGGCATCGGCGTCCTCGGCTCGCTCATGGCGGGCTGGGCGTCGGCCAACAAGTTCTCCCTCCTCGGGGGCCTCCGCACCGCCGCGCAACTGCTCTCCTACGAGCTGCCGATGCTCCTCGCCGCAGCTTCCGTCGCCATGGCGGCCGGTACGGTCTCGCTCACCGGCATCCTCGACGCGTTCGAGTGGTGGTGGCTGCCCTGGCAGATCGCCGGAGCCCTGGTCTTCTTCGTCGCCGGTCTCGCCGAGCTCCAGCGCCCCCCGTTCGACATGCCCGTCGCCGACTCCGAGATCATCTTCGGCGCGTACACCGAGTACACGGGGCTGCGCTTCGCCCTGTTCCTCCTCGCCGAGTACGCGGGCATCGTCATCCTGTGCGCCCTGACCACAGTCCTTTTCCTCGGCGGCTGGCACGGCCCGTTCGGTGCCGATGGACTCGGCTGGCTCTGGACCCTCCTCAAGACCGCCCTTCTCGCGTTCGTCGTCATCTGGCTGCGCGTCAGCTACCCGCGTCTGCGTGAGGACCAGTTGCAGAAGCTCGCCTGGACCACCCTCGTTCCCCTCGCCCTCGCGCAGATCGCGCTCACCGGCATCGTGAAGGTGGCGATCAACCAGTGACCCCGATCCCCGGATCCGGCCTGGCCAAGGGCCTCGCCGTCACCCTGCGCACGATGACGAAGAAGTCCGTCACCGCGCAGTACCCCGACACACAGCCCGAACTCCCGCCCCGCTCCCGTGGCGTCATCGGGCTGTTCGAGGAGAACTGCACGGTCTGCATGCTCTGCGCCCGTGAGTGCCCCGACTGGTGCATCTACATCGACTCCCACAAGGAGACGGTGCCACCCGCCGCCCCCGGCGGCCGCGAGCGCAGCCGGAACGTCCTCGACCGCTTCGCCATCGACTTCTCCCTCTGCATGTACTGCGGTATCTGTATCGAGGTCTGCCCCTTCGACGCGTTGTTCTGGTCGCCCGAGTTCGAGTACGCGGAGACGGACATCCACGAACTCACCCACGAGCGCGACAAGCTCCGCGAGTGGATGTGGACCGTGCCGGAACCTCCCGCCCTCGACCCCGGGGCCGAGGAGCCGAAGGAGGTCGCAGCCGCCCGCAAGGCCGCGGACAAGATCGCCGCCCAACGCGCGCAGGAACAGTCCGAGGAGAAGTCCGCGGAGAGGCCCGAGGAGAAGGGCGGAACCCCATGACGTCCACAGCGGCGAGCGCGCCCCTGAGCACGGTGTCCACCGCCGTGACGAACACCCTGGCCGCCGGCGAACACCCCGGTTTCCTCTCCCCGTCCGGCGTCGAGATCGCCTTCGTCCTCGTCGGCCTCGCCACCCTCGGCGCCGCCGTCATCACCGTCACGACCAAGCAGCTCGTGCACGCCGCCCTCTGGCTCGTCGTCGCTCTCGGCGGACTGGCCGTCGAGTACCTCCTGCTCACGGCGGAGTTCATCGCCTGGGTGCAGGTCCTGATCTACGTCGGTTCCATCGTCGTCCTCCTGCTGTTCGGGCTGATGCTCACCCGGGCCCCCATCGGCCGTTCCCCGGACGCCGATTCGGGCAACCGGTGGGTCGCTCTCGGCGTAGCCCTCGCCGCGGCGGCCGCTCTCGTCTGGGTCGTGGTCGACGCCTTCCGCACCACCTGGATCGACCTCGAAGGACCGGCCCAGGGCTCCACGAAGGTCACCGGCGCCTTTCTGTTCCGGAACTGGGTCCTGCCCTTCGAAGCGCTCTCCGTGCTGCTGCTCGCGGCCCTCGTCGGCGCCATCGTCCTGTCCCGCAAACACGACGCCGACGCCTCCGTCCGGTCCGCCCCTGACAAGTCGGCCCCGGACAAGCCCGCCCCGGACCGGGGGATTCCGCCCGGGCAGGAGGAGCAGAGCTGATGCACCTCGCCTATCCCGCCGTGCTCGCCGCCCTCCTCTTCTGCACCGGCCTCTACGGCGTCCTCGTCCGCCGCAACGCGATCCTCGTCCTGATGTCCGTCGAGCTGATGCTCAACGCCGTCAACCTCAACCTCGTCGCCTTCGACGTCTGGCTCCGCGACACCCTCCACTCCGGTCAGGCCCTCACGCTCTTCACCATCGCCATCGCCGCCGCCGAGATCGGTATCGGCCTGGCGATCGTCCTGGCCGTCTACCGCAACCGGGGCACCTCCGACATCGACCGCCTCCGCGACACGGCCGAGAGCCACGACACCGCCGGGGCCGGTGACGCCGAAACGGCAGGGAACTCCACGAACGCAGAGGCCACCGCGTGACCACCACGACCCTCGCCGCCCTCGTCCCGCTCCTCCCCTTCCTCGGAGCCGTCGCCGGACTCGCCGTAGGCCGCAGCGCCCCCGGCTTCGTCCGGCCCCTGGCGATCCTCCCGACGCTGACCGCAGCCGTCATCGCGGTGATCGTCGCCGTCCGCCAGGGCGGCGGACGCGCCATCGACGCCGCGACGCAGCTCACCCCCACCGGCTCGGTCCCCATCGACCTGGCCCTCCACCTGGACGGCTTCGCGGTCCTGGTCGCCGTCCTCGTCGGGCTCGTCGCCACCTGCGTACAGCTCTACTCCACGGCCTACCTCCGCGACGACGCCCGCTACCCCTCCTACGCCGCCCTCGTCTCCCTCTTCACCGCCGCGATGCTCCTGGTCGTCTACTCCGGCGACCTGATGGTGCTCCTGGTCGGCTGGGAGATCATGGGCATCTGCTCGTACTTCCTCGTCGGCCACTACTGGGAGACGCCCGAAGCCCGCGCCGCCTCCCTCAAGGCGTTTCTGGTCACCAAACTCGGCGACGTCCCCTTCCTGATCGGCCTGTTCGCCCTCGCCGCCGACACCGGCAGCTTCCGCATCACCAAGATCCTCGCCGCCGTCACCACCGGCGGACTCGACCACCCCACCCTCATCGCGCTGCTGCTCCTCGCGGGCGTCGCGGGCAAGTCCGCGCAGTTCCCCCTGCACACGTGGCTGCCTGATGCGATGGCCGGTCCCACCCCCGTCTCCGCGCTCATCCACGCCGCGACGATGGTCGCCGCCGGTATCTACTTCGTGGCCCGCCTGCTGCCCGTCTTCGCCGCCTCCGGTGCCGCGCTCGTCGTCCTCGCCGTAATGGCGGCCGTCACGATGATCGGGTCCGGGCTCGCCGCCCTCGCCCAGGACGACATCAAGCGGGTCCTCGCCTACTCGACGATCGGGCAGCTCGGCTACATGTCGGGCGCCCTGGCCGTAGGTGACCGCGGGGCCGCCGTCTTCCACCTCATCTCGCACGGTGCTTTCAAGGCCGTCCTCTTCCTCGCCGCCGGTGTCGTCATCCACGCCGCGGGCACCAACTCACTCGCCGCCATGTCCCGCATGAGCGGCCTCGCCCGCCGTATCCCGGACGCCTACTGGACGATGACGGTCGCCCTCCTCGCGCTGGCCGCCATCCCGCCGTTCGCCGGCTTCTTCTCCAAGGAAGCCGTTCTCGTCGCCGCCGAGCACACCGCCCTCGGAGACCGGACCGTCGCCCCGGCCGCCGCGGGCTGGACGATCCTGGTCGGCGGACTCCTCGCCGCCGTCCTCACCGCCGCCTACGCCGTACGCCTCTGGCTCCTCGCCTTCCGCGGCCGGGGGGCCGAAGTGCCCGACCACGGCAGGCAGCCCGCCGCCATGACCTCCGTCCTGTGGATCCTGGCCGTCCCCACCATCGCCTTCGGGCTCACAGTGGGCACGATCGGCGACTGGTTCGACGGACACGCCCTCACACCGACCCTCACCACCGCCGTCCTGTCCACCGGCGTCACCCTCGTCGGCGGCCTCGTCACCTACGGCGCGTGGCGGCACACCACCGCGCTGGCCGCCCGCACCCCGATCGGCGCCGTCGCCGCCCACCCCGGCGCCGAACCCGCCCTCGTCGAAGCCGAGGCCATGACGTCCCACACCGCCGCCTACGGCACCATCGCGGACGCCGCCGACCCAGCCGACCCCGGCAGGCTGCTCCTCGGCCCGCTCCACCGCCACGCGGTCACCGGCTTCCATCTGGACGCCCTGTACGCGGCGCTGTTCGTCCGGCCCGTCCAGGCCGCCGCCCGCCTCGTCCGCTTCCTGGACCGCACGGTCGTCGACACCTATGTCAACGGATCGGGCGCCGCCACCCGCCTCCTCGGCACCGCCGTCCGGCGGGCCCAGACCGGCAACGTGCAGACCTACGTCGGCGCCCTGCTCGCCGGGTCCCTCGTCCTGGCGATCGCCGCCGTCGTCTTCGCCAACGTCAACGCGGGGTCGTGACCGTGATCGATATCAGCCCGTCCGTGATGCAGTTCCTTCTCGCGTTCGTCGTCGTCGCCCCGCTCCTCGGCGCCGTCGCGGCCCTGCTTCCCGCCCCGCCCGGGCTCAAGGGCAAGAACCCCGACCAGGCCGTGCTCCGCCACAGCGTGACCGTCACCGGCGCCGTGCTCATCGCCGCGATCGTCCTGGCCGTCGGCTTCGACCACGACCACCCCGCCACGATGCAGGCGACCACCGACATCAGCTGGATCCCGGCGCTCGACGTCCGCATCCACCTCGGCATCGACGGCATCTCGCTCCCCCTCCTGCTCCTGACCGCGCTGCTGACCTTCCTCTGCGCGCTGTACAGCTACTTCAAGCCGCCCGCGGGCCCCTCGCCGAAGGCCTTCGTCGCCCTCGTCCTCGTCCTGGAATCCGGCACCCTCGCCACCTTCGCCGTCCTCGACCTGCTGCTCTTCTTCCTCGCCTTCGAGATGGTCCTCATCCCGATGTACTTCCTCATCGCCCGCTGGGGCGGTGACCAGCGGCAGGCCGCCGCCTGGAAGTTCATCCTCTACACGCTGCTCGGCTCGGTCGTCATGCTGCTGGGCCTCCTCCTCATCGGACTGAAGAGCGGCACCTTCGACATGGTGGCACTCGCCACTGACAACGGCCGTGGCCTCACCGCATCCGTGCAGGTCATCGCCGTTCTCGCGATCGGCATCGGCCTCGCCGTGAAGACCCCGATGTGGCCCCTGCACAGCTGGCTCCCCGACGCCCACACCGCCGCCCCCACCGTCGGGTCCGTGCTCCTCGCGGGCGTCCTGCTGAAGATGGGAACGTACGGATTCGTCCGGATCCTGCTCCCCATCGCCCCCGACGGCATGCGCACCTTCGCGCCCTACCTCGCCGCGTTCGCCGTCGTCGGCATCGTCTACGGATCCCTCGCCTGCCTGGCCCTGGCCCGTACCGGCGCGAAGGGCGACCTCAAGCGGCTCATCGCATACTCCTCCGTCGGCCACATGGGCTTCGTGCTGCTCGGCATCGCCACCATGACCCCCACCGGAGTCAACGGCGCGCTCTTCGCCAACATCGCCCACGGACTCATCACCGGCCTGCTGTTCTTCCTGGTCGGCGCCGTCAAGGACCGTTACGGGACCGCCGACCTCGACACCCTCGCCGGCGCCACCGGAGCCGCTCTCTACGGCCGCGCCCCCCGCCTCGGCGCGCTTCTCGCGTTCGCCGCCGTCGCCTCGCTCGGCCTGCCCGGACTTGCCGGATTCTGGGGCGAGATGCTGACGCTGTTCGGCGCGTACAGCCCCGCCGAAGGCCTCAGCCGCCCCGCGTTCCGCACCTTCATGGCCATCGGCGCGTTCGGCACCCTGCTCACCGCCGCGTACATGCTCATCGTCGTCCGCCGCGTCTGCATGGGCGAGCACACGCCCCACTCCCAGCTCTCGCCCAGCGCCCCGTCCCCGCAGACGGCCGACGCGGCCCGGCCGACCGGCACCGCCGGGGCCCGGCCGGCCGCCACCCCGCAGCTCGCCGACATCCAGAGCTACGAAGCCGCCGCCTGGACCCCGCTCGCCGCCCTCACCGTCCTCGCCGGGCTCTGGCCCGCCGTCCTCCTCGGCCTCACCGACCCGGCCGTGCAGAAGCTCCTCGCAGGAGGCAAGTCGTGACCGCGGACCTCAGCACCGCCCCGGGCGCCCTCGCCGCGGCGGCCGACACCGCCCCCAGCGTCGTCCAGACCATCGACTGGCTCGCCATCGCGCCCCCCGCCCTCACCGCCCTGGCCGCCCTGCTCGTCCTCGTCACCGACCTGTTCCTGCCCGCGCACCGCAAAGGGCTTCTCGGCTACGGCACCCTCGCCGCGCTGGCCGCCGCCCTCGTACTCCTGATCCCCATGCGCGCCGGTGACCGTTCCACCTTCTGCGTCACCACCGGCACCCAGGCATGCAGCTACACCGCCGACCACTTCACCCTCGTCATCCAGGCCCTCGTCCTCGGCGGCGCGTTCCTCACCGTCCTGCTCTCCCTCGACGACACGCGCGGACTCCCCGTAGGGGAGTACTGGTTCCTGCTCCTGGCCTCCGCGGCGGGCGCCGCACTCCTGCCCGCCTCCCGCGACCTCGCCACCCTCGTCGTCGCCCTCGAAGTCGCCTCACTGCCCGCCTTCGCCCTCGTCGGCATCAAGCGCGGTGACCGCCGCTCCTCCGAAGCGGCGCTGAAGTTCTTCCTCTCGTCCGTCGTCGCCACCGCCGTCATGCTGCTCGGCGTCAGCTTCGTGTACGCGACCACCGGCACACTGCACCTCACCGAGATCGCCGACCGCCTCGCCGACGTGCCCCCGGTGCTCGACACCCTCGCCAAGACCGGCATCGCCCTCACCCTCGTCGGCTTCGCCTTCAAGACCGCCGCCGCGCCCTTCCACTTCTGGGTCCCCGACACCTACATCGGCGCGCCCCTCCCGATCGCCGCCTACCTCTCCGTCGTCGGCAAGGCCGTCGGCTTCTCGGGGATCATCCTGGTCACGGTCATCGCGTTCCCTTCCTACGCCGACGTCTGGGGCCCCGCCCTCGCGGTCCTCGCCGCGCTCACCATGACCGTCGGGAACGTCGCCGCCCTCCGCCAGGACGGCACCCGCGCCCGCAGTGCCGTCCGGCTCCTCGCCTGGTCCTCCGTCGCCCAGGCCGGCTACCTGCTCGTCCCGATCGCGGCCGCCGCGTACTCCAGCGACGAGCAGATCGGCTCCACCGTCGCGTACGCCCTGATGTACGCCGTCGTGAACCTGGGCGCGTTCGCCGTCGCCGCCCTCGTGGCCCGCGCGCATCCCGGCAACCGCATCGCCGACTACCGGGGCCTCTACACGACCCGGCCCCTCGCCGCCCTCGCCCTCGGCTTCTTCCTGCTCTGCCTGGCGGGACTGCCGCCCGGCATCATCGGCCTCTTCGCGAAGGTCGCGGTCTTCTCGGCGGCCGTCGACGCGGGGCTCGGCTGGCTCGCCGTGGTCATGGCCGTCAACGTGGTGATCGCGCTCTATTACTACCTTCGGTGGACCGCGATCCTGTTCCGTACGCCGGAAACCACGGTGGAATCGGCCGGGGCCCGCACCCCGCGGACCACCGGAATTCCGGCCTCCGAGGCCCGCCGATTCCTTGCTCCGTCCCCGCTCACCACTGCGCTCGTCCTCACCGCGGCCGCCGGAATCCTCCTCTCCGGAGCCCCGCAGCTGGTCCTGCGTTTCGCCGCGGTCAACCTCTTCTGACGCCCGCAAGATCGGTTTGCCCGGGTGTGCCCGCTCAGGGCAAGGTCTTGGCTGCGTACGTCACGTACACGGCGAAGACGTACCAGGACACGAGGAGAGAGAGCAGTGCTGAACGGGTTCAAGGACTTCATCCTGCGCGGAAACGTCATCTCGATGGCGATCGGGCTCGCGGTCGGGGCCGCCTTCACCGCTGTCGTCACGGGCTTCAGCAACGCCTTCATCACCCCGCTGATCGGCCTCGCCACCCGCGGCACCGGAGACTTCAGCAAGGCCTCCTACGAGATCGACGGAGTGGAGTTCCCCTACGGCCTCTTCATCAGCGCCGCCATCGCCTTCCTGATCACCGCCGCGGTCCTCTACTTCTGCGTCGTGGTTCCCATGGCCAAGGTGCAGAACCGCTTCACCAAGGAGGAGGAAGAGGAGGCCGTCAACATCAAGGCCGCCCTCCGCGACTGCCCCCGCTGCTTCAGCGAGATCCCCGCCGTCGCCTCCCGCTGCGGTCACTGCACCAGTGAGGTCGAGCCCGACTCCGAGGCGCTCTCCCTCACCAAGCTCCCCGTCCAGCAGCACTGACCCCACCGCACCACAAGCAGGACGCCCCGCCACCCGTACGGCCCAGTGCCATCCCGTACGGGCCCGGGGGCCGGACCGGCCTGAACACGCCGCCCGGCCCCGCCCTCCGACCGCACGCACAAGGGAACTAGCTCCTGTCGCCTGGCGTTGACCAGTACGGGAGGCTCCACTGGGGAGTGGAGCACCACCATGCAAAGGGTTCCCCTGCTGCACCACTTGGAGGGCGTACCGTGCACCGCCGGCACAACGGGCTGAAGACCGCCGTACTCCTCGGGGGACTGTCCGCACTCATCATCGTCATCGGCAGCTTCTTCGGACGCACCGGCCTGTTCGTCGCGCTCCTGGTGGCCCTGGGCACCAACGCGTACGCGTACTGGAACAGCGACAAGCTGGCCCTGCGGGCCATGCGGGCCCGCCCCGTCAGCGAATTCGAGGCCCCGCAGCTCTACCGCATCGTCCGCGAGCTCTCCACGGCGGCCCGACAGCCCATGCCGCGCCTCTACATCTCCCCGACGCAGGCGCCCAACGCGTTCGCCACCGGCCGCAATCCGCGCAACGCCGCCGTCTGCTGCACCGAGGGCATCCTCCAGATCCTCGACGAACGCGAGCTGCGCGGTGTCCTCGGCCATGAGCTGAGCCACGTCTACAACCGGGACATCCTCATCTCGTCCGTGGCCGGAGCCCTCGCCTCCGTCGTGATGTTCCTGGTCAATTTCGCCTGGCTCATCCCGGTGGGCCGCTCCAACGACGACGAGGGCCCCGGCCTGCTCGGCATGCTCCTGATCATGATTCTGGGGCCGCTCGCCGCCTCGGTCATCCAGCTCGCCGTCAGCCGCTCGCGTGAGTACGAGGCCGACGCCTCCGGGGCCCAGCTCACCGGGGACCCGCTCGCCCTCGCCAGCGCCCTGCGCAAGCTGGACGCCGGGACGAAGCAGCTGCCGCTGCCGCCCGAGCCGAAGATCGAGACCGCGAGCCACATGATGATCGCGAACCCCTTCCGGCCCGGTCAGGGGATGGCGAGAATGTTCTCGACACACCCGCCGATGGCGGAGCGCATCGCCCGACTAGAACAGATGGCAGGTCATCGCCCGTGAAAACCATCCTGAACGTCATCTGGCTCATCCTCTGCGGCTTCTGGATGTTCCTCGGCTATCTGCTCGCGGGCGTCCTGCTCTGCATCACGATCATCGGCATCCCCTTCGGCCTGGCTGCCTTCCGGATCGGCGTCTACGCGCTCTGGCCGTTCGGCTACACCGTCGTCGACCGCAGGGACGCCGGGTCGCCCTCCTGCGTGGGGAACGTCCTCTGGCTGATCCTCGCCGGATGGTGGCTCGCCCTCGGCCACATCACCACCGGTATCGCCCTGTGCATCACGATCATCGGTATCCCGCTGGGCATCGCCAACTTCAAGCTGATCCCGGTCTCCCTCATGCCCTTCGGCAAGGAGATCGTTCCGACGGACCAGCCCTTCGCCACCCGCTAGTCCGGCACGGCCGCGTGCCACAGGCCGGGGCGGAGACGAAGAATCCGGCTGACCATCCCAGAGTGACCGCACAGCGTCGACCGCCGTGGACAGACAACGCACGGCCCGCCGGCTCCGGCCGATCGCCGAGAAGGACGCCGACGACATCCGCGTACTGGAGGCCGTCGTGAGGGAGGCTGCCCTGCGGAAGGCCGCCCTGGGGGGTGCTTCCCTGCGGAAGACCGCCCCGGGGGATGCCGCTCTGCGGAGGGCCGCCCTGCCGAGCCGCTGTGCAACCGAACACCTGCCCGTCGCGTCTTGGGTTTCAGGACGAAGCAAGGGGTAGGTGCAGCGACATGGGCATCATCAGTTGGATCATTCTCGGGCTGGTCGCCGGAGTCATAGCCAAAATCCTCCTCCCGGGACGCGATCCGGGCGGCATCATCGGCACCACCCTCATCGGCATCGCCGGGGCCTTCGTCGGAGGCTGGCTCTCCAGCCACTTCCTCGACCGCCCCATCAGCAACGACTTCTACGACACGGCGACCTGGCTCGCCGCCATCGCCGGTTCGCTGGTCCTGCTCATCGCCTACCGGCTGCTGTTCGGCAACTCCCGCGAACGCCGCTGACGCACGCCGTCAGCCCGCCGCCAGCCCCATGCCGTACGCCGGTCAGCTCAGTCCGGTCTCGCGCAACGTGAGGTTCAATCGGCCGACCCGCATTCCCGCCGCAGGGTCGGCCGATCCCGCGTACACCTTCGGCACCCCGTGGAACGCGTAACGCGACGGCCCGCCGAAGACGAAGAGATCGCCGGACGCCAACTCCACGTCCGTGTAGGGCCGTCCACGCCCCTCCGTGTTCCCGAAGCGGAACACGCACGTCGCCCCGATGCTCAACGACACCACAGGAGCACCCGACCGCTCCTCCTTGTCCTGGTGCATCCCCATCCGTGCGGCGTCGTCGTAGAAATTGATCAACGCGGTATCCGGAGCGAACGCCTCCGCCGCATGCTCGTCCTGGTACGCCTCGGCCACCGCCGCCCGCCCCAGATCGGCCAGCCAGTCCGGGAACGCTGCCACCCGGGCGCCGTTCACATCGTCCGCCGTACGCGCGTACCGGTACGGCTGCCAGTGCCACCCCAGGCACACCGTCCGCACCGACATCACCCCGCCACCCGGCAGCACCGTCTGCCGCAGCGGAACCGGACCCCGCGCCCACTCCCGGCACGCCGACACCAGTTCGGCCCGCCGCTCCACCGGCAGCCACTCCGGCACATGCACGGCGCCCGGCGCGACAACCCTCCGCGGCCGTCGGAAGAGCCCGTCCGATGCCTGCGGAACCTCACGGGTCACGGCTCAGCCCACCGCACCCTCAAGCCCCAGCAGCAACTTCTTCCGCTCCAGCCCGCCCGCGTACCCCCGCAGGGCCCCGTCCGCCCCGATCACCCGGTGGCACGGGCGGACGACCAGCAACGGATTGCGCCCGATCGCCGTGCCCACCGCACGCACCCCGGCGCCCGACGCCCCGACCTGCGCGGCGACCTCCCCGTAGGACACCGTCCTGCCGTACGGGATCGACTCCAGCACCTCCCAGACCCGGCGCTGGAATTCCGTACCCACACCCTGGGCGAACGCCACGTCGAAGCGTGTCGAACGCCCCGTGAAGTACGCCTCCAGCTGCCCGGTGACCTCCGTGAACGCCTCAGGGGCGTGCTGCCATCCGTCCTGGACGACCGCCCCGCCCTTCTGCCCGGGTACCGACAGCGAGCGCAACCGGACCCCCGTGCCCCCGGCCGCACCGTCGCCGCCCGGCACCTCGCCGACCAGCAGCAACTCGCCCAGCGGGCTGTCCACCCGCGCGTAGATCGTCGTCATGCCGTCGTCCCGCCTCGCTGTTCGCCCCCGATCCGTACGACCAGTCTGCGCCTCCCCGCCGTCCGGCCACTGGCGGTATTCGGACATCACGCCCAGGGCCGGAAACGGAGAGGGCACCCCGTCGAGGCCGATCTCGACGGGGTGCCCCCACGGTGCGGTCGACTACCGGTAGTTCACGAACTGGATCGCGAAGTCGAAGTCCTTGCCCTTCAAGAGCGCCTGAACGGCCTGGAGGTCGTCCCGGCTCTTCGAGCTGACGCGCAGCTCGTCTCCCTGGACCTGCGCCTTGACGCCCTTCGGGCCCTCGTCGCGGATCGTCTTCGCCACCTTCTTGGCATTCTCCTGGGAGATGCCTTCCTCGATCGAGGCGAAGATCTTGTACTCCTTGCCGGACAGCTGAGGCTCACCGGCGTCCAGCGACTTCAGCGAGATGCCGCGCTTGATCAGCTTGGACTGGAAGATGTCGAGGATGGCCTTGACGCGCTCCTCGCCGTTCGCCTCCATCAGGATCTTCTCGCCCGACCACGCGATCGAGGCGCCCGTGCCCTTGAAGTCGTAACGCTGGGAGATCTCCTTGGCGGCCTGATTGAGGGCGTTGTCGACCTCCTGCCGCTCGACCTTCGAGACGATGTCGAAACTGGAGTCGGCCATGACGTGTGGCTCCTTGCGTCGAATGCTGGGGGTTACAGCGCAAAGCCTAGGCCCTTCCGTTCGGGCCATACGGGGCTCCGCGGGGGCCGGGATCCGGTCCGACCCGAACGGGAGGGCCCAAGGACCGTCCCCTCCGGCTGCGGAACAATCGGGTGGCGGAGCACCCCTGGCCATCAGGTATTGTTTACGTCGTCGCCAAGGAGATCAGCACGAGATCCGACGCGTCGTTCGAGGCGGTGTGCCCGAGTGGCCAAAGGGAGCAGACTGTAAATCTGCCGGCTCAGCCTACCCAGGTTCGAACCCTGGCGCCGCCACGCGAACGAAGCCCCCGACCAGTCCTTCTGGTCGGGGGCTTCCTCGTTGCCGTGGCCTTTCCGGGGGCCGGCAAGGGGGCCTTGCGGGCCTTTCCGGACCCCGGCCCGGACCCCGGTCAGTTGCCCGCGACGTCCTTCACGGCCACCGCGACCGGCACGTTCCCCGAGATCGCCTCCAGGGTGAGGCCCGCCGTCGCCGGGGTGTCCAGCAGCTCCAGCAGCGTGGCCGCCACGTCGTCGCGGGGGATGGGGCCGCGGCCCGTCGACGCGGCGAGGAGGACCCGCCCGGTGCCGGCGTCGCTGGTGAGCATGCCGGGGCGCAGGATCGTCCAGTCCAGCGCGGTACGGGAGCGCACGTCGGCGTCGGCGGCGCCCTTGGCCCGCAGGTAGACGTCGAAGACCTCGTCGCCGGGGTGTTCGGGGTCGGCGCCCATGGAGGAGACGACGACGTAGCGGCGGACGCCCGCCGCCTCGGCCGCGTCGGCGAACAGCACGGCCGCGGCGCGGTCGACGGTGTCCTTGCGGGCGGTGCCGCTGTTGGGCCCCGCGCCCGCCGCGAAGACGGCCGCGTCGGCGCCGCGCAGGACCTCCGCGGTCTGTTCGACGGTGGCCGATTCGAGGTCCAGCACGGCGGGTTGGGCGCCGGCTTCGATGAGGTCCTGGCTCTGCTGGGGGTTGCGGATGATCCCTACGGCTTCATCCCCGCGTGCGGCGAGCAGCCGCTCCAGCCGCAGTGCGATCTGTCCGTGTCCACCTGCGATGACAATGCGCATACCTCCGACCGTACGCCCGGAGGCAGCCTCCCGCTCAGTTCCTGGGCCCTGTACCGGAGTCGGGTCGCCCCTGGCGCGGGAGGCCGGGGCCCGTGGCGGCGTCGGAGTCCGGATCGGAGTCGCAGTACTCGCGTACGGCGCTGGTGCGGGCGACGACGCGGCCGCGGTGGATGACGATGCGGCTGTAGGCGAGGGAGAGTGCGGCGGAGAGCCGTTCGCCCCGTACGGCGAGGAGTTCGGCCGGGAAGCCCGCCTCGACGTACACGCTGGGCAGACCGAGGGCGGCGCGGGCGGTGGCGGAGACCATCGCGTACGCCTGTTCGGCGCGCAGTCCGATCTGCGAGGCGAGGAGGTACGCCGCTTCGAGGGGGTCGCCGCGGCCGACCGGGTTCGCGGTGTCGCGCAGCGCCCCGCTGCCCGCCGTGAGGCGTACGCCGGCGGAGCGCAGGAGGCGTACGGGGGCGGTCGTACGGCGTTCCGCGCCGGTGCAGCCGCCCTGGGGCAGGCAGACGACGGTGATCCCGGCGGCGGCGAGCTGGTCGGCGGCGCGGGCGGCGATGTCCAGGGGCAGATGGGCCAGTCCCGAACAGGGGCCGAGCGTGACGCCGGGGCGCAGTCCGGCGGCCATGGCGGCGAGCCGGCCCAGCCGGGCGGGGTCGTCGGCGTCGGTGTGCAGGTCCACCGGGCAGCCGTGCTCGGCGGCGACCTCCAGGACGGCCTCGGTGTAGCCGATGGGGTCCGGGTCGAGGTCGGGGCGGCCGCCGACGACCGCAGCGCCCATCTTCACCGCGTCGCGGAGCATCGCGAGGCCGTCCGCCCCGGCGATGCCGGTGAGCAGGCGGGGGACCGCGACGGGTGTGAGGTCGGTGAGGCCGCGCAGGGAGCGCCGGGCCTGTAGGACGGCTTCGAGCGGGGCGAGGCCCTGGACGTCGCCGATGCGGACGTGGGTGCGCAGGGCGGTCGCGCCGTGGCCGAGCTGGAGGAGCGCCGCCTCGGTGGCGCGGCGCTGGATGTCCTCGGTGCGGTGGGAGGCGGGCCCGGGGCTGTCGGGGGCCGCGCTGTCCGCGGTGAGCGCGGTGTCGCTGTGGGCGTGGGGTTCGGCGGGGGCGGGGAGCAGGAGATAGCCCCGGAGGTCGATGCGGGAGCCCCGGCCGGTGAGGCTCCCCGGGGTCCCGACGGCCTCGATGCGGCTGCCGCTGAGGCGTACGTCGACGGTGCGGCCGTCGGTGAGGCGGGCGCCGCTGAGGACGAGGGCGGGGGTGTCGGCGGTGGTGGCCGCGTCGGCGCTGTCGGGCGCGTTGTCGTCGGGCCGCCGCGGCTGGCTGTCGGGCATCGCGCTCCTGAAAGGGGGTGTTAAGGGGGCGGGGTGCAAGATCACGCGGAGTAGTGGGCCGGGTCTTGAGGGGTGTCTTGTCGCAGGGGGCGTCCTGCCGGTCGTGCCGGCTGGCCGGCGGGACGCCTTCCGGGGTCTCGTCGATCATGGCCGGGTCCGCGACGCCTGGCACGGCGGCTTCCGGGAGGAGCGCAATAGTCGTACCGGTGGGCCTTTTCCGGCCCCGGGCGACGTCCGGTCCGGAAGGCGATGCGGGCTGGATCAAGGCCTGATCAGGGGGTGTGGGCGGGGCCGGAGAGGGGCCCGGGGGACGCTACCGAAACGGATTTGGGCAACCGGCCCAGGACCGTGTAATGTCTTCATCGCTCGCCCCAATAGCTCAGTCGGTAGAGCGTCTCCATGGTAAGGAGAAGGTCTGCGGTTCGATTCCGCATTGGGGCTCTGGTGATGGGGAAACCCCGCTTCGGCGGGGTGACTCATCGTCAAAGCGGTGTAGCTCAGTCGGTAGAGCAAGCGGCTCATAATCGCTGTGTCACCGGTTCAAGTCCGGTCACCGCTACTAACGGTAGCCGATTGTTGGGTCGGTCCTTCGATCGGCTACTCTTTTATGCGTTCATCCGTCCATCCGTCCGTCCAAGGAGCACTCACGTGGCTGCCACCGACGTCCGCCCGAAGATCACGCTGGCCTGCGTGGAGTGCAAGGAGCGGAACTACATCACCAAGAAGAACCGGCGTAACAACCCGGACCGTCTTGAGATGAAGAAGCACTGCCCGCGCTGCAACTCGCACACCGCGCACCGCGAAACGCGCTGAATCAGGCTCGTACACGAGGCCGTCCCCTCTGGGGGCGGCCTCGTGTCGTTGTACGGGGTCGTCCCCCGCACGGGGGCGCCCCCGCTTCGTCTTTCCACGTCTTTCCATCAGGAGGTAGCGAGCTCATGGCGCTCGACCAGTCCTTCGTGGGGCGGACCTATCCGCCCACCCCGGCGTACGAGGTCGGCCGGGAGAAGATCCGAGAGTTCGCCGAGGCGGTGGGCGACGCCCATCCGGCCTACGTCGATGTGGAGGCCGCCCGCGCACTGGGCCACCCCGACGTGATCGCGCCGCCCACCTTCGTCTTCTCGATCACCCACCGGGCCGCCGGGGAAGTGGTGCAGGACCCGCAGCTGGGCCTGGACTACAGCCGGGTGGTGCACGGTGACCAGAAGTTCTCGTACGTGCGTCCGGTGCGGGCGGGGGACCGGCTGACGGTCACGTCGACGATCGAGAGCATCAAGTCCCTGGCGGGCAACGATGTTCTGGACATCCGCGGGGATGTGCACGACGAGGCCGGTGAGCTGGTCGTGACGGCGTTGACGAAGCTGGTGGCGCGCGCCGCCGAGGAGGCGTGATGACGGCGAAGGTCTCTTACGAGTCGGTCGAGGTCGGTACGGAACTGCCCGCGCGGTCGTTCCCGGTGACGCGGGCGACGCTCGTGCAGTACGCGGGTGCGTCGGGCGACTTCAACCCGATCCACTGGAACGAGAAGTTCGCGCGCGAGGTCGGGCTGCCGGATGTGATCGCGCACGGCATGTTCACGATGGCCGAGGCGATCCGCGTGGTCACGGACTGGGCCGGCGATCCGGGCGCGGTCGTCGACTACGGGGTGCGGTTCACCAAGCCGGTCGTCGTGCCCAACGACGACGAGGGCGCGCTGATCGAGGTCAGCGCCAAGGTCGGGGCCAAGCTGGAGGACAACTTGGTTCGCGTGGACCTGGTGGCCATGTGCGACGAGAAGAAGGTGCTGGGGCTGTCCCGCGCCGTCGTGCGGCTCGCCTGAGGCGTACGCCGGTCGTGCGCCCGGGGAGCGTCCCGGGCCGGTAAGGGGTGCCCTCTGTGAGAGGCGCCCCTTACTTTCGTCCTGGTCCCTCTGACCGCTTGACCAAGTTAGTGATTGAGCAATAACTTATCTTCATGGTCAGGATGAGTGCGGAGGAGCGGCGCGAGAGCGTCGTCCGGGCGGCGATCACGGAGTTCGCCCGCGGTGGCTACAACGGCACGTCCACCGAGGTGATCGCCCGGCGGGTCGGCGTCTCGCAGCCCTACCTCTTCCGGCTCTTCCCCAACAAGCAGGCCATGTTCCTCGCCGCCGCCGAACGCTGCCTGGAGGACACCCGCCAGGTGTTCGCGGAGGCCTCGAAGGGGCTGGAGGGGGAGGAGGCGCTGCATGCCATGGCCGCGGCGTACCAGCGGCTGATCGTCGACGACGGCGAGAAGCTGATGATGCAGATGCAGATGTACGCGGCCGTCGCCGTGGCGGAGGCCGCCGGGGACCATGCGTTCGGCGAGTCCCTGCGAGCGGCCTGGGTGCGGATGTGGGACGACGTCCACATCGCGCTCGGAGCCGACGAGAGCGAGACGACGACGTTCCTGGCCTACGGGATGCTCATCAACACGCTCGGCTCGCTCGGCTTCCCGGCCGATCACCGTGTCTGGTCGGGGTTCTACGTCTCGGCCGGGCCCACCGAGTGAACAGCGCGCTCCGGGGCCGCCCGGATTTCTGTCCGCAGAAGTTAGTGATCAATAACTAATATCAGGCCTGATCAGCGGGAACTGATCAGCAGGGGGAGAAATGAACGAGCAGCACGGCACGGCGGACCGCGGAAGAGCGGTCTGGACCCTCGTCATCACCAGCGTCGCCGGATTCATGGCGGCCCTGGACAACCTCGTCGTCACCACCGCCCTTCCCTCCATCCGCGAGAGCCTCGGCGGCGGGCTGGAGGAGCTGGAGTGGACGGTGAACGCGTACACCCTGACCTTCGCCGTGCTGCTGATGCTCGGCGCGGCGCTCGGGGACCGGTTCGGCAGGCGGCGGCTGTTCCTGGTCGGCCTCGGCGTCTTCACGGCCGCCTCCGCCGCGGCCGCCCTGTCACCGGGCATCGGGGAGCTCATCGCGTTCCGGGCGGTCCAGGGCGTCGGCGCGGCGATCATGATGCCGCTGACGCTCACCCTGATCGGTGCCGCCGTTCCGCCCGAGCGGCGGGGCGCGGCGCTGGGCCTCTTCGGCGCGGTGAACGGTGTGGCCGTGGCCAGCGGGCCGCTGATCGGCGGTGCGCTGACCGAGCACATCTCCTGGCAGTGGATCTTCTGGCTGAACGTGCCGCTCGGCCTGGTGCTGCTGCCGCTGGCCCGGCTGCGGCTCACCGAGTCGTACGCGCCCAGAGCGCCACTGGACATCCGCGGCACGGTCCTGGTCAGCGCGGGCCTCTTCGGCATCGTCTACGCCCTGGTCAACACCGCGAGCCACGGGTGGACCAGCCCTCTCGTCCTGACCGGGCTGATCGCGGGCACGGCCCTGCTCGGCCTGTTCGTGCACCACGGCAACCGGGCGGAGAACCCGATGCTGCCGATGCGGTTCTTCCGGGGCCGGGCCTTCCTCGGGATCAACGTGGCGAGCCTGCTGATGTTCTTCGGGATGTTCGGGTCGATCTTCCTGCTCAGCCAGTTCCTCCAGAACGGGCTGGGGCACTCGCCCACCGAGGCCGGTCTGCGGATGCTGCCCTGGACCGGGATGCCGATCCTCGTCGCCCCGCTCGCCGGGTATCTCTCCGACCGCTTCGGGGGACGGCCGGTCGTGGTGGCCGGGCTGGCGCTCCAGGCCCTCGGGCTGACCCTGTTCGCCGTGGTCGTCGAACCGGACGTGAGTTACGCCGCCCAGCTGCCCGCCCTGGTCATCGGCGGGGTCGGCATGGCGATGTACTTCGCGCCGGCCGCGAGCCTCGTGCTGTCCAGCGTCCGCGCCGGGGAACAGGGCATCGCCTCCGGGGCCAACAACGCGCTCCGGGAGGTCGGCGGTGCGCTCGGAGTCGCGGTCCTCGCCTCGGTCTTCGCCGCGCGGGGCGGCTACGGCTCGCCGCGGCTGTTCGCGGACGGCACCGTTCCCGCGCTCTGGATCGGGGCCGGAGCGGTGGCCCTGGGCGCGCTCGTCGCGCTCCTGATCCCGGGCCGCCGCAGTGCGGCCGGGCCCGCCCGGGCCCCGGCGACGCGGGATGCCGCAGAACGGGACGCGGTGACCGTCTGAGCCCGGGTGGGGGAGGCGCACGGTCCGTGGCCCGCACGGGGGGCGGAGCCACGGACCGTACTCTTGTCCCCGTGCAGGAACTTCACGACGCCCCCCTCGCCCCCCTGACCACCTTCCGGCTCGGCGGCCCCGCCGCCCGGCTGCTGACGGCCACGACCGACGCCGAGGTGGTCGCCGCCGTGCGCGAGGCCGACGACAGCGGCACCCCGCTGCTGGTGATCGGCGGCGGCTCGAACCTGGTCATCGGGGACAAGGGCTTCGACGGCACCGCGGTGCGCATCGCCACCAAGGGGTTCACGCTCTCCGGTGCGTCGTTGGAGCTGGCCGCCGGTGAGGTGTGGACCGACGCCGTCGCCCGGACCGTCGAGGCGGGCCTCGCGGGCATCGAATGCCTGGCGGGTATCCCCGGCTCCGCCGGTGCGACGCCGATCCAGAACGTCGGGGCGTACGGGCAGGAGGTGTCCTCCACGATCACGGAGGTCGTCGCCTACGACCGGCGAACCCGGGAGACCGTGACGATTCCGAACGCGGAGTGCGCCTTCTCGTACCGCCACAGTCGCTTCAAGGCGGAACCCGACCGCTTCGTGGTGCTCCGTGTCCGATTCGAGCTGGAAGAGGCCGCCGGCCTTTCCGCGCCCCTGAGGTACCCCGAAACGGCCAGGGCGATGGGCGTCGAACAGGGCGAACGCGTCGCCGCGTCGGCGGCCCGGGAAACCGTGCTGAAGCTCCGCGCCGGCAAGGGCATGGTGCTCGACCCGGAGGACCACGACACCTGGTCGGCGGGGTCCTTCTTCACCAACCCGATCCTCGAACCGGCCGCGTACGAGGACTTCCTCGCCCGGGTCCGCGACCGCCTCGGCCCGGACGTGACGCCCCCGGCGTTCCCCGCCGGGGACGGCCGCACCAAGACGTCGGCGGCCTGGCTGATCGACCGCGCCGGATTCACCAAGGGCTACGGCGGCGGCCCCGCCCGGATCTCCACCAAGCACACCCTCGCCCTCACCAACCGGGGCACGGCCACCACCGAAGACCTGCTGGCCCTGGCCCGCGAAGTCGTCGCCGGGGTCCACGACGCCTTCGGCGTCACCCTCGTCAACGAGCCGGTGACGGTCGGCGTCAGCCTGTGAGCCGTACGGGCCCGGCAGCCGCTCAGTAGGCGATGCCCACGCCCTGTTCCACGGTCCCCGGGTCGTCGAGCACCGCGAGCATCGCGTGGGCCACATCGGCCCGGGAGATCGACCGGCCGCTGCGCGGCGTACCGCCCACCACCCGCCGGTAGACCCCCCTGCGCGGACCGTTCGTCAGCTTCGGGGGCCGTACCGACGTCCAGTCCGCCGCACTGCGGGCCAGCGCCGCCTCCATCCGGGCGAGATCCGCGTACACATCCGACAGAATCGCCCCGATGGCCCTGCGCGTCAGCCGGTCCATCAGCGGATCTCCCACCGCCTCGGGTCCGACCGGCGCCGCGCTCACCACCACCAGCCGCCGCACCTCCTCGGCCTCCATCGCCGCCAGGATCCGCCCGGTCAGCCGCTCGGCGATCCCGTTCGCCCTCCGGCCGCGCGCACCCAGCCCGGACAGCACCGCGTCCCGCCCGGCCACCGCGCCCCGCACCGCCGCCGCGTCGTCCAGCGGGACGGCCGAGTGCAGCGCGGCACCCGCCAGGGACTCCGGGAGCCCCGCGGGATCGCGGACCACGACCGTCACCTCGTGGCCCGCCGCCAGTGCCTGCCCCACGATCTCCTGGCCGACACCGCCGGTCGCTCCGAACACGGTCAGTCTCATGGCCTGCCCCTCGGTGGGTGAGTGTTCACTAACCTCTAGGGTGGACGAACCCCGTGTGATCGTCAACACTGCCCGGGCCCACGCCCGCTTGGAGCGCCCATGGACCAGAAGCCCGCCCGCGTCCGGATCGTCGACGCGGCCCACGACCTGATGCTCTCCATCGGCCTCGCCCGGACCACCACCAAGGAGATCGCCCGGGCGGCCGACTGCTCCGAGGCGGCGCTCTACAAGCACTTCAGCAGCAAGGAGGAGCTGTTCGTCACCGTCCTCGCCGAACGGCTGCCCAGGCTCGGAAACCTGCTGAGCGGCCTGGTCGCCGGAGAGGGCGGCATCGAGGACCACCTCACCGACATCGCCCGGCAGGCCGCCCTGTTCTACGAGCAGACCTTCCCGATGGCCGCCTCCCTGTACGCCGAACCCCAGCTCAAGCACCGCCACGAGCAGGGCATGCGAGACCTGGGGACCGGCCCCCACCGCCCGATCCAGCAGCTCGACGCCTACCTGCGCGCCGAACAGGACGCGGGCCGGATCCGGGCGGACGCCGACACCTACGCCGCCGCCTCTCTGCTCCTCGGCGCCTGCGCCCAGCGGGCCTTCGCCTACTCCACGCTCCCCGGCGGCACGCCCCCGCAGCCCCTGGACGAGTTCGCCACCGCGATCGCCCGCACCCTGCTGGCCGGAATCAGCTAGCCAGCCAGTCGTCGATCCCCGACAGCAGCTTCTCCTGTACGTCGACGGGCGCCGCCGACCCCCGTACCGACTGGCGCGCCAGCTCGGCCAGCTCCTCGTCGGTGAAGCCGTGGTGCCGGCGCACCAGCTCGTACTGGGCGGCCAGCCGCGAACCGAACAGCAGCGGGTCGTCCGCCCCCAGCGCCAGCGGCACGCCCGCGTCGAACAGGGTGCGCAGAGGGACGTCGGCGGGCTTCTCGTAGACGCCGAGCGCCACATTGGACGACGGGCAGACCTCGCAGGTCACCCCCCGCTCGGCGAGCTTGCGCAGCAGCCGGGGGTCCTCGGCGGCCCGGACGCCGTGGCCGATGCGCGAGGCGTCCAGGTCGTCGAGGCAGTCGCGCACACTGGACGGCCCGGCCAGCTCGCCGCCGTGCGGAGCCGCCAGCAGGCCGCCGTCCCGCGCGATGGCGAAGGCCCGGTCGAAGTCGCGGGCCATCCCCCGCCGCTCGTCGTTGGAGAGCCCGAAGCCCACGACGCCCCGGTCGGCGTACCGCACGGCCAGCCGCGCCAGGGTCCGGGCGTCCAGCGGGTGCTTCATCCGGTTGGCGGCGATCACCACGCGCATGCCCAGGCCGGTGTCCCGGGAGGCGCTGTCCACGGCGTCGAGGATGATCTCGATGGCCGGGATCAGCCCGCCGAGCAGCGGGGCGTACGAGGTGGGGTCGACCTGGATCTCCAGCCAGCCCGAACCGTCCGCGACGTCCTCCTGGGCGCTCTCGCGGACCAGGCGGTGGATGTCCTCGGGGGACCGCAGGCAGGACCGGGCGATGTCGTAGAGCCGCTGGAAACGGAACCAGCCGCGCTCGTCGGTGGCCCGCAGCTTGGGCGGCTCGCCGCCGGTCAGGGCGTCCGGGAGGTGGACCCCGTACTTGTCGGCCAGTTCGAGCAGGGTGGTGGGCCGCATCGACCCGGTGAAGTGCAGGTGCAGGTGGGCCTTGGGCAACAGACGTACATCACGCTCCATCGGAAGATCCTGCCGCACGGTGGGCCGGAGCGGTAGCCGCTTTCCCGTTTGGGGTGCCGGTCGAACAAAAAGTGCCCCCGCCGCCGGAGTGGATTCCGGCGGCGGGAGCACTCCCCGTGGGCGGTGGGGCTCTGTCAGGCCTTGGCCTCGCCCAGCAGCTTCTGGATCCGCGAGACGCCCTCGACCAGGTCGTCGTCGCCCAGGGCGTAGGACAGGCGCAGATAGCCCGGCGTGCCGAAGGCCTCGCCCGGAACGACGGCGACCTCGGCCTCGTCCAGGATCAGGGCGGCCAGCTCGACCGAGTCGGCCGGGCGCCTGCCGCGGATCTCCTTGCCGAGCAGCCCCTTCACCGACGGGTAGGCGTAGAACGCGCCCTCGGGCTCCGGGCAGAGCACGCCGTCGATCTCGTTGAGCATCCGCACGATCAGCTTGCGGCGGCGGTCGAAGGCGGTACGCATCTCGGCGACGGCGTCCAGCGGGCCCGAGACGGCGGCGAGCGCGGCGACCTGGGCGACGTTGGAGACGTTCGAGGTGGCGTGCGACTGGAGGTTGGTCGCGGCCTTCACCACGTCCTTCGGGCCGATGATCCAGCCCACCCGCCAGCCGGTCATCGCGTACGTCTTGGCGACACCGTTGACGACGATGCACTTGTCGCGCAGCTCCGGGACGAGCGCCGGGAGCGAGGTGAAGGTCGCGTCGCCGTAGACGAGGTGCTCGTAGATCTCGTCGGTGAGCACCCACAGGCCGTGCTCGACGGCCCAGCGGCCGATCGCCTCGGCGTCGGCCTCGCTGTAGACGGCACCGGTCGGGTTGGACGGCGAGACGAACAGGACGACCTTCGTCCGTTCCGTGCGCGCGGCCTCCAGCTGCTCGACGGAGACCCGGTAGCCGGTGGTCTCGTCGGCGACGACCTCGACCGGGACACCGCCCGCGAGCCGGATCGACTCGGGGTAGGTGGTCCAGTACGGGGCGGGGACGATGACCTCGTCGCCCGGGTCCAGGATCGCGGCGAAGGCCTCGTAGATGGCCTGCTTGCCGCCGTTGGTCACCAGGATCTGGCCGGCCTCGACCTCGTAGCCGGAGTCGCGCAGCGTCTTCGCCGCGATGGCGGCCTTGAGCTCGGGGAGCCCGCCGGCCGGGGTGTAGCGGTGGTACTTCGGGGTGCGGCAGGCCTCGACCGCGGCCTCGACGATGTAGTCGGGGGTCGGGAAGTCGGGCTCGCCCGCGCCGAAGCCGATCACCGGCCGCCCGGCGGCCTTGAGGGCCTTGGCCTTGGCGTCGACGGCGAGGGTCGCGGACTCGGAGATCGCGCCGATGCGGGCGGAGACCCGGCGCTCGGACGGGGAAGTTGCAGCGCTCATGGGGCCATGCTCGCAGACCGGAAAAGTCCTCGGCGCACGCGTTTCAGGGACCGGACAGCACTCGGACAGGAACCGGACAGGACCGGTCGGTAGTTGTCTGTTCGACGCAGCGGCCCCGAGCACGTACACTCACCTGTCGTTGGCCTTCACCAACCGCGCCGTTCCTGCACCCGGTCACCGGGAAAGATGCGGTAGGTTGGTGGAAACCACAAAGGGTCGTAGCTCAATTGGTAGAGCACTGGTCTCCAAAACCAGCGGTTGGGGGTTCAAGTCCCTCCGGCCCTGCTACACACTCCTTCGCCAGGATGTGTGCGCATGTACGTACTTCATTGCACAGCCGTGCGGCTCCACCGGGCGCGGCACGGCCACGACCCGGAATCAGGTGAGTAGCGTGACGGACGCCGTGGGCTCCATCGACATGCCTGATGCCGATGATGAAGCTCCCGAGTCGAAGAAGAAGACTCGGAAGGGCGGCAAGCGCGGCAAGAAGGGCCCTCTGGGCCGTCTCGCGCTGTTCTACCGCCAGATCGTCGCCGAACTCCGCAAGGTCGTCTGGCCGACCCGTAGCCAGCTGACGACGTACACCACCGTGGTGATCGTCTTCGTTGTCGTCATGATCGGTATCGTTACCGTTCTCGACATGGGATTCGCGCGGGTCGTCAAATACGTCTTCGGCTGATCCCGCGAAGGGCGTCCGACCGGCGCCCCTTTCGCACGTTCCACCCCTTTGTATCCAGGAAGAAGCAGCCATCGTGTCTGACCCGAACCTGAACGACGCCGTCGAGCCCGAGGCTGGCTCCTCCGAGTCCGCCAAGGACGAGCTCGACGTCGTTGAGGCTGCTGACTCCCCGGACCAGGCCGAGGCCGCTGCCGAAGCAGCCGAGGAAGAGGCTGTCGAGGCCGGCAAGGCCGTCGAGAACGAGGCCGCCGAGGCGGTCGAGGACGAGGACGAGAGCGCCGACGAGGAAGCCGCTGAGCCGGCCGCCCCCGTCGACCCCGTCGCCGCCCTGCGTGACGAGCTCCGCGGTCTCCCCGGCGAGTGGTACGTCATCCACACGTACGCCGGTTACGAGAAGCGCGTGAAGGCCAACCTGGAGCAGCGCGCCGTCTCGCTCAACGTCGAGGACTTCATCTACCAGGCCGAAGTGCCCGAGGAAGAGATCGTCCAGATCAAGAACGGCGAGCGCAAGAACGTCCGGCAGAACAAGCTCCCCGGCTACGTCCTGGTGCGCATGGACCTGACGAACGAGTCCTGGGGCGTCGTGCGCAACACGCCCGGCGTCACCGGCTTCGTGGGCAACGCCTACGACCCGTACCCGCTGACCCTGGACGAGATCGTCAAGATGCTCGCCCCGGAGGCCGAGGAGAAGGCAGCCCGCGAGGCCGCCGAGGCCGAGGGCAAGCCCGCGCCGTCCCGCAAGGTCGAGGTCCAGGTGCTGGACTTCGAGGTGGGCGACTCGGTCACCGTCACCGACGGCCCGTTCGCGACGCTCCAGGCCACGATCAACGAGATCAACGCCGACTCGAAGAAGGTCAAGGGCCTCGTCGAGATCTTCGGCCGCGAGACCCCGGTCGAGCTCAGCTTCGACCAGATCCAGAAGAACTAGCGGCTCCGCCGCTTTCTGGACACACGCCTACCAAGCAGGTCAGAGGGGTTTCGCAGCCCCTCTGACCTGCTTGGTTTTTGGTCGCACAGCTATACCCGTTATCGTTGTGCGGTATGCCTCCATCCGGATGACCGGAATCGGCGGCGAAACACTCTCACTAGGACCCGGAGAGAGCAATGCCTCCCAAGAAGAAGAAGGTCACGGGGCTTATCAAGCTCCAGATCAACGCCGGTGCGGCGAACCCGGCCCCGCCGGTCGGCCCCGCGCTCGGTCAGCACGGCGTCAACATCATGGAGTTCTGCAAGGC
The DNA here is from genome assembly GCF_055577965.1 of Streptomyces sp. NPDC033165. Lineage (NCBI taxonomy): Bacteria > Bacillati > Actinomycetota > Actinomycetes > Kitasatosporales > Streptomycetaceae > Streptomyces > Streptomyces sp. NPDC033165. The sequence goes on from NZ_JBVIPK010000002.1 coordinate 260,071, forward strand.
CTACAACGCCGCGACCGAGTCGCAGCGTGGCATGGTCGTGCCGGTGGAGATCACGGTCTACGAGGACCGTTCCTTCACCTTCGTCACGAAGACTCCGCCGGCCGCCAAGCTGATCCTCAAGGCCGCGGGTGTGGACAAGGGCTCCGGCGAGCCGCACAAGACCAAGGTCGCCAAGCTGACGGCCGCCCAGGTCCGCGAGATCGCCACGACGAAGCTCCCCGACCTGAACGCCAATGACCTCGACGCCGCGTCGAAGATCATTGCCGGCACCGCCCGCTCCATGGGCATCACGGTCGAAGGCTGATTCAGCCCCGTAGCCCTCAGTGGTAGGACCAAGCGCTGGTCCGCACCACGACTCCACACTCTGAAACCACAGGAGTAGAAGTGAAGCGCAGCAAGAACCTCCGCGCTGCGGACGCCAAGATCGACCGGGAGCGCAACTACGCCCCGCTTGAGGCCGTCCGTATCGCCAAGGACACCGCCTCCACGAAGTTCGACGGCACCGTCGAGGTCGCCTTCTGCCTGGGTGTCGACCCGCGCAAGGCCGACCAGATGGTCCGCGGCACCGTGAACCTCCCGCACGGCACCGGCAAGACCGCCCGGGTCCTGGTCTTCGCGACCGGTGACCGTGCTGCGGCCGCGGAAGCCGCCGGAGCCGACATCGTCGGCGCCGACGAGCTCATCGACGAGGTGGCGAAGGGCCGTCTGGACTTCGACGCCGTCGTCGCCACCCCGGACCTCATGGGCAAGGTCGGCCGCCTGGGCCGCGTGCTCGGTCCGCGTGGTCTGATGCCGAACCCGAAGACCGGCACCGTCACCCCCGACGTCGTGAAGGCTGTCAACGACATCAAGGGCGGCAAGATCGAGTTCCGCGTCGACAAGCACTCGAACCTGCACTTCATCATCGGCAAGGTCTCCTTCGACGAGACCAAGCTGGTGGAGAACTACGCAGCGGCGCTGGAGGAGATCCTCCGTCTGAAGCCGTCCGCCGCCAAGGGCCGCTACATCAAGAAGGCCACGCTGGCCACCACGATGGGCCCCGGCATCCCGCTGGACGCCAACCGCACCCGCAACCTCCTCGTCGAGGAGGACCCGGCCGCCGTCTGAGCCACCGCGCTCACCGGGTAAGCCGCGTCACACGCGTGCACTATGTGTACGGGCCCCGCAACCTTTCGAGGTGCGGGGCCCGTCCTCGTATCCGTAAGGACCTATGCCTGTCAGTGCCCTGTGCGACTGTTGTGCGGGGGACGAGCAGACGATACGAGGGGTGGACCGATTCCATGAGGACGAGCACGGCACGACGCATGGGTACGGCGCTGGCTGCTGCCGCGGCGCTGACGTCGATAGCGGCCTGCAGTGGCTCCGACGGCTCGGGGGGCTCCAGCGGCTCCGGCAAGGACAAGGCGGGCGCCGTCGCCAAGGCGAGCCCGGTCGCCGCGCTGAAGCAGGTGCAGAAGAAGACGGGCGGCGCCCAGTCGGCCAAGGTCGAGGGCACCATGGACATGGGCGAGACCATGTCGATGAAGCAGTCCGGGACCATCGGCTGGGCCGACGGTCTCTCCGGCGAGATGACCATCACGTACACCGGCGGCACCATGGGCGACGCTCTGAAGCAGGCCGGCGGCGACGGGCCGGTCCGGGCGCGCTATTTCAAGGACGAGTACTACGCCAACATGGGCGACGCCTTCGCGGCCAAGGCCGGGGGCAAGCACTGGGTCCGGTATTCCTACAAGGACCTGGCCGCCCTGGGCGGGGCCGCCGGCGACGTCATGCAGGACCAGATCCAGAACAGCACGCCCGAGCAGGGCGTGAAGGCGCTCCTGGCCTCCGGTGACGTGAAGAAGGTCGGCCAGGAGGACGTCCGCGGGGTCTCCACGACGCACTACTCCGGCACGGTCGACGTCGCCGAGCTGACCGCGAAGAACAGCAACCTGGACGCCGAGCAGCTGGCCGACTTCAAGGAGCAGCTGGCGCTGGCCGGGGTCACCACCCAGACCGTCGACATCTGGGTCGACAAGGACGACCTGCTGGTGAAGAAGACCGAGCGCGGTGAGATGAAGACCGGAGCGTTCAATTCGACGCTCTTCTACAGCGACTACGGCACGGACGTACCCCAGCAGAAGCCGTCGGCCTCGGACACGGTGGACTTCACAGAGATGCTGAAGCAGCCGGGCGGCGCCGGAGTCGGCGCCTCCTGAGCCTTCCCGAAGACCTCCCGTAAGGGACGAGCGGGGACGGATTTGCCCGTCCCGCATCCGGTCGCGTACTCTCACCAGGAAGCCAAAGACCGCTGGTCGTCGCTGTGCTCTCGCAAGGGGGACGGCGACCGAAGGTTCCGATTGGATCGGACGACCTGCGCAGGTGACTGTGGAACGCTCCCGGACTCTGTTCGGTCGAGCCGCGCCCTGGCACTTGTGCTGGGGCGTTTCGTCTTTCCCGGCCCCTTCTGAGCGGTCCTCATCACCCGGAAGGAGGCCGACGCTCATGGCAAGGCCCGACAAGGCTGCCGCGGTAGCCGAGCTGACGGACCAGTTCCGCAGCTCGAACGCCGCTGTGCTGACCGAGTACCGGGGTCTCACCGTGGCACAGCTCAAGGAGCTGCGCCGTTCGCTCGGTGAGAACGCCCAGTACGCCGTGGTGAAGAACACGCTGACCAAGATTGCGGCCAACGAGGCCGGGATCGACACGCTGGACGACCTGTTCTCGGGTCCGACGGCGGTTGCCTTCGTCACCGGTGACCCGGTGGAGTCGGCGAAGGGTCTTCGTGACTTCGCCAAGGACAACCCGAACCTCATCATCAAGGGCGGTGTCCTTGACGGTAAGGCGCTGTCCGCCGATGAGATCAAGAAGCTCGCGGACCTTGAGTCCCGCGAGGTTCTGCTCTCCAAGCTGGCAGGTGCCATGAAGGGCAAGCAGTCTCAGGCTGCCGCGCTCTTCCAGGCTCTCCCGTCGAAGTTCGTCCGCACCGCGGAAGCGCTTCGTGCCAAGAAGGAAGAGCAGGGCGGTGCCGGTACGCCGGCTCCCGCCGAGGCCGCCGAGTAATCACGCTCAGCGGTCCAGCGGGCTCCACGTACGCCCGCCGACATATACATCCGGCACCTGCCGAATAGTGGAAGGACGCCTATCATGGCGAAGCTGTCCCAGGACGACCTGCTCGCGCAGTTCGAAGAGATGACCCTCATCGAGCTCTCCGAGTTCGTGAAGGCCTTCGAGGAGAAGTTCGACGTCACCGCCGCCGCCCCGGCCGCTGCCGTCATCGCGGGCCCGGGTGTCCCGGCCGCCGAGGCCGCTGCCGAGCAGGACGAGTTCGACGTCATCCTCACCGGCGCCGGCGAGAAGAAGATCCAGGTCATCAAGGTCGTGCGTGAGCTGACCTCGCTGGGTCTGAAGGAGGCCAAGGACCTCGTCGACGGCACCCCGAAGCCGGTCCTCGAGAAGGTCGCCAAGGAGGCCGCCGAGAAGGCTGCCGAGTCCCTCAAGGCCGCCGGCGCTTCCGTCGAGGTCAAGTAACACCCCGGGAGTCCACGGACTCCCCGGTCGCGTCACGCGGCCGCAGCCAAGGGCGATCACCCATCCGGGTGGTCGCCCTTCGGCGTACCCGTGGCGGCTGCCTTGCTCTTCCGCCGACGGCGAGTAGGGTGATCTTCGCCGTACGCCTCTCGCGGGCCCCTCAGGGGCGTTCCGAGGGCTTTCCGGCGGTGGCCGGTGAAGGCTCCTGGAGGTCCGTACGGACCGGTGGGCCTTGACGAACCGGACGCGGCGCGCAATTCTCAGGACGCGTCATCACTTCGATCCGTATCCGAGGCATGGATCGAGAGTGAAGAGGGCAGTAAGGAAGTGCGCACCCCGCGCGAGGGCTAGCCATAGGTGTTGAGAACAGCTGTTGAGAGCAACGTGGGTCTCTGAGAACCCCGACTGGACATCAGTGTGCCGCTTGGCTACACTGACCCTTTGCGCTGCCTGTTAGCTGCCTCCTGCCCGTCACCAGGGGCATGCCCACGCTGAAGCACCGATGGCCGACCCCCTCCGACCTGGTCGTATTGCGACCGATTCGGAACGGTCTGTCTATGTGTCCAGAGTGGGACCGGTACGCGCGTAGTGAGTCCGAGCCCTCGGAAGGACCCCCTCTTGGCCGCCTCGCGCAACGCCTCGACCGCGAATACGAACAACGGTGCCAGCACCGCCCCGCTGCGCATCTCTTTTGCAAAGATCAAGGAGCCCCTCGAGGTTCCGAACCTCCTCGCGCTGCAGACCGAGAGCTTTGACTGGCTCCTCGGCAACGCCGCATGGAAGGCTCGCGTCGAGGCTGCTCTGGACAGTGGACAAGACGTCCCCACCAAGTCCGGCCTGGAGGAGATCTTCGAGGAGATCTCACCGATCGAGGACTTCTCCGGGTCGATGTCGCTTACGTTCCGCGACCACCGCTTCGAGCCCCCGAAGAACTCGATCGACGAGTGCAAGGAGCGCGACTTCACGTTCGCCGCGCCGCTCTTCGTCACGGCCGAGTTCACCAACAACGAGACCGGCGAGATCAAGTCCCAGACGGTCTTCATGGGCGATTTCCCGCTCATGACCAACAAGGGCACCTTCGTCATCAACGGCACCGAGCGTGTCGTCGTGTCGCAGCTGGTCCGCTCGCCGGGTGTCTACTTCGACTCCTCCATCGACAAGACGTCCGACAAGGACATCTTCTCCGCCAAGATCATCCCCTCCCGGGGTGCCTGGCTGGAGATGGAGATCGACAAGCGCGACATGGTCGGTGTCCGCATCGACCGCAAGCGCAAGCAGTCGGTCACCGTCCTCCTCAAGGCGCTCGGCTGGAGCACCGAGCAGATCCTGGAGGAGTTCGGCGAGTACGAGTCGATGCGCGCCACCCTGGAGAAGGACCACACCCAGGGCCAGGACGACGCGCTGCTCGACATCTACCGCAAGCTGCGTCCGGGCGAGCCGCCGACGCGCGAGGCCGCTCAGACGCTGCTTGAGAACCTCTACTTCAACCCGAAGCGCTACGACCTCGCGAAGGTCGGCCGCTACAAGGTGAACAAGAAGCTCGGCGCCGATGAGCCGCTGGACGCCGGGGTGCTCACCACCGACGACGTCATCGCGACCATCAAGTACCTGGTCAAGCTGCACGCCGGTGAGACCGAGACGACCGGTGAGTCCGGCCGGGAGATCGTCGTCGAGACCGACGACATCGACCACTTCGGCAACCGTCGTCTGCGCAACGTCGGCGAGCTCATCCAGAACCAGGTCCGCACGGGCCTGGCGCGGATGGAGCGCGTCGTGCGTGAGCGCATGACCACCCAGGACGTCGAGGCGATCACGCCGCAGACCCTGATCAACATCCGGCCGGTCGTCGCCTCCATCAAGGAGTTCTTCGGCACCAGCCAGCTGTCGCAGTTCATGGACCAGAACAACCCGCTGTCGGGTCTCACCCACAAGCGCCGCCTGTCGGCTCTTGGCCCGGGTGGTCTCTCCCGTGAGCGGGCCGGCTTCGAGGTCCGAGACGTGCACCCGTCCCACTACGGACGCATGTGCCCGATCGAGACCCCCGAAGGCCCGAACATCGGTCTGATCGGTTCGCTCGCCTCGTACGGCCGCGTCAACGCGTTCGGCTTCATCGAGACGCCGTACCGCAAGGTCGTCGACGGCCAGGTCACCGACGACGTCGACTACATCACGGCCGACGAGGAGGACCGCTTCGTCATCGCCCAGGCGAACGCGACCCTCTCCGACGAGCTGCGCTTCACCGAGCCCCGCGTCCTGGTCCGCCGCCGCGGCGGAGAGGTCGACTACGTGCCCGGCACGGACGTCGACTACATGGACGTCTCGCCGCGCCAGATGGTGTCCGTCGCCACCGCGATGATCCCCTTCCTGGAGCACGACGACGCCAACCGTGCCCTCATGGGCGCGAACATGATGCGTCAGGCGGTGCCGCTGATTAAGTCGGAGGCCCCGCTCGTCGGCACCGGCATGGAGTACCGCTGTGCCACCGACGCCGGTGACGTGCTCAAGGCCGAGAAGGACGGTGTGGTCCAGGAGGTCTCCGCGGACTACATCACCGTCACGAACGACGACGGCACGTACACCACGTACCGCATCGCCAAGTTCATGCGCTCCAACCAGGGCACCTCGGTCAACCAGAAGGTCGTCGTCGCCGAGGGCGACCGGATCGTCGCCGACCAGGTGCTCGCCGACGGACCGGCCACCGAGAACGGTGAGATGGCCCTCGGCAAGAACCTGCTCGTGGCGTTCATGCCGTGGGAGGGTCACAACTACGAGGACGCGATCATCCTGTCGCAGCGCCTCGTGCAGGACGACGTCCTCTCCTCGATCCACATCGAGGAGCACGAGGTCGACGCCCGTGACACCAAGCTCGGCCCGGAGGAGATCACCCGGGACATCCCGAACGTCTCCGAAGAGGTCCTCGCAGACCTCGACGAGCGCGGCATCATCCGGATCGGTGCCGAGGTCGTCGCCGGCGACATCCTCGTCGGCAAGGTCACGCCCAAGGGTGAGACCGAGCTGACCCCCGAGGAGCGCCTGCTCCGCGCGATCTTCGGTGAGAAGGCGCGCGAGGTGCGCGACACCTCGCTGAAGGTGCCGCACGGTGAGATCGGCAAGGTCATCGGCGTCCGCGTCTTCGACCGCGAAGAGGGCGACGAGCTGCCGCCGGGCGTGAACCAGCTGGTCCGCGTCTACGTCGCGCAGAAGCGCAAGATCACCGACGGTGACAAGCTCGCCGGCCGTCACGGCAACAAGGGCGTCATCTCGAAGATCCTGCCGATCGAGGACATGCCGTTCCTGGAGGACGGCACCCCGGTCGACATCATCCTCAACCCGCTGGGTGTCCCGTCCCGAATGAACCCGGGACAGGTCCTGGAGATCCACCTCGGCTGGCTCGCCAGCCGCGGCTGGGACGTCTCCGGCCTCGGTGACGAGTGGGCCAAGCGCCTGCAGGCCATCGGCGCCGACCAGGTCGCCCCCGGCACCAACGTCGCCACGCCCGTCTTCGACGGTGCGCGCGAGGACGAGATCTCCGGTCTCTTCGAGGCCACGATCCCCAACCGCGACGGCGACCGCCTGGTCCAGCCCTCCGGCAAGGCCAAGCTGTTCGACGGCCGCTCCGGCGAGCCGTTCCCGGACCCGGTCTCGGTCGGGTACATGTACATCCTCAAGCTGCACCACCTGGTCGACGACAAGCTCCACGCCCGTTCGACCGGCCCGTACTCCATGATCACGCAGCAGCCGCTGGGTGGTAAGGCTCAGTTCGGTGGACAGCGCTTCGGTGAGATGGAGGTGTGGGCCCTTGAGGCATACGGTGCCGCATACGCCCTCCAGGAGCTCCTGACGATCAAGTCCGACGACGTGACCGGCCGCGTGAAGGTCTACGAGGCCATCGTCAAGGGCGAGAACATCCCCGAGCCCGGCATTCCCGAGTCCTTCAAGGTGCTCATCAAGGAAATGCAGTCGCTCTGCCTCAACGTGGAGGTGCTGTCCTCGGACGGCATGTCCATCGAGATGCGCGACACGGACGAGGACGTCTTCCGCGCGGCGGAGGAGCTCGGTATCGACCTGTCCCGGCGCGAGCCGAGCAGCGTCGAAGAGGTCTGACGGGCCGGCCGGCCGCCTCTCCCCGAGGCGGCCGGCCCTCCCCGGACCCGTTCAGACCATTGATTGAGACGAGACCCCGAAAGAGGGATTGACGACAAGTGCTCGACGTCAACTTCTTCGACGAGCTGCGGATCGGCCTTGCCACCGCGGACGACATCCGGACCTGGTCGCACGGCGAAGTGAAGAAGCCGGAGACCATCAACTACCGCACGCTCAAGCCCGAAAAGGACGGACTCTTCTGCGAGAAGATCTTCGGTCCGACCCGGGACTGGGAGTGCTACTGCGGCAAGTACAAGCGTGTCCGCTTCAAGGGCATCATCTGTGAGCGCTGCGGCGTCGAGGTCACTCGCGCCAAGGTGCGTCGTGAGCGGATGGGCCACATCGAGCTTGCCGCTCCCGTCACCCACATCTGGTACTTCAAGGGCGTCCCCTCGCGCCTCGGATACCTGCTGGACCTCGCGCCGAAGGACCTGGAAAAGGTCATCTACTTCGCCGCGTACATGATCACGTTCGTGGACGAGGAGCGTCGTACCCGCGACCTGCCGTCCCTGGAGGCACACGTCTCCGTCGAGCGCCAGCAGACCGAGAACCGCCGTGACTCCGACCTGGAGGCCCGCGCCAAGAAGCTTGAGACCGACCTGGCCGAGCTGGAGGCCGAGGGCGCCAAGGCGGACGTGCGCCGCAAGGTGCGCGAAGGCGCCGAGCGTGAGATGAAGCAGCTGCGCGACCGTGCGCAGCGCGAGATCGACCGCCTCGACGAGGTGTGGAGCCGCTTCAAGAACCTCAAGGTCCAGGACCTTGAGGGCGACGAGCTGCTCTACCGCGAGCTGCGTGACCGCTTCGGCACGTACTTCGACGGCTGCATGGGCGCCGCGGCGCTCCAGAAGCGCCTGGAGTCCTTCGACCTCGACGAGGAGGCCGAGCGCCTCCGCGAGATCATCCGCACCGGCAAGGGCCAGAAGAAGACCCGTGCGCTCAAGCGTCTCAAGGTCGTCTCGGCGTTCCTCCAGACCAGCAACAAGCCCAAGGGCATGGTGCTGGACTGCGTGCCGGTCATCCCGCCGGACCTGCGTCCGATGGTGCAGCTGGACGGTGGCCGCTTCGCGACCTCCGACCTGAACGACCTGTACCGCCGTGTGATCAACCGCAACAACCGCCTGAAGCGCCTTCTCGACCTCGGTGCCCCCGAGATCATCGTGAACAACGAGAAGCGCATGCTCCAGGAGGCCGTCGACGCGCTGTTCGACAACGGCCGCCGCGGTCGTCCGGTCACCGGCCCCGGCAACCGCCCGCTGAAGTCCCTGAGCGACATGCTCAAGGGCAAGCAGGGCCGTTTCCGTCAGAACCTCCTCGGCAAGCGTGTGGACTACTCCGCGCGTTCCGTGATCGTCGTCGGTCCGCAGCTCAAGCTGCACCAGTGCGGTCTGCCGAAGGCGATGGCGCTGGAGCTCTTCAAGCCGTTCGTGATGAAGCGCCTGGTGGACCTGAACCACGCGCAGAACATCAAGTCGGCCAAGCGCATGGTCGAGCGTGGCCGCACCGTCGTGTACGACGTCCTCGAAGAGGTCATCGCCGAGCACCCGGTGCTGCTGAACCGTGCGCCCACCCTGCACCGCCTCGGCATCCAGGCCTTCGAGCCGCAGCTGGTCGAGGGCAAGGCCATCCAGATCCACCCGCTCGTCTGCACCGCGTTCAACGCGGACTTCGACGGTGACCAGATGGCCGTGCACCTGCCGCTCTCCGCGGAGGCGCAGGCCGAGGCCCGCATCCTGATGCTGTCCTCGAACAACATCCTGAAGCCGGCCGACGGTCGTCCCGTCACCATGCCGACCCAGGACATGGTGCTGGGTCTCTTCTTCCTCACCACGGACGAGACCGAGCGCGAGGTCAAGGGCCAGGGCCGGTCCTTCGGCTCCACGGCCGAGGCGATCATGGCCTTCGACGCCCGCGAGCTCTCGCTCCAGGCGAAGGTCGACATCCGCTTCCCGGTCGGCACGATGCCGCCGCGTGGCTGGGTGCCGCCGGTCGCCGAGGAGGGCGAGCCCGAGTACCAGCCGGGTGACACCTTCCGGCTGCGGACAAGCCTGGGCCGCGCGCTCTTCAACGAGCTGCTGCCCGAGGACTACCCGTTCGTCGACTACTCGGTGGGCAAGAAGCAGCTCTCCGAGATCGTCAACGACCTGGCCGAGCGCTACCCCAAGGTCATCGTGGCGGCGACGCTCGACAACCTGAAGGCGGCGGGCTTCCACTGGGCGACCCGTTCGGGCGTCACCGTGGCCATCTCCGACGTCGTCGTGCCCGAGGCCAAGAAGGCCATCGTCAAGGGCTACGAGGAGCAGGACGAGAAGGTCCAGAAGCAGTACGAGCGCGGTCTGATCACCAAGGACGAGCGCACGCAGGAGCTCATCGCGATCTGGACCAAGGCGACCAACGAGGTTGCCGAGGCGATGAACGCGAACTTCCCGAAGACGAACCCCATCTTCATGATGGTTGACTCGGGTGCCCGAGGAAACATGATGCAGATGCGTCAGATCGCGGGTATGCGTGGTCTGGTGTCGAACGCGAAGAACGAGACCATCCCGCGTCCGATCAAGGCGTCCTTCCGTGAGGGCCTCACCGTTCTGGAGTACTTCATCTCCACGCACGGTGCCCGTAAGGGTCTGGCGGACACCGCCCTGCGTACCGCCGACTCGGGTTACCTGACCCGTCGTCTGGTGGACGTCTCGCAGGACGTGATCATCCGCGAGGAGGACTGCGGCACCGACCGCGGCCTGAAGCTGAAGATCGCGGTCAAGGGCGCCGACGGCGTGCTCCGCAAGACGGACGACGTCGAGACCTCGGTCTACGCCCGCATGCTCGCCGAGGACGTCGTGGTGGACGGCAAGGTCATCGCGCCTGCCAACGTCGACCTCGGTGACGTCCTGATCGACGCCCTGGTGGGCGCCGGCGTCGAGGAGGTCAAGACCCGTTCGGTCCTGACCTGTGAGTCCGCGGTCGGCACCTGTGCCTTCTGCTACGGACGCTCGCTCGCCACCGGCAAGCTGGTCGACATCGGCGAGGCGGTCGGCATCATCGCCGCCCAGTCCATCGGTGAGCCCGGTACCCAGCTGACGATGCGTACCTTCCACACCGGTGGTGTGGCCGGTGACGACATCACCCAGGGTCTGCCCCGAGTCGTCGAGCTCTTCGAAGCCCGTACGCCGAAGGGTGTCGCCCCGATCTCCGAGGCCAAGGGCCGCGTGCGGATCGAGGAGACCGAGAAGACCAAGAAGCTCGTCGTCACCCCGGACGACGGCAGCGACGAGACGGCGTTCCCGATCTCGAAGCGTGCCCGTCTGCTCGTGGGCGAGGGCGACGCGGTCGAGGTGGGCCAGAAGCTCACCGTGGGTGCCACCAACCCGCACGACGTGCTGCGCATCCTCGGCCAGCGTGCGGTCCAGGTCCACCTGGTCGGCGAAGTCCAGAAGGTCTACAACTCGCAGGGCGTGTCGATCCACGACAAGCACATCGAGATCATCATCCGGCAGATGCTCCGCCGTGTGACGATCATCGAGTCCGGCGACGCGGAGCTGCTTCCGGGCGAGCTGGTCGAGCGGTCGAAGTTCGAGACCGAGAACCGTCGTGTGGTCACCGAGGGCGGTCACCCCGCCTCCGGCCGTCCGCAGCTGATGGGTATCACCAAGGCCTCGCTCGCGACGGAGTCCTGGCTGTCGGCCGCCTCCTTCCAGGAGACGACCCGAGTTCTGACGGACGCGGCGATCAACGCCAAGTCCGACAGCCTCATCGGCCTCAAGGAGAACGTCATCATCGGTAAGCTCATCCCGGCCGGTACGGGCCTGTCCCGCTACCGCAACATCCGGGTGGAGCCGACCGAGGAGGCCAAGGCCGCGATGTACTCGGCCGTCGGCTACGACGACATCGACTACTCGCCGTTCGGCACCGGCTCCGGCCAGGCCGTTCCGCTGGAGGACTACGACTACGGTCCGTACAACCAGTAAGCGAGCGACTGTCGCTTGAACGCCTGAGGGAGGTCACTCCGGAACGTTCCGGGGTGACCTCCCTCAGGCGTTGTGCCGTCCCGGGGCTCCGGGACGGCCTGGCTCAGCCGAGCAGCGCGTGGTGGACCCGGAGCAGGGCCCGGGTGCCCACGGCCAGCAGAGGGGGCACGTCGGGCAGCGGGACCTTGCGGGCCAGGGCCAGGACGTCGATGACGATCGCGTAGTCGTCGACGACGGACTGCGGCAGTCCGGGGGCGGTCATGGCCGGGGCGTAGGCGGAAGCGGCGTCACCGTATTCGATGACGGCCAGACTGACGTCGGTGTCGAGCGCGCTCGGTGCCTGGAATACGGGCTCACGGTGGTCGGCTGTCATGTGGGACCTCCTTGGGCCGGGCTGGTCCGGGGTCCGGTCGGGCCGGTCCGGGGCCAGTCGGTCTGGTTGGCTGACCGCATTGTCCGGCATGGTGAGATGCTGCGGCAGGCCGTAATGCCGCTGTTTCCGTACCGTGTGATTGCCGGGATCCGGCAATGGCGCAAGCCGCCGTCCGGCAGCCGGGGAAGGCCGTCACAGGTGGTCGGCGGCCCGGGCGTGCCGGCGTGGACAGCATTTGTTTTGACCCAAGTGCGTGAGGTAGGTACGCTCAAGCCTTGTGCCTGGGGTGTGCCTGGGCTCGGGTGCGTGTCCATCAACCGCACGGCGAGTCCGTCAGTAGCCACCGCAATCTGCGCCTCTTCCGCCTCATCGGGCGGGGGTCTGCAGTATTCGACACACCCGACCGCGTGGGTCGGCGATGTTCCAGGTTAGTTTCACGAACGGCACACAGAAACCGGAGAAGTAGTGCCTACGATCCAGCAGCTGGTCCGGAAGGGCCGGCAGGACAAGGTCGAGAAGAACAAGACGCCCGCGCTTGAGGGTTCGCCCCAGCGCCGCGGCGTCTGCACGCGTGTGTTCACGACCACCCCGAAGAAGCCGAACTCGGCCCTCCGTAAGGTCGCGCGTGTGCGTCTGACCTCCGGTATCGAGGTCACGGCCTACATCCCGGGTGAGGGACACAACCTGCAGGAGCACTCCATCGTGCTCGTGCGTGGTGGCCGTGTGAAGGACCTGCCGGGTGTTCGCTACAAGATCATCCGCGGCTCCCTTGACACCCAGGGTGTCAAGAACCGCAAGCAGGCCCGCAGCCGCTACGGCGCCAAGAAGGAGAAGTAAGAATGCCTCGTAAGGGCCCCGCCCCGAAGCGCCCGGTCATCATCGACCCGGTCTACAGCTCTCCTCTTGTCACCTCGCTGATCAACAAGATCCTCCTCGACGGCAAGCGTTCCACCGCCGAGCGGATCGTGTACGGCGCCATGGAAGGCCTCCGCGAGAAGACCGGCAACGACCCGGTCATCACGCTGAAGCGCGCGCTTGAGAACGTCAAGCCCTCGCTTGAGGTCAAGTCCCGCCGTGTCGGTGGCGCCACCTACCAGGTGCCGATCGAGGTCAAGCCCGGTCGCGCCTCCACCCTCGCTCTGCGCTGGCTCGTCGGCTACTCCCGCGCCCGCCGCGAGAAGACCATGACCGAGCGCCTCATGAACGAACTGCTCGACGCCTCCAACGGCCTCGGCGCTTCGGTCAAGAAGCGCGAGGACACCCACAAGATGGCCGAGTCCAACAAGGCCTTCGCGCACTACCGCTGGTAGTCGCTACCCCCATCGAGACCGAGAGAAGATTGAGCCTTATGGCCACCACTTCGCTTGACCTGGCCAAGGTCCGCAACATCGGGATCATGGCCCACATCGACGCGGGCAAGACGACCACCACTGAGCGGATCCTCTTCTACACCGGTGTGAGCTACAAGATCGGTGAAGTCCACGACGGCGCTGCCACGATGGACTGGATGGAGCAGGAGCAGGAGCGCGGCATCACGATCACGTCCGCCGCGACGACCTGCCACTGGCCGCTCAACGATGTTGACCACACGATCAACATCATCGACACCCCGGGTCACGTCGACTTCACCGTCGAGGTGGAGCGTTCGCTCCGCGTCCTCGACGGTGCTGTCACCGTGTTCGACGGCGTCGCGGGCGTCGAGCCGCAGTCCGAGACCGTGTGGCGCCAGGCGGACCGCTACGGCGTTCCGCGTATCTGCTTCGTCAACAAGCTCGACCGCACCGGTGCCGAGTTCCACCGCTGTGTCGACATGATCATCGACCGCCTCGGTGCGGTTCCGCTGGTCATGCAGCTCCCCATCGGCGCTGAGGCCGACTTCAAGGGCGTCGTCGACCTCGTGTCGATGAAGGCCTTCGTGTGGTCGGACGAGGCCGCCAAGGGCGAGATGTACGACACCGTCGAGATCCCGGACACGCACAAGGAGGCCGCCGAGGAATGGCGCGGCAAGCTCCTTGAGGCCGTGGCCGAGAACGACGACCAGATGATGGAGCTGTACCTGGAGGGCAACGAGCCCACCGAGGAGCAGCTGCACGAGGCGATCCGCCGGATCACCCTGGCATCGAAGGGCGGCGCGGACTCCGTCACCGTCACCCCGGTGTTCTGTGGCACGGCGTTCAAGAACAAGGGCGTCCAGCCCCTGCTCGACGCGGTCGTCCGCTACCTGCCTTCCCCCCTGGACGTCGAGGCCATCGAGGGCCACGACGTCAAGGACCCCGAGGTTGTCGTCAAGCGCAAGCCCTCGGACGACGAGCCGTTCTCCGGCCTGGCGTTCAAGATCGCGAGCGACCCGCACCTCGGTAAGCTCACCTTCGTCCGGATCTACTCCGGTCGCCTGGAGGCCGGCACCGCGGTGCTGAACTCCGTCAAGGGCAAGAAGGAGCGCATCGGCAAGATCTACCGCATGCACGCGAACAAGCGTGAGGAGATCGCATCGGTGGGCGCCGGCGACATCATCGCCGTCATGGGTCTCAAGCAGACCACCACCGGTGAGACGCTGTGCGACGACAAGAACCCGGTCATCCTGGAGTCCATGGACTTCCCGGCGCCGGTCATTCAGGTCGCCATCGAGCCGAAGTCCAAGGGTGACCAGGAGAAGCTGGGTGTCGCCATCCAGCGCCTCTCGGAGGAGGACCCCTCCTTCCAGGTGCACTCCGACGAGGAGACCGGCCAGACCATCATCGGTGGTATGGGCGAGCTTCACCTTGAGGTGCTCGTCGACCGCATGAAGCGCGAGTTCCGCGTCGAGGCGAACGTCGGCAAGCCCCAGGTCGCGTACCGCGAGACGATCCGCAAGGCCGTCGAGCGCATCGACTACACGCACAAGAAGCAGACTGGTGGTACCGGCCAGTTCGCGAAGGTGCAGATCGCCCTTGAGCCCATCGAGGGTGGCGACGCCTCCTACGAGTTCGTCAACAAGGTCACCGGTGGCCGCATCCCCCGTGAGTACATTCCCTCGGTGGACGCGGGTGCTCAGGAAGCCATGCAGTTCGGCATCCTGGCCGGTTACGAGATGGTCGGCGTTCGCGTCACCCTGATCGACGGTGGTTACCACGAGGTCGACTCCTCGGAGCTCGCCTTCAAGATCGCCGGTTCGCAGGCGTTCAAGGAGGGTGCCCGCAAGGCCTCTCCCGTGCTCCTGGAGCCGATGATGGCCGTCGAGGTCACCACGCCCGAGGACTACATGGGCGATGTCATCGGCGACCTCAACTCCCGCCGTGGCCAGATTCAGGCCATGGAGGAGCGCAGCGGCGCTCGCGTCGTGAAGGGCCTCGTGCCCCTCTCGGAGATGTTCGGCTACGTCGGAGACCTCCGCAGCAAGACCTCGGGTCGCGCAAGCTACTCGATGCAGTTCGACTCCTACGCCGAGGTTCCGCGGAACGTCGCCGAGGAGATCATCGCGAAGGCCAAGGGCGAGTAACTCTCCCGAGCTCACGCTTTAGGCTTGTCACCGGAGCCCGGTAGGGCATTCTTCGCAGAGCGAAAGCAATGCGGCGAATGCCCCCGGCACCGGCATCCCAGCAAAGATCACCTGGCGCCGATGAAGCAAGGCGTACAGAACCACTCCACAGGAGGACCCAGTGGCGAAGGCGAAGTTCGAGCGGACTAAGCCGCACGTCAACATCGGCACCATCGGTCACATCGACCACGGTAAGACGACCCTCACGGCCGCCATTACCAAGGTGCTGCACGACGCGTACCCCGACCTGAACGAGGCCTCGGCCTTTGACCAGATCGACAAGGCTCCCGAGGAGCGCCAGCGCGGTATCACCATCTCCATCGCGCACGTCGAGTACCAGACGGAGTCGCGTCACTACGCGCACGTCGACTGCCCGGGTCACGCGGACTACATCAAGAACATGATCACGGGTGCCGCGCAGATGGACGGCGCCATCCTCGTGGTCGCCGCCACCGACGGCCCGATGCCGCAGACCAAGGAGCACGTGCTCCTGGCCCGCCAGGTCGGCGTTCCGTACATCGTCGTCGCCCTGAACAAGGCCGACATGGTGGACGACGAGGAGATCCTGGAGCTCGTCGAGCTTGAGGTCCGTGAGCTCCTCTCCGAGTACGAGTTCCCGGGCGACGACGTTCCGGTCGTCAAGGTCTCGGCGCTCAAGGCGCTTGAGGGCGACAAGGAGTGGGGTGAGTCCGTCCTCAACCTGATGAAGGCTGTCGACGAGTCCATCCCGCAGCCCGAGCGTGACGTCGAGAAGCCGTTCCTCATGCCGATCGAGGACGTCTTCACGATCACCGGTCGCGGTACGGTCGTCACCGGCCGTATCGAGCGTGGTGTCCTGAAGGTCAACGAGACCGTCGACATCGTCGGTATCAAGACCGAGAAGACCACCACCACGGTCACCGGCATCGAGATGTTCCGCAAGCTGCTCGACGAGGGCCAGGCCGGTGAGAACGTCGGTCTGCTCCTCCGTGGCATCAAGCGCGAGGACGTCGAGCGCGGCCAGGTCATCATCAAGCCCGGTTCGGTCACGCCGCACACCGAGTTCCAGGCCCAGGCCTACATCCTGTCGAAGGACGAGGGTGGCCGTCACACCCCCTTCTTCAACAACTACCGCCCGCAGTTCTACTTCCGTACCACGGACGTGACGGGCGTTGTGACCCTTCCCGAGGGCACCGAGATGGTCATGCCGGGTGACAACACCCTCATGGACGTCGCGCTGATCCAGCCGGTCGCCATGGAAGAGGGCCTGAAGTTCGCCATCCGTGAGGGTGGCCGGACCGTGGGCGCCGGCCAGGTCACCAAGATCATCAAGTAGTTTCTGCTTGGTCCTTGGACCTGGTGGCTCACTGAGCTGCACGAAGGGCCCCCGTCTCTCGGAAGAGAGGCGGGGGCCCTTTGCCATGTGCGGGCGGCTCCTGAGCGGCGGCCTCAACGGGCGGGCAGCGCGGCGGTGACGGTGAACGAGGTGCCCTCGGCGGCGGCGTGGAACGTTCCTCCGAGGGCGAGGGTCCGGCTCCGCATCCCGGTCAGGCCCTTGCCGCGCCGGGACGGCGGGTCGGTGCGGACGTCCGCTGTCACGGCCACGCCGTCGTTCCGTACGGTCAGGCGCACCTCGGCCCCGTCCGCCCGCAGCTCTATCTCGCACCGGGACGCCCGGCTGTGCTGGAGGACGTTGCCCACGGCTTCGCGCAGGACCGCCCGCAGGCACTCGGCGGTGGCCGGTCCGGTCTCGACCCGGGGCGGCAGCGCGGTACGTACGGCTGTCCCGGACGTGGTCAGGACCCGCTGGGCGCGAGCCAGCTCGTCGGCGAGCGAGAAGTCTCCGGGGCCGGGGCCGCTGATCGCCCGTACATCGTCGTGGAGGCGCCGGGCCAGCCCCAGGATGTCGACGAGCGCGGCTCGGGCCCCCTCACCCCCGACCCCCTCACGCCCGGGGACCTTCTCGCGCAGCGCCGTCTCCCCCTGGACCACGATCGCGGCGAGCGAGGAGCCGACCAGGTCGTGCAGGTCCTGGCGCATCCGGGCCCGTTCCCGCTGTTCCGCGAGGTGCGCCGCGTGCTCCCTGCTGCTGTGCAGCCGGGCCGAGAGCAGGGGCAAATGGGCGACGGCGAACACTGTGCTCGCCGTGACCGCCGTACCGAGCAGGACGTTGAGCGGGCTCCGGTTCGTGATGATCAGACCGGTGGCGGCCAGCAAAGGTCCGCTCGCCCCCACCGCCAGAGCGATCGGCACCGAGGCGTTCGGCGGCAGGGTGAGCAGTACGGCCCCGGCGAGAAAGCCCAGCAGACCCAGCCACCGGTAGTGGAAGAGCAGCAGCGGCAGATAGGTGAGGACCGCCTGCACCAGCAGCAGCCCCCACCGCCAGCGGTAGGGCAGCCGGTACGGCGGCGGTGCGTACTGGCCCAGCATGACCGCGGGCATCAGCACCAGAACGGTCAGACCGGCGACCACCGTCCGCTTGTTGAGCGGCGAGGCCGCCACGTCCAGGGCGACCAGGGCGAGCGACCCGAGCACCAGCACGACCAGGGCCCCGATGGCCACGCCCGCGCCCTGTGGCGCGCCCGTTCCCCGGCGTGCCTTCCGCCGCATGTGTCCCCCCGACGTCGCGTTCCACGCCTCGTTTGCTGTACGGGCCATTCTTCCTCAGCCGGGGAGGAGATCGGAGCCGTCCGAGGTGCGGGGACGCGCCGACCGGCCCGGAAACTCCGCGTACTTCGTGAAACCTTCACTTCTCCGGCCCCGGCCCGCTTGCTTGGATCGCCTCTGTTCTGTGCCCGCTACAACAGAGAGTTGCTGACAGTGTCGGAGCGCATACCTCCCGCTGACGCGTGGGAGGGCTCATCGCTGGCCCTGCACCGGCGAAGACGGCTTCTGCCGCGGATCGCCCTCGGAGCCGCCATGGTCCTCGCGGTCGAGACCGCCCTGATCACCGAGAGCGGCCAGGCCGTGGCCCATACCCGGCAGGCGCCGACGGCCCCGGCCGCCGCGAAGCAGGCGCCCGAGGGGCCGGGCGAGGCCGCGGACATCCTCTCGGCCAAGGTCGCCGCAAAGCTCTACGGCAAGCGGGTCGAGGCGCTGTCCGAGCGCACCGAGACCTCCACGACGTGGGTGAACAAGGACGGCTCGCTCACCACCGAACTGTCGGCGGGCCCGGTCCGCTTCGAGGAGGGC
Source organism: Streptomyces sp. NPDC033165 (assembly GCF_055577965.1). Lineage (NCBI taxonomy): Bacteria > Bacillati > Actinomycetota > Actinomycetes > Kitasatosporales > Streptomycetaceae > Streptomyces > Streptomyces sp. NPDC033165. Next base: position 278,744 of record NZ_JBVIPK010000002.1, read on the forward strand.
GGTGCGTGGACCGACATCGACGTCGAACTCCGCGAGACCGCCGACGGTGTCGAGGCCAAGGCCCACCCGAACGGTCTGAGCATGGCGGGCAAGGGCGGTGCGCTGCCGCGCTCGGTGCGCGAGGCGGACCGGGCCCCCGCACGCGACCTGGTGACCCTCGGCGAGGGCGACGAGCGGATCACGCTCCAGTGGAAGGGGGGACTGCCCGCTCCCGAGCTGGACGGGACGCGTGCCACCTACCCCGAGGCGCTGCCGGGCGCGGACGTCGTCGTCGAGGCGACCCGTACGGGCTTCGAGCAGTACGTCGAGATCAAGAAGCGCCCGGCCGCCGGATACACGTACACCCTGCCGCTCAAGGCCAAGGGCCTGAAGGCGAAGGAGCAGCCCGACGGCAGCGTGCTGTTCACCGACCGGAAGAACGGCAAACGGGCCGTGATGCCCGCGCCGGTGATGTGGGACGCCACCGTCGACAAGGTCTCCGGCGAGCACACCCGCCGGGTGCCGGTGGCGATGAAGGTGGTGAAGCGGAAGGGGGCCGTCGATCTGGTCGTCACCCCGGACGCGGAGTTCCTCGCCGACCCGGAGACGAAGTACCCGGTGACGGTCGACCCGTCGACCTCGTCGCTGTCGAACGTCTTCGACACGTACGTCCAGCAGGGCGAGACCCGCGACTGGTCCACCGATGTGGAGCTGGATTTCGGCAACCCCGGTACGACGAATGCGAACGGCACACCCCGTACCGCCCAGTCCTTCATCACCTGGAACACCGCGCCGATCGCCGACGCCCTGGTCTCCAGCGCCAAGCTGAGCCTGTGGAACTTCCACTCGGCGAACACCACCTGCGCCGCCCAGCCGTGGCAGGTCTGGTCCTCGCCCGCCGCGTCCACGGCCAGCCGGTGGACCAACCGGCCGACGATGACCGCGCTGAAGGCCGAATCCACCGAGACGCGGGGCAACACCGCCTGCACGTCCCAGCCGGACGGCTGGATCAACGCGAACGTGACCACGCTGGCCCAGGAGTGGGCGTCGGCCAAGGCCACCCGGGGCCACATGGGCATACGGGCCAAGAGCGAGACCGCGGTCGCCCAGTGGAAGCGGGTGAACTCCGCCAACGCCGCGAAGAACCCGCCGAAGCTGTCGGTGACGTACAACTTCCGGCCGCGTACGGGCACCAAGCAGGAGGCTGGTCCGCCGTTCTTCTCCTACGCGGGCGTCTACATGGCCAACACCCTGACGCCGACCCTGCGCGACACCTTCGTCGACGCGGACGGGGACAGGGTCAACGGCACCTTCCAGATCTTCGACAGTGCCACCGACAAGCAGGTCGGCAGCCCGATCGTGTCGAAGTCCGTGCCCTCCGGGCAGCCCGCCTCGGTGACCGTGCCGTCCGGGGTGCTGGCCGAGGGGAAGACGTACAAGTTCCGTACGAGCCCCTATGACGGTACGCACTACAACACCGGCTGGTCGGCCTGGAAGACCTTCAGGGTCGACACCAAGGCGCCGTCCGCCCCGACGAAGATCGCCTCCACGGACTATCCGCCCGGCCAGTGGGTCAAGGGCGAGGGGCAGCCGGGCGTCTTCACGGTCACCCCGCCGAGCGGGTCCGACCACAACTGGCTGGAGTGGTCCCTCGACGGCGTGACCTGGACCAAGGTCACCACCGGCGGTTCCACCGCGAACAAGGCGATCACCGTCACCCCGCCGAAGAACGGCAGCCACACGCTGCAGGTGCGGTCGGTCGACAGGGCAGACAACAAGTCCGAGGCGGTGGAGTACCTCTTCCACGCCGGTTCGGGCGGCTTCGTCCAGCCCTCGGAGGGCGAGCGGACCGCGCGCCGGCTGCCGCTGGTCGCCGAGGCCGAGGCCGGCAAGTACAACGCCGTCACCTTCTCCTGGCGCCGCTCCGAGGCCGACCCCTGGGTGCGGATCCCCGTCGGAGACGTCACCTCCGGCGGCAGCGCGCTGACGGCCTGGCCGGTCCCGCTGACCAACGGCCGCAACGCCCCGCTGGTGTGGAACGCCACCAGCACCGTCGACCCGGACGGCACCATCCAGCTCAAGGCCGACTTCACCGGCCCGAACTCCGCCACCAGCAGCACCGTGCCGCTGACCGCGGTCGTCGACCGCAACGCGGACGGCGCGGCCACCACCGAGGTGGGTCCGGGTTCGGTCAATCTGCTCACCGGCAACTACACGCTCTCCGAGACCGACGTGTCGCTCTTCGACCTGTCGGTGTCGCGTACGGCCGCCTCGCGCACCCCGAACCGGGGCGCCGACCAGGAGGGGCAGGCCGCGATCTTCGGCAAGGAGTGGGTCTCCGGCACCGCCGCCGAGGCCACCGAGTCCGACTACAGCCACGTCCGGCGCGTCTCCGACACGGCGGTCGACGTGGTGCTGGAGGAGGGTGACGCGATCCACTTCACCGCGAACGCGGCGAAGAGCGGGTGGGTCCCGGAGCCTGGCTCCGAGGACCTGACCCTGAAAAGCAGCGTGAGCGGCACGTTCACACTCTCCGACACCGAGGGGACGGTCACGACCTTCGCCAAGGCGGACGCGGCGGCGACCACCTGGCAGGTCAGCACCACTCTCTTCGACGGTCTCGCCAACTCCACCACCAAGGTGATCTCCGAGACCGTCACGGTCGGCGGCAAGAAGCTGGCTCGCCCCAAGCGGATCATCGCGCCCACCTCGGCCGCCACTACGGCCGCCTGCGAGACGTCACCGGCCACCAAGGGCTGCAAGGTCCTGGAGTTCGTCTACGCGACCACCACCACGGCCACCGGCACGGAGACGAACGCCCAGTTCGGCGACTTCACCGGCCAGGTCCGTGAGATCCGCGCCTGGACCACCAGCCCCGGCGCGTCCGCCGCCACGGCCACCGCCGTCGCCACCTACCGCTACGACTCCAACGGCAGCCTGCGTCAGCAGTGGGACCCCCGCCTGAGCCAGGCCTCCCAGACGCAGTACGCCTACTACGGGGGCCGGGTCACCTGGCTCCAGCAGCAGAGCCAGCTCCCGTACACCTTCACCTACGGCAACGCCGGAGCCGGTACGGCACCCGGCGACGGCATGCTGCTCACGTCCTCGCGCCAGGCCCTCAAGCAGGGAACCGCCGACACGGTCGAGGGCAACGCGGTGACGAGCGTCGTCTACGGGGTCCCACTCACCGGAGCCAAGGCTCCGTACGCCATGGGCGCGACCTCCGTGGCGGCCTGGGGCCAGCTCGACCATCCCACGGACGCCACCGCGGTCTTCCCCGCCGACACCGTCCCGGCCTCGCACGACGGCGCCGACCTGGCCTCCGGCGGATACCGCCGGGCCGCGGTGACCTATCTCAACGCCTCCGGCCGTACGGTCAACTCGGCCACGCCCGGCGGCCACATCTCGGCCACCGAGTACGACCGCTTCGGCAACACCGTCCGTGAGCTGACCGCGGGAAACCGGGCGCTGGCGCTCGGCGCCACGGCGGACGACCGCCACGTCCTCACCGACCTCGGCATCATCGGGCGCGCCTCGGCCGAGCGGGCGCACCTGCTCTCCACGACGTCCGTCTACGACGAGCGCGGGGCGCGGGAGCTGGAGGAGTTCGGCCCGATCAGGCGGGTGGACCTGACCGAGGACCTCAAGGAAGGGAGCACCGTCCTGGTCGAGGCCGGTACCTCGGTTCCGGCCCGGTCGTGGACGGTGAAGGAGTACGACGAGGGCCGCCCGACCGACGGCACGGCCACAGTCCGGGACCAGGTCACCCTGAGCGTCACCGGCGCGCGGGTCCGCGACTACTACTCCGCGATGGGGGAGAAGCGGGTCGAGTCCGTCCAGTACGACTGGGCCAAGGGCCTGCCCACGCTCACCACCAAGGACGCCGGCGGTCTCGACCTGACCACGACTACCGGGTACGACGCCCAGGGCCGGGTCACCTCCCAGGTGCTGCCCGGGGGTACGGGCGGCGATGCCGCCACCCGGATCACCGAGTACTGGTCGGCCACCGGCAGCGGCTGGTGCAAGGGCCGCCCGGAGTGGGCGGACCGGGTGTGCTGGACAGGACCGGCGGGTGACATCACCGGCGGTGGCTCTCAGCCGAACAAGCTGGTGAACACCACCGTGGAGTACGACCGCTGGGGCAACCCGGCCACCGTCACCGACGAGGTCGGCGGGGTGCACCGGACGACCACGACGACGTACGACGATGCCGGCCGGCCGGTCTTCTCGAAGATCGCGGGCGGCCTCGGACAGGAGGTCCCGGAGACCACCACCGAGTACGACGCGGCCACCGGACAGGTCACCAAGGTCATCTCGCCCACCGGCGGAACGGTCACCAAGGCGTACGACCAGCTCGGTCGGCTGATCTCCTACACCGACGCCGACGGCGGTGTCACGAAGACCGAGTACGACCTGCTCGACCGCCAGGTCAAGGTCACCGACTCGGTCCCGTCCACCGTGACGTACACCTACGACCACGCCGCCGAGCCGCGCGGTCTGGCCACGCGGACCACGGACTCGGTCGCCGGGTCCTTCTCCGCGACGTACGACGCCGACGGATCGGTCGCCACCGAGAAGCTGCCGGGCGGCTACACGCTGAGCGTCACCGAGGACACCACCGGTTCCACCGCCTCGCGCGTCTACACCCGGGACAGCGACGGTACGACCGTCTTCAGCGACCGGGTCGGCGAGTCCGTCCACGGTCAGGTCACCGGCCACCAGGGCTGGTCCAGCCAGACCTACCGCTACGACCGTACCGGTCGGCTGACCGGTGTCGACGACACGGCGGGTGAGGTCTGCACCCGCCGCGCCTACACCTTCGACAAGCGCGCCAACCGCACGTCCCTGACCACGTCGGCCGCCGACCCCGGCGCCGACTGCACCTCCACGGGAGCAACCTCCACCGAGTACACCTACGACAGCGCCGACCGGCTCATCGGGTCCGGCCACACCTACGACGCCTTCGGCCGAACCACCAAGCTTCCGGGCAGCAGCATCGGCTACTACGCCAACGACCTGGTACACCAGCAGACGGCCGGCGCGCAGCGTCAGACCTGGCAGCTCGACGCCGGACTGCGCTTCCGCTCCTGGACGGTCGAGACGGGTTCCGGTTCCACCTGGACCCGCACCGGCGCCAAGCTCAACCACTACGACAGCGACGGCGACAACCCGCGCTGGATCGTGGAGGACACCGGGACCGGTGCGCTGAGCCGCAATGTCGAGGCCGCCTCGGGCGACCTCGCGGCCACCACGTCCAAGACCGGCGACACCGTGCTCCAGCTCTCCACCGTCCACGGTGACGTGGCCCTCCAGCTCCCGCTGGACGCGGACCGGGCTCCCGTCGCCCTGGACAGCGACGAGTACGGCAACCCCCGCGAGGGCCAGGAAGCCACCCGCTACACCTGGCTCGGCGCCAAGCAGCGCTCGACGGAGACGCTGACCGGCCTCACGCTCATGGGTGTACGCCTCTACAACCCGGCGACCGGTCGGTTCCTGTCGGTGGACCCGGTGTACGGGGGCAACCTGAACGCCTACGAGTACGCGCACGCGGATCCGCTCAACCGGTTCGACCTGGACGGGAAGTGGAGCTGGAAGAAGGCCTGGCGCAAGACCAAGCGCTTCGTCAAGAAGCACAAGTGGGACATCGCGCTCACCGCCGCCGGCTTCATCCCCGGCGTCGGAGCGGTGGCCTGGGGCGTACGCGCCTACCGCGCCTACCGGGTGGTCCGCGCCGCACGCACGGTGCGCAACGTCCGGCGTGCCGCTCCCCGCAGGAGGACGTTCACCCGCTACGTCAGCCCGCGCTACCGTGGCGCGGCGAGCTGCGCGGCGAAGTGGGCCGGCGGCGGGGCCCTGGCGGGCTCCTACGGTGGAACGTCGAAATATGTCAGCGGCACCACCACCATGGGTGCGGGGATCGGACTGTGGCGCTTCGCGCGCGGTCGGTGCAGGGGGTAGGGATGGACACAACCGAGCGGGCGCGCGGAGCGCGGCTCGCCAACCGGATGGCCCACGCGGCGGCCACTGCCTGGATCGTGTGGGTGGTGCTGTCCAGTGCCGCCGCCGCCAGGGGCATCGGCCTCGCCGAGCAGATCGCCGACCACGTCACCTGGTGGCAGTACGTGCTCTTCGCCGGGCTCGTCGTGGTCCGCCCGTTCGCGGCGCCGAGCCTCACGCCCGTACTCGTCGGACCGGACCGGGATCTGCGGCCCGCCGGGGTGGTGGCGCGGCTGGGCACCCTCCTGGCGGTGCTCGCGGCGACCGTCGTCGCGGTCGGCCTGCTGACCCTGGCGGTGGGCACCCTCGTCGAGGGCGCCCCGCCCGGCCGGCTGCTCTCCGCCGTGGGCGACTACCTGACCGGGGTCCCGTTCCTGGTCATGGCCGGCGCGGTGACCGCCTTCGCGCTCCTGTCGCCCGCCGTGTGGCCTGTTGTGCCGCCTGGGCGCGACGGCCGCGAACGACCGCGTCGTTGACGCTCCCGCACCCCGGCACGGCCCCTGAGGCCCGTGCCGGGGTGCGGCCCGTCCGGGGCACGTGAAGATGTCACTCGCTCCGCCCGCCCTGTCGTGATCGGATCGGCGCACGGGAAACGGCGGGGACGCGGAAGGCGGCGAGGGTGGCGCAGATGGAGATCGGGGCGGCCCGGGCGGTGGCAGTCGTGGTGTACGCGGCGGCCGTCGCGACCTCGGTGCTCGCGGGCCCGTGGGTGCTGACGCTGTTCCTGCCGGCCCTGATCGGCTCCGTGGTGGCGGCCCGGCTCGTACGCCGGGGCGTGCTTGAGGCCCAAGCCGCCCGGAAGGCCGGGGGGAGTCTGCGACAATCGGGCCTGTGATCAGGGTGCTGGTGGTCGACGACCATGACGTCGTGCGGTCCGGCCTGGCGGCACTCCTGTCGGCGGAGCTCGGCATCCGGGTGGTCGGCCAGGCGGCGGACGGCCCGGCCGCGCTCGCCGAGGCGGAGCAGCTGCGCCCGGATGTGGCGCTGCTCGACATCGATCTGCCCGGGGTGGACGGGATAGCCGTCGCCACCCGGCTGGCACAGACCCTGCCCGGCTGCCGCACGCTGATGCTGACCGCGCTCGACCGCCCCGGCCATCTGCGGCGGGCGCTGGCGGCGGGGGCCGCCGGATATCTGCTCAAGAGCGCCACCCCGGCGCAGACCGCCGACGCCATCCGGCGGATCGTCGCGGGCGGCCGGGTCATCGACCCCCGGATGCACGGGGAGGCGGACGGGCCCAGTCCGCTCACCGACAAGGAGACGGAAGCCCTGCGGCTGGCCGCCGGGGGAGCGCACTCCCGGGAGATCGCCGCCGAGCTGTTCCTCAGCGTGGGGACCGTACGCAACCGGCTCTCGTCGGCGGTCGGGAAGCTCCACGCCCGTACCCTCGTCGACGCGCTGCGCATCGCCGGGCACAACGGATGGCTGTAGCCACCCGCACGCGAGCCACCCGCACGCGCAGGACCCCCGTACCTCAGGGTGGCGAGGTGCGGGGGCCCTACGGCTCAAGGGGTGCGGTCAGACGCCCGCGATGGACTGGATCCAGGAGCGGTACGCGGTGACGTTCGTGTACGCGGTCGTGGTCTGCCGGTCGCTGGTGGAGGCCACGCCGACCTGGATGCCGTTCAGCGTCATCGGGCCGCCCGAGTCGCCGCCGGCGGTGATGCCGTTGCCGCGGCGGGCGCAGATCGCCGAGCCGCCGTACGCGTCACCGCAGCCGTGGGTCACCGTCACATTGGCGACTTTCAGGTAGCGGGACTGGCAGTTGGCCTCGGAGCCGCACCGGGAGGTGGCGCCCCAGCCCCAGACCTGCACGTTCTGGCCGACGCGGACCGTGCCCGGCTGGCCGAGGCGGGAGTAGGTGGTCTGCACCGAACGGTCCAGCCGGACGAGGGCCAGGTCCGAGCCGTGGGTGTAGGTCTGGACGCCGTTCGCCACCACGCCGCCGCTGTGCTGGTCGAGGCTGCCGATGCGGAACGACAGACCGCCGCCGGTGACGCAGTGCCTGGCGGTGAGAATCCAGGTCGGCGCGATGATCGTCGCCGAACAGGTCTCGCGGCCGTTGGAGAACAGACGCGCGGCCCAGGGGGCGTTCTGGGCGTAGCCGCCGCCGATGATCTGGGCGGTCGGGGGCGGGGTGTCCTGGAGCGGCGGGGCGGGTGCGGCCGCCGCGGTAGGTGCGAAGAGGGCGAGAACACAGGCCGCTGCTGCGGCGAGCGCGGGCACTAACCTGGCTATGCGCATGGTTGCCTCGTTTCGCGCGACACGCTGGGTGGGCGTGTCCGTGGGGGATGGTGGGCAACAGGGTGCCGGAGCGCGGTGGGCCGGGGTACTAACGTTTGGCCATAACGCCGCGCTATGGAACGGATATTGACGGTGCGTCAGGCTGTCATGCCGTGCTCCAGGGGCGCCATACCCAGGGCGCCGCGTCCGGCCCGAAACCGACGGCGGCCGGGCGGCCGTTCGGCGCGCCGAGGTGGAGGGCGGCGCCGTCCAGGGCGACGGGCCCCCGGGACCGTACGGCGGTGCCTTCGGCGGTACGCAGCTGGATGCGGCCCTCCGCGGACCGGCCGAGCAGGACCGGGCCGCCGGGGGAGGGGGCGGCGGCCACCGGCCCGTAGCCGGCGAAGCGGGGTGCGTTCTCGCTGTTCACCGCGGTGAGACCGGCCTTCGCGGCGGCCCGGTAGTACAGCTCCACGGACCCGTCCGGCGCGGGGAGGGCGGCGGGGGCGTGGGAGGGGACGGGGGAGCCGGTGAGCGGGGCGCGGGCGGTGAGCCCGTCGCCGGGGGAGTCCTGGGTCCAGTGGTGCACCGCCTCGCGCCCGGCCGCGTACACGTGGACGAGCCCGGCCCGGTCCACCGTCGCGGTGAGCCCGTCCTGCACCTCGCCGCCGCCCAGGTCGCGCCAGGGGCTCCAGCCGCCGGTGACCGCGTCGCGCACCCGGGTGCTGATCCCCTTCTCCGCGTCGCGTACGAAGAGGTGGACCCGGCCGTCCGGGGCGGCCACGGCGACCGGTATGCCGATGCGGCGGCCGTGGTCGCGGCCGCGCGCCGGGTTGCCGAGCCCCCGCCAGGCGCGGAAGGGGCCCTCCGGCGAGGCCTGCTCCAGAAGCACGATCTCGCGCTCGTTGCCCGAGCCGTGGCCGCCGAGCTCCGCGAACCGCAGCCCGAACAGCAGCTGCCGCCCGTCCGCCGTGCTCGCCCCGCCCAGCACCGGGGCGAGCGGCCCGCCGCCGAGGTCCCGGGGCCCCTCCAGGACCCCGCTGCCGGGGGCACTCTCGCTCCAGCGCACGGCCCGCAGCCCCAGCACCCCGTACACGGCGAGCCGCCCGTCCGGTTCGGTGGCGACGACGGCCCGGGGGCCCGGATAGCGGTGGTGAGTGGAGCGGACCCAGCCCTTCCTGTTGGTCAGCGGGCGGTCGCCGCCGACGTTGTAGTCCCCGCAGCCCGACGGATTGCCGCACTCCCAGTCGGGCGCCCCGCCGTACGGCACCAGGTGCGCGGCCTTCCGCTCCAGCACCGCGGGCGGCAGGTTCTTGGGCCAGTGCCGGTTGTAGTACCCCCGGAACGAGGCCACGACGAACCCGGGCACCGGCTCCCCGCGCCCTGTCGCCCTCGCCACCCAGCGGATCAGGGCCGCCCAGGCGAAGCACCCGGCGGCGGTGTGGTCCGCGTGGTCGGAGTACCCGCGCTGCTCGCTGTCCCGGCGGCGCTCGTACTCGCTGCTGAACTGGAGGTCGGGATCGGGGTCGAGCGTGTGCACGAGGGTGGGCCGGTACCGCTCCAGCAGTCCGACGAGGACGTCGATCAGACCCTCGTACGTGTACGAACCGGCCCGCTCCAGCGGCGAGTCCTCGGCGACGACGGTCCGCAGCTCCAGCCGGCGGTCCTGCCAGAGGCTGGGCAGCCCGAGGCGGCCGCGCCCGGTGTGCATCGCGGTGTTCAGGAAGACCAGCTCGACCCGGCGCGCCCCGTCGGTCAGGACGTTCACCTCGGCCCGGTGTCCGCCGTGCAGGGAGAGCACGGACTTGCGCCAGGGTGTGAACCGGTCGAGCCCGAGCAGCTCGGCGTACGCCTGCCGCAGGCCCTGGTGCCGGGCGGAGGAGTACGCGGCCCGGTCGGGGGCCGGGCGCGGGGCCCCGGGAATCTTGTTGCGGCCGTCGGCCTCGCCCGCCGTGAGGTACACGCAGACCACCGGCGTCCCGGCGTCGAGCGCCTCACGGGTGTCCGGGTTCATGAAGTACAGGTCGTCGTCGGGGTGGGCGAGGAGCTGCATGACCAGGGCCCGCCGGGCACTCGCTATGGCCAGGCCGGGAGCCGGGTCGGGTGCGGGGTTCCGGCGGCGGGGAGCCGGCAGGGAACACCCGGCGAGCGCGGCGGTCGCGGTCGCGGTGAGGAGGAGCGTGCGCCGTGCGACCGGTATTCGGGGCAGGGCAGGTCGATCCGTCACGCGCGTACTCCGTCCGCTTCCCCCGCAGCGGGCGGGATGACTGCCCTGTCCTGCGTCTGTCGTCTGTGCGAGGGGTCAGACGGAGAACGGCGCGGCGGGGTTGTGCGCGGGCGCGCGGGAGTGACGTGGATCGCCCTGCCGCCGGACGCCGCCCTCCCGCAGCCGCCGTCAGGAGGTGGGCGCGGTCGGCCGCGCGCCCGTGCTGCCGCGCAGCAGGGCGGCGCCGAGCGGGGTGAGGGTGTGCAGGACGGAGGAGGCGTGGCGGTGGCTGACGATCAGGCCGTTGTCCCGGAGCGTGGTGGCGTGCTGGCTGGCGGACGACGCGGAGACGCCGGCGAAACGGGCCAGCTCGCCGGTGGTGGCGCCGTTGGCGGCGGCGCGCAGGACGGCGGCCCGGGTGCGCCCGAGCAACGTCGCCAGGGACGCGCCGGAGCCGAGGTCCCCGGGGAGCGTGGAGTGGTGGGGCTCGTGGCTGAGCGAGTAGAACAGCACCGGTTCGAGCGTCGGCTCGGCGAGGCTCACCGGGTTGCCCCAGGAGAAGTACGACGGGACGAGGAGGAGACCGCGGCCGTCCAGACGCAGGTCGCGGTCCTCGGGGTAGGCGGCGTGCAGGACGGGGCGCTGCCAGCGCAGGCAGGGCCCCAGCCCCCGGAGCGCCCCCTCGGCCCCGTGGTCGAGCACGGCGCGGGCGCGGGCGGACCGCTCCGCCTCGACCCGGGCCAGGGCGTGCTCGCCGTGCGGCGCGATGACGGTGTCGTAGTAGGTCCGCATCGCCCCGACCAGCTCCTTGCGCATACCCGGCTCGGCCAGCCGGGGCGCCCACGCGGGGGCTCCGCTGGTGCGGCGGAGGATGTCCACTTCGTCCCGGACCCGGCTCGGCGGGGCGGCCAGGATGGCTTCCAGCCCGCTGTCGAGCCCTTCGGCGGCCTCGCGCGGGGTCAGGAAGTCGGGGAAGTAGGCGGCCCGGGGGACCAGGGGCAGCAGGAAGGTGCGCAGGGTGCGGGTGAAGTGCTGGGCCTGGAGCCGGTCACGGGCCGTGCGGTACCAGTCGGCGTAGGCCCAGCGGCCGTGGCGGCTCTGGAACCGGTGCAGGCTCGCGCAGATCTCCCACAGCGGGTCGGGCCCGGCGGCCACGCGGGTCCTGGCCAGGTCGGCGTCGGTGAAGTGGATGCGGAGCATGTGTTCCCCCCGATTGCCTGGACCTCGCCGGTTCAGTACGGCAAGCCTTGCCTTGCCATGCTGGCGGCGGGGCGGTGGGCGGGGCAAAGCGGCGCGAGGGGGCGCCGGGCTTCTTTTCGGGGAGCGGGGGATTCGGGGAACGCGTCCGCCCGGCCCGCGGAGTGCTGCGGGCCGGGCGGACAGGTGGTGCTGCGGGGCAGGTCAGAGCAGGCAGCCGCTGGGGCAGAACCCGGCCATCCGCTTGAAGGCCGCCTGGGTGTTCGGTCCGGCCACCCCGTCGATGCTGTCGTTGTACTGGTAGTGCTTCTTGAGGAAGCGCTGGAGGGCCTTCACCGTGCCCGTGCCGACGATCCCGTCGATCCCGCTGGTGTAGCCGTGCTTCTTCTTGAGGAAGCGCTGCATCGCCTTCCAGCTGTTGGGGCCGAGCTTCCCGTCGATGCTGCCCCCGTAGCCCCAGCGGGCCTTCAGCGCGCGCTGCACGTTCTGGGCCTGTGCCGTGCTCAGGCCCAGGTTGACCACCGCGAGCGCCCCCACATCGGCGCTCGCCGCCGACGGGGCCTTCGGTACGGGAGCCGCGAAGGCGGTGCCCGCGCCGGCCAGGCTTCCGGCGGCGATCCCGACGGCTGCGGTGAGGCTGACCAGCGTCCTCGCCAAGGTCTTCTGTCGCATGCGTACCCCAAGGGTTCCGGTGCGGCCGGGCTCGTGTTCCCGGGCCGTCTCGGTCCTGAGCATCGCGAAGCCGGGGAGGCACCGGCCAGGGTTTTCGGCGCCGTCCGAAAAGCCCTGGACACCAGGGGGGAGGCTGATATTCCGAATAGCGGCCGGGGCGGGGGACCCGCCGGATGCGCGCCCGCGTTTGAGTACGCGCTCGCTCGGGGTAGGATTCCCGACTCGATTGGCCAGGCCCGCGCCCCGTATGGCACACTGACCAGGTTGCTCGGTTGAGTGTCAATGCTGCGCGCCTCCCGCCGGGAGGACCGGAAGCGAGTCCCACAGTACTCGTCGGCCCTGTATGGGCCGGACGTACGGGAATCTTCCGGGAAGCAAAGCAGGGCGCCGGCCAGGCACCCGGTGGGTGTTCCGCCCCCGGTTCCGCGGTCTCAGGGTCCGCACCCCCTTGGTTGGGATCTCCTTAGGGAGATTTTCGTAGAGGGGATGCGACACGCCCGACCGCGTGGGTCGGAGGAGGAGTCCAGAGAGCCCCTGGGTTCCAGAGCGTTACGAGAGACAGGACTACTAGTAGCCATGGCGGGACAGAAGATCCGCATCCGGCTCAAGGCCTACGACCACGAGGTCATCGACTCCTCGGCGAAGAAGATCGTCGAGACGGTGACCCGCACTGGTGCGTCGGTCGCGGGCCCGGTGCCGCTGCCCACTGAGAAGAACGTGTACTGCGTCATCAAGTCGCCGCACAAGTACAAGGACTCTCGCGAGCACTTCGAGATGCGCACGCACAAGCGCCTCATCGACATCCTCGACCCCACGCCGAAGACGGTTGACTCGCTGATGCGCCTCGACCTCCCGGCGGGCGTCGACATCGAGATCAAGCTCTGAGGGGACGGGCCGAGATGAGCAAGAACATCAAGGGCGTCCTGGGCGAGAAGCTCGGCATGACCCAGGTCTGGGACGAGAACAACCGGGTCGTCCCGGTGACCGTCGTCAAGGCCGGGCCGTGCGTCGTGACGCAGGTCCGTACGAACGACAGCGACGGCTACGAAGCGGTCCAGATCGCCTTCGGCGAGATCGACCCGCGCAAGGTGAACAAGCCCCTCAAGGGTCACTTCGCCAAGGCCGACGTCACCCCGCGCCGCCACCTGGTGGAGCTCCGCACCCCTGACGCCAGCGAGTACACGCTGGGCCAGGAGGTCACTGCCGAGGTGTTCGAGTCCGGCGTCAAGGTTGACGTCACGGGCAAGAGCAAGGGCAAGGGCTTCGCCGGTGTCATGAAGCGTCACAACTTCAAGGGCCTCGGCGCCGGGCACGGCACCCAGCGCAAGCACCGTTCCCCCGGTTCCATCGGTGGCTGCGCCACCCCTGGGCGTGTCTTCAAGGGCATGCGCATGGCGGGCCGCATGGGTAACGAGCGCGTCACCACCCAGAACCTGACCATCCACGCGGTTGACGCGGAGAAGGGTCTGCTCCTCATCAAGGGCGCGGTCCCCGGTCCGAACGGCGGCCTCGTCCTGGTCCGTACCGCGGCCAAGGGGGCTTGAGGTAATGAGCACCATTGACATCCTTTCGCCGGCAGGCGACAAGGCCGGTACCGTCGACCTCCCCGCGGAGATCTTCGACGCGAAGACCAGCGTTCCGCTGATCCACCAGGTCGTTGTCGCTCAGCTGGCGGCTGCCCGTCAGGGCACGCACAAGACCAAGCGCCGCGGTGAAGTCCGCGGTGGTGGTAAGAAGCCTTACCGCCAGAAGGGCACCGGCCGCGCCCGTCAGGGTTCGACCCGCGCCCCGCAGTTCGCCGGTGGTGGCGTCGTCCACGGCCCGCAGCCGCGTGACTACTCGCAGCGGACCCCGAAGAAGATGAAGGCCGCCGCCCTGCGCGGTGCCCTCTCCGACCGGGCCCGTCACTCCCGTATCCACGTCGTCACCGGCGTGGTCGAGGGTGCCGCCTCCACGAAGGCCGCCAAGACGCTGTTCGGCAAGATCTCGGAGCGCCAGAACCTGCTCCTGGTCGTCGACCGCGCCGACGAGGCCGCGTGGCTGTCCGCGCGCAACCTGCCCCAGGTGCACATCCTGGAGCCGGGCCAGCTCAACACGTACGACGTGATCGTCTCTGACGACGTGGTCTTCACCCAGGCCGCCTTCGAGTCCTTCGTGTCTGGCCCCCAGACCGCTGAGACCGAAGGGAGCGACGCCTGATGAGCGAGGCGACCGTTACCAGCAAGACGTACTCGGACCCGCGTGACGTTCTCGTCAAGCCCGTGGTCTCCGAGAAGAGCTACGCGCTGCTCGACGAGAACAAGTACACGTTCATCGTCGCGCCCGGCTCCAACAAGACCCAGATCAAGCAGGCCGTGGAAGCGGTCTTCTCGGTCAAGGTCACCGGGGTCAACACGATCAACCGGCAGGGTAAGCGCAAGCGCACCAAGACCGGCTTCGGCAAGCGCGCCGACACGAAGCGCGCCATCGTGACCCTCGCCGAGGGCGACCGTATCGACATCTTCGGCGGCCCGACCTCCTAGTGAGGTCGAGTCGTCCGGAATCGGACGAGGACTGAGAAATGGGTATCCGCAAGTACAAGCCGACGACCCCGGGCCGTCGTGGCTCCAGCGTCGCCGACTTTGTCGAGATCACGCGGTCCACGCCGGAGAAGTCGCTGGTCCGCCCCCTGCACAGCAAGGGCGGCCGTAACAACGCCGGTCGTGTGACCGTTCGCCACCAGGGCGGTGGCCACAAGCGCGCCTACCGAGTGATCGACTTCCGTCGTCACGACAAGGACGGCGTGCCGGCCAAGGTCGCGCACATCGAGTACGACCCGAACCGCACCGCGCGCATCGCGCTGCTGCACTACGCGGACGGCGAGAAGCGTTACATCGTCGCTCCCCGTGGCCTGTCGCAGGGTGACCGTGTCGAGAACGGTCCGACCGCCGACATCAAGCCCGGCAACAACCTGGCGCTGCGCAACATCCCGGTCGGTACGACCATCCACGCCATCGAGCTGCGGCCCGGCGGCGGCGCGAAGTTCGCCCGTTCCGCGGGTGCCTCCGTGCAGCTGCTGGCGAAGGAGGGCACCATGGCCCACCTTCGTATGCCGTCGGGTGAGATCCGCCTGGTCGACGCGCGCTGCCGCGCGACGATCGGCGAGGTCGGCAACGCCGAGCAGTCGAACATCAACTGGGGCAAGGCCGGCCGCATGCGCTGGAAGGGCGTTCGCCCGACCGTCCGCGGTGTCGCGATGAACCCGGTTGACCACCCGCACGGTGGTGGTGAAGGCAAGACCTCCGGTGGTCGCCACCCGGTCTCGCCGTGGGGTCAGAAGGAGGGTCGTACTCGTTCTCCCAAGAAGGCGAGCAACAAGTACATCGTCCGCCGCCGCAAGACGAACAAGAAGCGCTAGGAGCGGGTTTAGATGCCGCGCAGTCTCAAGAAGGGGCCCTTCGTCGACGGCCACCTCCTCAAGAAGGTGGACGTACAGAACGACGCGGGGACCAAGAACGTCATCAAGACCTGGTCCCGTCGCTCGATGATCGTCCCGGCCATGCTGGGTCACACCATCGCGGTGCACAACGGCAAGATCCACGTCCCGGTGTTCGTCACCGAGTCGATGGTCGGCCACAAGCTCGGCGAGTTCTCGCCGACTCGCACCTTCCGCGGCCACGTCAAGGACGACCGGAAGTCGAAGCGCCGCTAGCGCGGGGTGGAAACGACTATGACTTACACCGAAGGGACAACCATGGAAGCCAGGGCCCAGGCGCGGTACATCCGCGTCACGCCCATGAAGGCCCGCCGCGTGGTGGACCTCATCCGTGGCATGGATGCCACGGAGGCTCAGGCGGTCCTGCGTTTCGCCCCGCAGGCCGCGAGCGTGCCGGTTGGCAAGGTGCTGGACAGCGCCATTGCCAACGCTGCACACAACTACGACCACACCGACGCCTCTTCGCTGGTCATCAGCGAGGCGTACGTGGACGAGGGTCCGACCCTGAAGCGGTTCCGTCCGCGTGCTCAGGGCCGGGCCTACCGGATCCGTAAGCGGACCAGCCACATCACCGTGGTCGTCAGCAGCAAGGAAGGAAC
This sequence comes from Streptomyces sp. NPDC033165, assembly GCF_055577965.1. Taxonomy (NCBI): domain Bacteria; kingdom Bacillati; phylum Actinomycetota; class Actinomycetes; order Kitasatosporales; family Streptomycetaceae; genus Streptomyces; species Streptomyces sp. NPDC033165. The sequence goes on from NZ_JBVIPK010000002.1 coordinate 295,092, forward strand.
CCGGTAATGGGCCAGAAGGTAAACCCGCACGGGTTCCGGCTCGGCATCACCACGGACTTCAAGTCCCGCTGGTACGCCGACAAGCTGTACAAGGACTACGTCAAGGAAGACGTCGCCATTCGTCGCATGATGACGAAGGGCATGGAGCGGGCCGGCATCTCGAAGGTCGAGATCGAGCGCACCCGCGACCGCGTCCGCGTTGACATCCACACCGCCCGTCCGGGCATCGTCATCGGTCGCCGCGGCGCCGAGGCCGATCGCATCCGCGGCGAGCTGGAGAAGCTGACCGGCAAGCAGGTCCAGCTGAACATCCTTGAGGTCAAGAACCCCGAGGTGGACGCTCAGCTGGTGGCCCAGGCCGTCGCCGAGCAGCTCTCCTCCCGCGTCTCCTTCCGTCGTGCCATGCGTAAGAGCATGCAGAGCTCGATGAAGGCCGGCGCCAAGGGCATCAAGATCCAGTGCGGCGGTCGCCTCGGCGGCGCCGAGATGTCCCGCTCGGAGTTCTACCGCGAGGGCCGTGTGCCCCTGCACACGCTCCGCGCGAACGTCGACTACGGCTTCTTCGAGGCCAAGACGACCTTCGGCCGCATCGGCGTGAAGGTCTGGATCTACAAGGGCGACGTCAAGAACATCGCCGAGGTTCGCGCCGAGAACGCCGCGGCCCGCGCCGGTAACCGTCCGGCTCGTGGCGGCGCTGACCGCCCGGCCGGCCGCGGTGGCCGTGGTGGCGAGCGTGGCGGTCGCGGCCGTAAGCCGCAGCAGTCGGCTCCGGCAGCCGAGGCCCCCAAGGCCGACGCTACCGCCGCTGCTCCGGCTGCTGAGAGCACCGGAACGGAGGCCTGACCGAAATGCTGATCCCCCGTAGGGTCAAGCACCGCAAGCAGCACCACCCGAAGCGCAGCGGTATGTCCAAGGGTGGCACGCAGGTTGCGTTCGGCGAGTACGGCATCCAGGCGCTGACCCCGGCGTACGTGACGAACCGTCAGATCGAGTCCGCTCGTATCGCGATGACCCGTCACATCAAGCGTGGCGGCAAGGTCTGGATCAACATCTACCCGGACCGTCCCCTGACGAAGAAGCCTGCCGAGACCCGCATGGGTTCCGGTAAGGGTTCTCCCGAGTGGTGGATCGCGAACGTCAAGCCGGGTCGGGTGATGTTCGAGCTGTCCTACCCGAACGAGAAGATTGCTCGTGAGGCGCTTACCCGCGCTGCTCACAAGCTTCCGATGAAGTGCCGGATCGTTCGGCGCGAGGCAGGTGAGTCGTGATGTCGGCCGGTACCAAGGCGTCCGAGCTGCGCGAGCTGGGCGACGAGGAGCTCCTCAACAAGCTCCGCGAAGCCAAGGAAGAGCTGTTCAACCTCCGCTTCCAGGCGGCGACGGGCCAGCTCGAGAACCACGGCCGGCTCAAGTCCGTCCGTAAGGACATCGCCCGGATCTACACCCTGATGCGCGAGCGCGAGCTGGGCATCGAGACGGTGGAGAGCGCCTGATGAGCGAGAAGACTGTGACTGAGACCAGCAAGATCGACCGCGGTTTCCGCAAGACCCGTGAGGGTCTGGTCGTCAGCGACAAGATGGACAAGACCGTCGTCGTCGCCGTCGAGGACCGCGTGAAGCACGCGCTGTACGGCAAGGTCATCCGCCGTACGAACAAGCTCAAGGCCCACGACGAGCAGAACTCCGCCGGCGTCGGCGACCGTGTCCTCATCATGGAGACGCGTCCGCTGTCCGCCTCGAAGCGCTGGCGCATCGTCGAGATCCTCGAGAAGGCCAAGTAATTCCTGAGGGGTTTCCCTCAGGTCAGTTCCGCCAGGCTCGGTGAGGTGCCTCCCCGGTAACGGAGAGGCACCCGCCGGGAACCGGCAGACGATCAGGAGATAGACGTGATCCAGCAGGAGTCGCGACTGCGCGTCGCCGACAACACGGGTGCGAAGGAAATTCTCACCATTCGTGTTCTCGGTGGCTCGGGTCGCCGCTACGCGGGTATCGGTGACGTCATCGTCGCCACCGTCAAGGACGCGATCCCCGGTGGCAACGTGAAGAAGGGTGACGTCGTCAAGGCCGTCATCGTTCGCACCGTCAAGGAGCGTCGTCGTCAGGATGGCTCGTACATCCGCTTCGACGAGAACGCCGCCGTCATTCTGAAGAACGACGGCGACCCCCGCGGCACCCGCATCTTCGGCCCCGTGGGCCGAGAGCTGCGCGAGAAGAAGTTCATGAAGATCATCTCGCTCGCGCCGGAGGTGCTGTAAGCATGAAGATCAAGAAGGGCGACCTGGTTCAGGTCATCACCGGTAAGGACAAGGGCAAGCAGGGCAAGGTCATCGTGGCCTACCCCGCTCAGGACCGCGTCCTCGTCGAGGGTGTCAACCGGGTCAAGAAGCACACCAAGGCCGGTCAGACGGCTCGCGGCTCGCAGACGGGTGGCATCGTCACCACCGAGGCCCCCATTCACGTCAGCAACGTGCAGCTGGTCGTGGAGAAGGACGGCAACAAGGTTGTCACCCGCGTCGGCTACCGCTTTGACGACGAGGGCAACAAGATCCGCGTTGCCAAGCGGACCGGTGAGGACATCTGATGACTGCCACCACTGCGCCGCGTCTCAAGACGCGCTACCGCGAGGAAATCGCCGGCAAGCTGCGTGAGGAGTTCTCGTACGAGAACGTCATGCAGGTTCCCGGTCTGGTCAAGATCGTGGTCAACATGGGTGTGGGCGACGCCGCCCGCGACTCCAAGCTGATCGACGGGGCCGTTCGCGACCTCACCACGATCACCGGTCAGAAGCCGGCCGTCACCAAGGCCCGCAAGTCCATCGCGCAGTTCAAGCTGCGCGAGGGCCAGCCGATCGGCTGCCACGTCACCCTCCGCGGTGACCGGATGTGGGAGTTCCTGGACCGTACGCTGTCGCTCGCGCTGCCGCGTATCCGTGACTTCCGTGGTCTGTCGCCGAAGCAGTTCGACGGCCGTGGCAACTACACCTTCGGTCTCACGGAGCAGGTCATGTTCCACGAGATCGACCAGGACAAGATCGACCGGGTCCGGGGCATGGACATCACCGTGGTCACCACGGCGACCAACGACGACGAGGGTCGTGCCCTCCTTCGTCACCTCGGCTTCCCGTTCAAGGAGAACTGACCGTGGCGAAGAAGGCTCTGATCGCTAAGGCCGCCCGTAAGCCGAAGTTCGGCGTTCGCGGGTACACCCGCTGCCAGCGCTGCGGCCGGCCCCACTCCGTCTACCGCAAGTTCGGCCTCTGCCGCGTGTGCCTTCGTGAGATGGCTCACCGTGGCGAGCTGCCGGGCGTGACCAAGAGCTCCTGGTAACTCTCCTCCGCCCCCTGGGCGTTGGAAGTACCCGGAGACTCTCGGTAAGCATCTGGTCGGCAGGAGCCCCGCCTTTCATGCCGTAGGCTTGAAGGGTTGGGCGCCTGCCGCCCAAGACCGACTTACTACGCCGTAGGTCCCCGCACCGCACCCGTCCCGCCACTGAGTGGGGAGAGGGATGGTGCATACAGGAAACCCCGGCGAGAGAGGCCGAAGGCCAATTCATGACCATGACTGATCCCATCGCAGACATGCTCACGCGTCTGCGTAACGCGAACTCGGCGTACCACGACTCCGTCGTGATGCCGCACAGCAAGATCAAGTCGCACATCGCGGAGATCCTCCAGCAGGAGGGCTTCATCACCGGCTGGAAGGTCGAGGACGCCGAGGTCGGCAAGAACCTCGTCCTTGAGCTGAAGTTCGGCCCGAACCGCGAGCGCTCGATCGCCGGCATCAAGCGGATCTCGAAGCCGGGTCTGCGTGTTTACGCGAAGTCCACCAACCTGCCGAAGGTCCTCGGCGGCCTGGGCGTGGCGATCATCTCCACGTCCCACGGTCTCCTGACCGGCCAGCAGGCAGGCAAGAAGGGCGTAGGTGGGGAAGTCCTCGCCTACGTCTGGTAGTCGGGAAAGGAAGGAAAGCTCATGTCGCGAATCGGCAAGCTCCCCATCCAGGTTCCCGCCGGTGTGGACGTCACCATCGATGGCCGTACGGTCGCCGTGAAGGGCCCCAAGGGTTCCCTCACGCACACCGTCGCCGCGCCGATCGAGGTCTCCAAGGGCGAGGACGGCGTTCTCAACGTCACCCGCCCGAACGACGAGCGTCAGAACAAGGCCCTCCACGGCCTGTCCCGCACGCTGGTGGCGAACATGATCACCGGCGTGACCACGGGTTACACCAAGGCGCTCGAGATCAGCGGTGTCGGTTACCGCGTCCAGGCGAAGGGCTCCAACCTGGAGTTCGCCCTGGGCTACAGCCACCCGATCCTCATCGAGGCTCCGGAAGGCATCACCTTCAAGGTCGAGTCGCCCACGAAGCTCAGCGTCGAGGGCATCGACAAGCAGAAGGTCGGCGAGGTAGCCGCCAACATCCGCAAGCTGCGGAAGCCCGACCCGTACAAGGCCAAGGGCGTCAAGTACGCGGGCGAGGTCATCCGCCGCAAGGTCGGAAAGGCTGGTAAGTAGCCATGGCATACGGTGTGAAGATCGCCAAGGGCGACGCTTACAAGCGTGCCGCTCTCAAGCGGCGGCACATCCGCGTCCGCAAGCACATCTCCGGTTCGCCGGAGCGTCCCCGCTTGGTCGTGACGCGTTCCAACCGCCACATCGTGGCCCAGGTCATCGACGACATCGCGGGCCACACGCTCGCGTCGGCGTCGACCCTGGACACCTCGATCCGTGGTGGCGAGGGCGACAAGAGCGCCCAGGCCCAGCAGGTCGGCGCCCTGGTCGCCGAGCGTGCCAAGGCCGCAGGCGTCGAGGCCGTCGTGTTTGACCGCGGTGGTAACCAGTACGCCGGGCGGATTGCCGCTCTGGCTGACGCCGCCCGTGAAGCCGGGCTGAAGTTCTAAGCCCCGGTTCCTACGCACAGCGGACGTAACAGAGAGAGGTAAATCCAATGGCTGGACCCCAGCGCCGCGGAAGCGGTGCCGGTGGCGGCGAGCGGCGGGACCGGAAGGGCCGTGACGGTGGCGCCAGCGCCGCCGAGAAGACCGCGTACGTCGAGCGCGTCGTCGCGATCAACCGCGTCGCCAAGGTTGTGAAGGGTGGTCGTCGCTTCAGCTTCACCGCGCTGGTCGTGGTGGGCGATGGTGACGGCACCGTCGGTGTCGGATACGGCAAGGCCAAGGAAGTTCCCGCGGCCATCGCCAAGGGTGTCGAAGAGGCCAAGAAGAACTTCTTCAAGGTCCCCCGCATCCAGGGCACCATCCCTCACCCGATCCAGGGCGAGAAGGCTGCGGGCGTCGTCCTGCTGAAGCCTGCTTCCCCCGGTACCGGTGTTATCGCCGGTGGCCCGGTGCGCGCCGTTCTGGAGTGCGCCGGCGTTCACGACATCCTGTCGAAGTCGCTCGGCTCCGACAACGCGATCAACATCGTGCACGCGACCGTGGCGGCCCTCAAGGGCCTGCAGCGTCCCGAGGAGATCGCGGCTCGCCGCGGTCTGCCCCTTGAGGACGTCGCCCCCGCGGCTCTGCTGCGTGCACGTGCGGGAGCGGGTGCGTAATGGCTCGCCTCAAGATCACGCAGACGAAGTCGTACATCGGCAGCAAGCAGAACCACCGCGACACCCTGCGTTCGCTCGGGCTCAAGCGCCTGAACGACTCGGTTGTCAAGGAGGACCGCCCCGAGTTCCGCGGAATGGTGCACACCGTCCGCCACCTCGTGACGGTTGAGGAGGTTGACTGACATGGCGGAGAACAGCCCGCTGAAGGCCCACAACCTCCGGCCTGCCCCGGGCGCCAAGACCGCCAAGACCCGTGTGGGTCGTGGTGAGGCGTCCAAGGGTAAGACCGCAGGCCGTGGTACCAAGGGTACGAAGGCCCGTTACCAGGTTCCGGAGCGCTTCGAGGGTGGCCAGATGCCCCTCCACATGCGTCTCCCGAAGCTCAAGGGCTTCAAGAACCCGTTCCGCACGGAGTACCAGGTCGTGAACCTGGACAAGCTCGCGACGCTCTACCCCGAGGGTGGAGAGGTCACGGTGGCCGACCTGGTCGCCAAGGGTGCCGTGCGCAACAACCACCTCGTCAAGGTCCTCGGACAGGGCGAGATCTCCGTGGCGCTCCAGGTTTCGGTTGACGCCGTCTCCGGCTCCGCCAAGGAGAAGATCACCGCCGCCGGCGGTACGGTCACCGAGCTCGTCTGAGCCGCGGGACAGAACTGAGCCTGGTCGGCCGCCTCTTCGGAGGCGGCCGGCCAGGCTTTTCCGCGTGCCCGGGCCTTTCGTGCCGCTGTACGGGAACCGTAAAGCCTCGGGAAAGGTTGAACGGGTGTTGCCTGTACCGGTGATGGGGGAGCCCGATGACGCTGACGTCCCCATTGGTGTGGCTTCGCCGCTCTTTCCCGGCGTGGCGCGGGTGATGGGCGCTGCACCGGAGGGCAGCGCGTGTTTCCTGCTCAGCGCTGGGCCGGGTAGGGTGGCGCCGTTAATCTTTTGTGGCCTCCTTACGATGTAGGGCTGCCTTGTATCCGATCCCGTCCAGTCCCATCCAGACCCGTCGCCTCTGACGCATAGCGCGGGGGTCGCAGGAGGCACCGTGTTCACCGCGTTCGCCCGAGCGTTCAAGACGCCCGACCTGCGCAAGAAGCTGCTCTTCACGCTCGGCATCATCGTGATCTACCGGCTCGGGGCACACATCCCGTCTCCCGGGGTCGACTACGCGAAGGTGCAGCAATGCATCGACCAGGCCGACTCGGGTGGCCTCCTCGGTCTGATGCAGATGTTCAGCGGTGGCGCCCTGTTGCAGATCACCATCTTCGCGCTCGGCATCATGCCGTACATCACGGCCAGCATCATTCTCCAGCTGCTGACCGTCGTGATCCCGCGCCTGGAAGCCCTCAAGAAGGAGGGGCAGTCCGGCACGGCGAAGATCACGCAGTACACGCGTTACCTGACGGTGGCTCTGGCCGTCCTCCAGGGCACCGGCCTCGTCGCCACCGCCCGGAGCGGGGCGCTGTTCCAGAACTGCTCCGTGGCCAACCAGATCGTCGCGGACAAGTCGGTCTTCACCACGATCATCATGGTCCTGACGATGACCGCCGGCACGGCCGCCGTGATGTGGCTCGGCGAGCTCATCACCGACCGCGGCATCGGCAACGGCATGTCGATCCTGATGTTCATCTCGATCGCCGCCACGTTCCCCGGCGCCCTGTGGGCCATCAAGGAGAGCGGCAAGCTGGCCGACGGCTGGATCGAGTTCGGCACCGTCATCCTCATCGGCTTCGTGATGGTCGGCCTCGTCGTCTTCGTCGAGCAGGCCCAGCGCCGCATCCCGGTGCAGTACGCGAAGCGCATGATCGGACGCCGGTCCTACGGCGGTACGTCCACGTACATCCCGCTGAAGGTGAACCAGGCGGGTGTGATTCCCGTCATCTTCGCCTCGTCGCTGCTCTACATCCCGGCGCTGATCGTCCAGTTCTCCAACTCCCAGGCGGGCTGGGCGACCTGGATCCAGGACAACTTCGTGACGGGTGACCACCCGTATTACATCGCGACGTACTTCGTACTCATCGTGTTCTTCGCCTTCTTCTACGTGGCCATCTCGTTCAACCCCGACGAGGTCGCCGACAACATGAAGAAGTATGGTGGCTTCATCCCGGGTATCCGGGCAGGTCGACCTACTGCCGAGTATCTGAGCTATGTGCTCAACAGGATCACTTGGCCGGGCTCGCTGTACCTGGGCCTGATCGCTCTGGTGCCGACGATGGCGTTGGCAGGCTTCGGCGGTGCGAACCAGAACTTCCCGTTCGGCGGGACGAGCATCCTCATCATCGTGGGTGTGGGTCTGGAAACCGTGAAGCAGATCGAGAGTCAGCTCCAGCAGCGCAATTACGAAGGGTTCCTCCGCTGATGCGAATCGTCCTCGTCGGGCCTCCGGGTGCCGGCAAGGGAACGCAGGCTGCGTACCTTGCCGAGAACCTGTCGATTCCGCACATCTCCACGGGCGACCTCTTCCGCGCCAACATCAGCCAGGGCACCGACCTTGGCAAGCAGGCCCGTGCCTACATGGACGCGGGCCAGCTGGTGCCGGACGAGGTCACCATCGGGATGGCCAAGGACCGCATGTCCCAGCCCGACGCCGTGAACGGCTTCCTGCTGGACGGCTTCCCGCGGAACGTGGGCCAGGCCGAAGCCCTTGACGTGATGCTCAAGGACGAGGGCGTGAAGCTCGACGCGGTCCTCGACCTGGAGGTCCCCGAGGATGAGGTCGTGAAGCGGATCGCGGGCCGCCGCATCTGCCGCAACGACAGCGCGCACGTCTTCCACGCGACGTACAACAAGCCGAAGACCGAGGGTGTCTGTGACACCTGCGGCGGCGAGCTGTACCAGCGGGACGACGACAGCGAGGAGACGGTCCGGACCCGGCTGGAGGTCTACCACTCGCAGACCGAGCCGATCATCGACTACTACCGGGCCCAGGGCCTGGTGGTGACCATCTCCGCGCTCGGCAAGGTCACCGAGGTGACCGCCCGCGCGATGGAGGCGCTGAACAAGCCCTCCGAGGGCTGAGCGCCCCCCGTACCACCCGCTGTGCAAGCCGGCCGCGGCGCCTCAGGGCGCCGCGGCCGACTGCTTGCGCCCGTATCGTTGAATACGCCGCAGCCCCAGCCGTACCCGTCACCGTCGATGCAGAGAGGCGCCGAGCAATGGTGCAGATCAAGACCCCCGAGCAGATCGCGAAGATGCGTGAGGCGGGCCTGGTGGTCGCTGCCATTCACGCCGCCACCCGTGAGGCGGCCGTGCCCGGGGCCACCACCAAGGACCTGGACCAGGTGGCCCGCAAGGTGATCGCCGACCACGGAGCGAAGTCGAACTTCCTCGGGTACGGCGGGTTCCCCGCGACCATCTGCACCTCGGTCAACGAGGTCGTCGTCCACGGCATCCCGGACGAGAAGACGGTCCTCAAGGACGGCGACATCATCTCGATCGACGCCGGGGCCATCGTGGACGGCTGGCACGGCGATGCCGCGTACACCGCCTTCGTGGGCACCGGTCACGCTCCGGAGCTGGTCGAGCTCTCCCGGGTGACCGAGGAGTCGATGTGGGCCGGGATCGCCGCGATGAAGGCGAACAACCGCCTCGTCGACATCTCCAGGGCGATCGAGACCTACATCCGCCGCCAGCCCCGCCCGGCGACCGGGAAGTACGGGATCATCGAGGACTTCGGCGGCCACGGCATCGGCACCGAGATGCACATGGACCCGCACCTGCTGAACTACGTCTCCCGCAAGCGCGGCAAGGGCATCAAGCTGGTCCCGGGCGTCTGCCTGGCGATCGAGCCCATGGTCTCGCTCGGTACGGCGCAGACGGAGACCCTGGGCGACGACTGGACGGTCATCACGACGGACGGGACCTGGTCCTCGCACTGGGAGCACTCCATCGCGCTGACCGAGCAGGGGCCGCTGGTCCTGACCGCCCCGGACTGCGGCAGGGCGAAGCTCGCGGAGTACGGAATCGAGGCGGCTCCGGACCCCCTGGGCTGACCGCGCCCCACTGCGCCGATGCGACCCATCCAGCAGGTCTAAGGATCATTCCAGCTGGGCAAACTTGACGGATTCGTCTTTTGGAGTCCGCTGACGTAGACTGACTCGTCGGCTCTGGTGCATCCGTGTGTCCGCAGTTAGGGCAAGGGATCGCGAGAGTCGATCAAGGTAGCCGATTCGAAAGGCGAAGCGTGGCCAAGAAGCAAGGTGCCATCGAGATTGAGGGCACCGTGATCGAGTCCCTCCCGAACGCAATGTTCAAGGTGGAGCTCCAGAACGGTCACAAGGTCCTGGCGCACATCAGCGGCAAGATGCGGATGCACTACATCCGTATTCTCCCGGATGACCGGGTCGTGGTGGAGCTCTCTCCGTACGACCTGACGCGTGGCCGGATCGTCTACCGCTACAAGTAGATCTTGCCGGCACCCCGTTTCGGCGGGTGATGGCACTGACCCGGAGAACCTGACATCCCATGAAGGTCAAGCCGAGCGTCAAGAAGATCTGCGACAAGTGCAAGGTGATCCGCCGTCACGGTCGGGTCATGGTCATCTGCGACAACCTGCGCCACAAGCAGCGCCAGGGCTGACGCACGACCGCCTGCATCTCGCAGTTCTTCGCGCGACGCACGTAATACGTACATACGCAGAGCCCGTCCAAGCCACGGCTGACGACACCTCCGGCGGGGGCCGGGGACCCGGACGTACCACCGTTCCTCAAGAGGGCGGTCGGCGGTCGGGAGTGGCACTGCGGAAGACCCCCGATCTAACAACTGGAGCCATTGAATGGCACGCGTTTCAGGTGTTGACATCCCGCGCGAAAAGCGCGTGGAGGTTGCCCTCACCTACGTCTTCGGCATCGGGCGCACCCGGTCCAAGGAGATCCTCGCCAGCACCGGCGTGAACCCGAACACCCGCGTTCGCGACCTGGCCGAGGAAGACCTCGTCAAGATCCGCGAGCACGTGGACGCCAACCTCCGCACCGAGGGTGACCTCCGCCGCGAGGTCCAGGCGAACATCCGCCGCAAGGTCGAGATCGGCTGCTACCAGGGCATTCGCCACCGTCGTGGTCTGCCCGTCCACGGTCAGCGCACCAGCACGAACGCGCGTACCCGCAAGGGCCCGCGTCGCGCCATCGCCGGTAAGAAGAAGCCGGGCAAGAAGTAGTCCTCAGCGGACGCACTGCGTAATCCGGTTCGCCGGACCACCGCAGCAACCAGCGGTCTTCGCTGTAGGACCGATCACCTCCCCTCTCCATCTGGAGTCAAGACATGCCCCCCAAGGGTCGTCAGGGCGCAGCCAAGAAGGTGCGTCGCAAGGAAAAGAAGAACGTCGCTCACGGCCACGCGCACATCAAGAGCACGTTCAACAACACCATCGTCTCGATCACGGACCCCTCGGGCAACGTGATCTCCTGGGCCTCCGCCGGCCACGTCGGCTTCAAGGGCTCGCGCAAGTCCACCCCCTTCGCCGCGCAGATGGCCGCCGAGTCGGCCGCCCGCCGCGCGCAGGAGCACGGCATGCGCAAGGTCGACGTCTTCGTCAAGGGTCCCGGCTCCGGCCGTGAGACCGCGATCCGCTCGCTCCAGGCCACCGGCCTGGAGGTCGGTTCGATCCAGGACGTCACCCCGACGCCGCACAACGGCTGCCGTCCGCCGAAGCGTCGCCGCGTCTGATCCGCGACGGCCGGTGACGGCCGTGCGTCAGTAGCGCCGGGTCCGGGCGGTGCGCCTCATAGGGGGCGCACCGCCCGTACCCTTGTTACATCTGTCGGGCATCAAATAGTGGGTGCCCACGACTGAAGGATCACCACATGCTTATCGCTCAGCGTCCGTCGCTGACCGAAGAGGTCGTCGACGAGTTCCGCTCCCGGTTCGTGATCGAGCCGCTGGAGCCGGGCTTCGGTTACACCCTCGGCAACTCCCTCCGCCGTACGCTCCTCTCCTCGATCCCCGGTGCCGCTGTCACCAGCATCCGGATCGACGGTGTCCTGCACGAGTTCACCACCGTGCCGGGCGTCAAGGAGGACGTCACCGACCTCATCCTCAACATCAAGCAGCTGGTCGTCTCCTCGGAGCACGACGAGCCGGTCGTGATGTACCTGCGCAAGCAGGGCCCGGGTCTGGTCACCGCCGCCGACATCGCGCCCCCGGCCGGTGTCGAGGTGCACAACCCCGACCTCGTTCTCGCCACGCTCAACGGCAAGGGCAAGCTGGAGATGGAGCTGACCGTCGAGCGCGGTCGCGGCTACGTCTCCGCCGTCCAGAACAAGCAGGTCGGCCAGGAGATCGGCCGGATTCCGGTCGACTCCATCTACTCGCCGGTGCTCAAGGTCACGTACAAGGTCGAGGCGACCCGTGTCGAGCAGCGTACCGACTTCGACAAGCTGATCGTCGACGTCGAGACCAAGCAGGCCATGCGTCCCCGTGACGCCATGGCGTCGGCCGGTAAGACCCTGGTCGAGCTGTTCGGTCTGGCGCGCGAGCTCAACATCGACGCCGAGGGCATCGACATGGGCCCGTCCCCGACGGACGCCGCGCTCGCCGCCGATCTGGCTCTGCCGATCGAGGAGCTGGAGCTCACGGTCCGTTCGTACAACTGCCTCAAGCGCGAGGGCATCCACTCCGTGGGTGAGCTCGTGGCCCGTTCCGAGGCGGACCTGCTCGACATCCGCAACTTCGGTGCGAAGTCGATCGACGAGGTCAAGGCGAAGCTGGCCGGTATGGGCCTCGCGCTGAAGGACTCGCCTCCCGGCTTCGACCCGACCGCCGCCGCCGACGCCTTCGGCGCCGACGACGACGCGGACGCCGGTTTCGTGGAGACCGAGCAGTACTGATCGCCTCCCGGCTGGGGGCGCCCGGTTTTTGAGGGTGCCTCCGGGCCGGGGCTGAGGCTTCGTCCTCAATCGCCGGGCGGGCTCGAAACACCGAGCCCGCCGGCGCGTACGACTTCCGGGAGGCGTCCGCCTCACGGGAACTGACACCGGTACCTGATACGGCCGGTGCAGCACACAAGGAGAATCACCATGCCGCGTCCCGCAAAGGGTGCCCGTCTGGGCGGCAGCGCCGCGCACGAGCGTCTGCTCCTCGCCAACCTGGCGAAGTCGCTGTTCGAGCACGGCCGCATCACGACGACCGAGGCCAAGGCCCGCCGCCTGCGTCCGGTTGCCGAGCGCCTCGTCACCAAGGCGAAGAAGGGCGACATCCACAACCGTCGCCTGGTGCTCCAGACGATCACGGACAAGAGCGTCGTCCACACGCTCTTCACCGAGATCGCTCCCCGGTACGAGAACCGCCCCGGTGGTTACACCCGTATCACCAAGATCGGCAACCGTCGTGGCGACAACGCTCCGATGGCGGTCATCGAGCTGGTCGAGGCGCTGACCGTGGCCCAGCAGGCCACCGGTGAGGCCGAGGCCGCCACGAAGCGCGCGGTCAAGGAAGACGCCCTCAAGAAGGACGAGGCCCCCGCGGCCGAGTCCGTTGAGGACGCCAAGCCGGCCGACGACGCGGAGTCGAAGGACGCCTGAGCCCTGGCGACCACGGGACGGGCCCGCATCACCCTTCGGGGCGGTGCGGGCCCGTTCTGCTGACCAGGGGAGTTGAGAGGATGACGCGGTGAGTGACGAGGCGGAGCCCGGTTTCGTACGGGTGCGGCTGGACCTGTCCTACGACGGCAAGGACTTCTCCGGCTGGGCGAAGCAGACCGGCCGGCGCACGGTGCAGGGGGAGATCGAGGATGCGCTGCGGACCGTGACCCGCTCCGCCGTGACGTACGACCTGACGGTGGCGGGCCGCACGGACGCCGGGGTGCACGCGCGCGGCCAGGTGGCCCACGTGGACCTGCCGGAGGAGGTGTGGGCCGAGCACGAGGAGAAGCTGCTGCGGCGGCTGGCGGGGCGGCTGCCCCGGGACGTACGGATCTGGCGGGCGGCCCCGGCCTCGGCAGGGTTCAACGCCCGCTTCTCCGCGCTCTGGCGGCGTTACGCCTACCGGGTCGGCGACCGGCCCGGCGGGGTCGATCCGCTGCTCCGGGGCCATGTGCTGTGGCACGAGCGGCCGTTGGACGTGGACGCGATGAACGAGGCGGCCGCGCCGATGGTGGGGGAGCACGACTTCGCGGCGTACTGCAAGAAGCGCGAGGGGGCGACCACCATCCGTACGCTCCAGAAGTTCAGCTGGGTACGGGAGGAGGCTTCCGGGGTCCTGACCGCGACCGTGCAGGCGGACGCGTTCTGCCACAACATGGTGCGGGCGCTGATCGGGGCGGCGCTGTTCGTGGGCGACGGGCGGCGTCCGGCCCACTGGCCCGCCGAGGTGCTCGCGGCGAAGGTGCGCGACCCCGGGGTGCACGTGGTGCGGCCGCACGGGCTGACGCTGGAGGAAGTGGCGTACCCGGCGGACGATTTGCTGGCGGCCCGGGCCGAAGAGGCGCGGAACGTGCGGACGTTGCCGGGGGCGGGGTGCTGCTGAGCGGCTGCTGCTGAGCGGTGAACTCCCGGGCGCGGGCCCGGGAGTCGGCGTTCTTCCGCGGGCGGGGCGGTCAGCCGTTGGGGTCCGCGGCCGCCTGGGAGGCCTGGAGCTGGCCCCGGCGGTGGATCTGGCGGAAGGTGAAGTCCGTGAGGTCGTCGCCGACCGCGAACACGTTCTTGTCCGCGGTGGTGACCCGCTTGCCGTCGAGGAAGCCGCCGACGGTGAAGTAGGCGTACCGGCCGTAGGAGTTGGTGGTGCGCCGGCAGACCGTGCCGCCCCGGCAGAAGGTGTCGATGCCTCCGCCGCTGAGCGAGGCGAGGCCGCCCTCGGCCTGGTCGACGGTCTTCTTCGCGCGGGCCTCCGTGTCGAAGACGGCGATGCCGACGGTGACGGCCACCCCGTCCTTGCGGTAGGTGGCGCGGATGAGCTGCCGGCAGCCGTTGTTCGTGAGGATCGCGCCGAGGGCGCCCTGGGTGCCCGACGCGCAGTTCGTGGTGCGGTTCGTCGCGCCCTTGAGGTGGACGCGGTCGCCCATGGTGAGCTTCTTGCCGGGGAAGAAGCCCTCGACGGTGATCGGCGCCTTGTCCTTGGCGGCGCTGGATATGTAGTCCTTGGGGTCCGGCGGGGGCGGCGGTGCGACCGAGGAGAAGGAGGGCGCGGGCGCCGAGGTGTCCTCGGGGAGCTCGGCGGGGGCGGGCAGTTGGCTCGCGCTCCTGTCGGAGTCGCCCTTGCCGCCGCCGTTCGTGGTGACGACGGCCGTCGTCACGATCGCGCCGATCGCCACGGTGGCGACCACGCCGCCGCCGATCATCATCAGTTTCCTGCGGCGGGAGCGCGCCGCGGACTCCTCCGCCAGCGCCGCCCAGTCCGGAGTCCCGCCGCCCCCGGGCCCCCAGGAGGCCCCCCCTTGCCCAAAGCTCATGCGCGCAGTTTAGGGCTTGGATAATCCGGTTGGGCCAGGGCTTCGCCGACCGTGACAATGCTCGGTATGGGACATCTCGAAGCGGGCCACCTGGAGTACTACCTACCGGACGGGCGGGTGCTGCTCGGCGACGCCTCGTTCCGGGTGGCCGACGGAGCCGTCGTCGCCCTCGTCGGGGCGAACGGGGCGGGCAAGACGACGCTGCTGCGGCTGCTGGCGGGGGAGCTCCAGCCGCACGGCGGCACGGTCTCGGTGAGCGGCGGGCTGGGTGTGATGCCGCAGTTCGTGGGCTCGGTGCGGGACGAGCGGACCGTACGGGACCTCCTGGTCTCCGTCTCCCAGCCACGCATCCGGGAGGCGGCGAAGGCGGTCGACGCGGCCGAGGAGAAGATCCTCACCGTCGACGACGAGGCCGCGCAGATGGCGTACGCGCAGGCGCTCAGCGACTGGGCCGAGGCGCGCGGCTACGAGGCCGAGACCGTCTGGGACATGTGCACCATGGCCGCGCTGGGCGTGCCGTACGAGAAGGCGCAGTGGCGCGAGGTGCGTACGCTCAGCGGCGGTGAGCAGAAGCGGCTGGTGCTGGAGGCGCTGCTGCGCGGGCCCGACGAGGTGCTGCTGCTCGACGAGCCGGACAACTATCTGGACGTGCCGGGCAAGCGGTGGCTGGAGGAGAAGCTGAAGGAGACCCGTAAGACGGTCCTCTTCGTCTCCCACGACCGGGAGCTGCTCTCCCGGGCCGCCGAGAAGATCGTCAGCGTCGAGCCGAGCGCGGCGGGCAGCGACGTATGGGTGCACGGTGGCGGCTTCGCCACCTACCACCAGGCGCGCAAGGAGCGGTTCGCGCGGTTCGAGGAGCTGCTGCGGCGCTGGCAGGAGGAGCACGCCCGGCTGAAGGCGCTCGTCCTGCGGATGCGGCAGCAGGCGGCGAACAGCCCCGACATGGCCAACCGCTACCACGCGATGCAGACCCGCTTCAAGAAGTTCGAGGAGGCGGGCCCGCCGCCCGAGCCGCCGCGCGAGCAGGACATCAGGATGCGGCTGCGCGGCGGGCGGACCGGGGTGCGGGCGGTGACCTGCGAGGGCCTGGAGCTGACCGGCCTGATGAAGCCGTTCGACCTGGAGATCTACTACGGGGAGCGGGTCGCGGTCCTCGGCTCCAACGGGTCGGGCAAGTCGCACTTCCTGCGGCTGCTGGCGGGGGAGCCGGTGGCGCACACGGGGGAGTGGAAGCTCGGGGCGCGGGTCGTGCCGGGCCACTTCGCCCAGACGCACGCGCACCCGGAGCTGCTGGGCAAGACGCTGGTGGAGATCCTCTGGTCGGAGCATGCCAAGGACCGGGGCGGGGCGATGGGGGTGCTGCGCCGGTACGAGCTGGAGCGGCAGGGCGACCAGGCCTTCGAGCGGCTGTCCGGCGGGCAGCAGGCGCGGTTCCAGATCCTGCTCCTGGAGCTGGCGGGCACCACCGCGCTGCTCCTGGACGAGCCGACGGACAACCTGGACCTGGAGTCGGCGGAGGCGTTGCAGGACGGCCTGGAGGTGTACGACGGCACGGTGATGGCCGTCACGCACGACCGGTGGTTCGCGAAGTCCTTCGACCGGTATCTGGTCTTCGGCTCGGACGGGGTGGTCCGGGAGACGGCGGAGCCGGTGTGGGACGAGCGGAGGGTGCAGCGGGCGCGGTGACCTCGGCGGTCGGCGCGTTTTGACCCATCCGGGGCGGGGCGGGTAGTGTCGACGATTGTTATACGTGTTGGCTGCGTCGCTCTCATGCGAGGCCATTGCGTAGGTTCTCTGGAGCAGTTACCAGTGGCTCGCATACGGGCAGTGTTCCCGGCATTGTGTGCCCCAGCTGCATGATCGCTTCAGAGGTGTCGTGTGTATGGACCCCATCCACTGAAGAAGCGAAGGCTACGAAGTGCGTACGTACAGCCCCAAGCCCGGCGATGTCACTCGCCAGTGGCACATCATTGACGCTCAGGACATCGTCCTGGGCCGTCTGGCCACCACGGCCGCGAACCTCCTCCGAGGCAAGCACAAGGCGATCTACGCCCCCCACATGGACATGGGCGACTTCGTCATCATCATCAACGCCGAGAAGGTTCACCTCTCCGGCAACAAGAAGACCCAGAAGATGGCGTACCGCCACTCGGGCTTCCCGGGCGGTCTCCGTTCGGTGCGCTACGACGAGCTCCTCTCGAAGAACCCCGAGAAGGCCGTCGAGAAGGCCATCAAGGGCATGATCCCCAAGAACAGCCTGGGCCGTCAGATGCTCTCGAAGCTCAAGGTCTACGCGGGCGACCAGCACCCGCACGCTGCTCAGCAGCCGGTCCCGTTCGAGATCACCCAGGTCGCGCAGTAGTTCCGGCCACCCCCTAAGACATACAGAAAGATCTGAGGAGAATCGTGGCCGAGACCACTGTTGAGACGACCACCGGCGACACGGTGGGCACCGAGGGCGAAGAGACCTTCGCCGAGGTGACCACCTTCGAGTCGGAGGTTCCCGTCGAGGGCGAGTACACCAGCGAGTCCCTCGCGGGCCGCTTCGGTGACCCGCAGCCCGCGGCCGGCCTGGGCCGCCGCAAGAACGCCATCGCCCGCGTCCGGATCGTTCCGGGCACCGGCAAGTGGAAGATCAACGGTCGCACCCTTGAGGACTACTTCCCCAACAAGGTGCACCAGCAGGAAGTCAACGAGCCCTTCAAGGTGCTTGAGCTCGACGGCCGCTACGACGTCATCGCCCGCATCTCGGGTGGCGGCGTCTCCGGTCAGGCCGGTGCCCTGCGCCTCGGCGTGGCCCGCGCGCTGAACGAGGCGGACGTGGACAACAACCGCGCCACGCTGAAGAAGGCCGGCTTCCTCTCCCGCGACGACCGTGCGGTCGAGCGCAAGAAGGCCGGTCTCAAGAAGGCCCGTAAGGCCCCGCAGTACAGCAAGCGCTAAACATCGCGCCTGCTCGACTGTCACGTTCGCCCCGGCGGCACACTCCGTGCTGCTGGGGCGTTCGTTTATCGGCCCTTGCGGGCGTATAACGGCATGAGACGTTCATCTGCCCGCACGGGACGGCAGGCCGGTGAACGCCGCCGCGCACCTCTCTCAGGTCGGCCGCGTCACGGCATCCGACCTGCCTTTTTGCATTCTTCGTGGCATTCATTTGCTTTGCTTTGCTGTGGTTTGTGGTTTCGGAGCACTTTCGGAGGACACCAGTGGGACGACTCTTCGGTACGGACGGAGTACGCGGTGTCGCCAACGCCGATCTGACAGCTGAGCTCGCGCTCGGGCTGTCGGTCGCCGCGGCGCACGTACTCGCCGAGGCGGGAACCTTCGCGGGCCATCGCCCGACCGCCGTGGTCGGAAGGGATCCGCGGGCGTCCGGGGAGTTCCTGGAGGCCGCCGTCGTGGCGGGCCTGGCCAGCGCCGGGGTGGACGTGCTGCGCGTCGGCGTGCTGCCGACCCCCGCCGTGGCGCATCTCACCGGCGCGCTCGGCGCGGACATCGGCGTCATGCTCTCCGCCAGCCACAACGCGATGCCGGACAACGGCGTCAAGTTCTTCGCGCGCGGCGGCCACAAGCTGGCCGACGAGCTGGAGGACCGGATCGAGACGGTCTACGAGCAGCACCGCACCGGTGAGCCGTGGAGCCGTCCGACCGGCGCGGGCGTGGGCCGGGTCACCGACTACACGGAGGGCTTCGACCGGTATATCGCCCACCTCATCGGCGTCCTTCCCAACCGGCTCGACGGACTGAAGGTCGTCCTGGACGAGGCGCACGGCGCCGCCGCCCGGGTCTCGCCCGAGGCGTTCGCGCGGGCCGGTGCCGAGGTCGTCACCATCGGGGCCGACCCGGACGGCCTGAACATCAACGACGGCTGCGGCTCGACCCACCTGGACCTCCTGCGCGCCGCCGTCGTCGAGCACGGCGCCGACCTCGGCATCGCGCACGACGGCGACGCCGACCGCTGCCTCGCCGTGGACGCCACCGGCGAGGAGGTCGACGGCGACCAGATCCTCGCCGTTCTGGCCCTCGCGATGCGGGAGGCCGGGCAGCTGCGCAAGGACACCGTTGTCGGCACCGTGATGTCGAACCTCGGCTTCAAGATCGCCATGGAGCGCGAGGGCATCCGGCTCGTCCAGACGGCGGTCGGGGACCGGTACGTCCTGGAGTCGATGAAGGCCGAGGGCTTCGCGCTGGGCGGCGAGCAGTCCGGCCACGTCATCGTCCTGGACCACGCCACGACCGGCGACGGCACGCTGACCGGCCTGATGCTGGCGGCCCGGGTCGCCGCCACCGGCCGCAGCCTCGCCGAACTGGCCGGGGTCATGCAGCGCCTCCCGCAGGTGCTCATCAACGTCCCGGACGTCGACAAGTCCCGGGTGACCACCTCGCCCGAACTGGCCGCGGCGGTCGTCGAGGCGGAGCGCGAGCTGGGCTCCTCCGGGCGCGTACTGCTGCGCCAGTCGGGTACGGAGCCGCTGGTACGGGTCATGGTCGAGGCCGCCGACATCGAGCAGGCGCGCGCGGTGGCGGGCCGGCTGGCCGATGTGGTGAAGTCGGCGCTCGGCTGAGCCTCCGAGCCGACGACCACCGGCCGGCGCGGGGCGGGCCGGCCGGCGGGGCGGGCACACATGGCCGACGGTTGCCCCGCGTGGGGTTGCCCGTGTGCGGATGAGCGGGTCGCCCGCGTGGGGTCGCCCGCGGTCCGCGGAGGGCGATGGCCCGCACACGGGCACCCGCGGGGCCGATCCGTACGGCAGAGCGCCGACGCCACCGGACGGAGCCGCGGGAACCGCGTTCCGCCCTCAACGCGTGCTTCTCAGTGGGACGATGGCGAGGCGGGGAGAGCGTCTGCCTCAGTTGCGCATCGGGAGGAGCGACGGTGGCTCGTCGACGGGGGGCCCGCTGCGCCTGTGCAGCGGTGGCCGTGATCACGCTGGTGGTGGGGTGCTCGTCCGGTGGGGCGGACAGGCCGGACGACGGGGAAGCGGCGGCACCCGCCGCCGGGGCGGGGGTCGACTCGGGGACTTCCGTGCCGTCGCCCGGGAGCAAGGGTCCGCAACCGTCGGGGTCGGCGGAGCCGCCCGCCCCTGAACGCCTGCCGGGCACCTTCGAGGAGGCCCTGGCGCTCGCGCGTGCCGTTGCCGCCGAACCCGACGTGCTCGGCGCCGACTTCGTCCGGCAGAAACCCTACGAGAGCGCACCGCGGACCGTGCCGGTGCTGGACCGGTCCTGCCGCTGGCAGCGCGAGGCCTTGCCGCACGAGGTACTGGCCGGGCTGTCGCGGTCGAGTGAAGTGCCCGGCGAGGTTTCCGGCGGGGGCCCGCTGCGGGTGACCGCTCATGTCACCGTCTACCGGACCTCCGCGCATGCCGACGCGGCGATGGCGACGTTTCTGGAGGACGCGCTGCGGTGCCCCGACCAGCGGCCCCGCCGTGGCGAACGCGTCACCTCGCTCATGTCGCTGGGGGAGAAACCGGTCTTCCACGACGCCGAGGACTCCGTCTTCGAGGTCGGCCAGTACACAGGTGCCGAACACGGCGGCCCACACCCCTACCTCTGGGCGGCGAACCGCGTCGGATCGGTGGTGTTCGCGGTATCGGTCAAGGGCGCCGACGGCTACGACGCGAAGACCGTCAGCGCCACCGGCTCCAAGGCGCTGGGCAGCATGCTCACCGATGTCCGGAGGGAGCTGCGATGACCGCGCGGGCGACGACGGACTTACGGGCGGGGGCGGTCCGGCCCGGTGCCACGCCCGCGCAGGTGGACGCGTCGGCGGCCGTAGGGGCAGGCGGGGCCGGGACAGCCGGGACGATGACGACGGGGAGTCTGTGATGGAGCCGTTGGGTGTGGGGGATCCGGCGTGGGTGGGGGGTTATCGGTTGTTGGGGCGGTTGGGTGCGGGTGGGATGGGGGTGGTGTATTTGGGGCGTTCTGTTGGTGGTGGTTTGGTTGCGTTGAAGGTTGTTCGGGCGGAGTGTGCGGGTGATGTGGGGTTTCGTGAGCGTTTTGTGCGGGAGGTGGGGGCGGCTCGTCGGGTGGTGAGTCGGTGGGCTGTGGCGGTGACGGATGCGGATGTGGGGGCGGTGCGGCCGTGGTTGGTGACGCCGTTCGTGGCGGGTCCGTCGTTGCAGGAGGCGGTGGTGGGGTGTGGGGCGTTGCCGGTGGGTGCGGTGTCGGCGTTGGGGGGGATGGTCGCGGAGGCGTTGGTGGCGGTGCATGGTGCGGGGTTGGTGCATCGTGATGTGAAGCCGGCGAACATTCTGTTGGCGTTGGACGGGCCGCGGTTGATCGATTTCGGTATCGCCCGAGCCCCCGACGACACCGCGCTCACCTCGACCGATGTGGTGGTCGGGTCACCGGGCTTCCTCTCCCCCGAGCAGGCGCGGGCGGACGCCGACGTGATCGGCCCGCCCAGTGATGTCTTCTCGCTGGGCTGCGTCCTGGCCTACGCGGCGACCGGGCGACCCCCGTTCGGCAGCGGAGCTCCCGAGGCCATGCTGTACCGCACGGTGCATGACGCGCCGGACCTCGACGGGGTGCCGCAGGAGTTACGCCCCCTGCTGGAACGATGCCTGGCCAAGGCTCCGGAGGCCCGGCCCCGCCCGGCGGACATCGTCACCGAGTGGGCACAGGACACGCCACAGGGCGAGGTGGCGGCCTGGCTGCCGGAGCAGGTGACCCAGCTGGTCGCGGAGCGGGCCGCCGCCATGCTCGCCCTGCCCGACGTCGAGCGCACCACCGTCGACCCGGCGGCGCCCGTCGACGGCGGCGTGACGCCCGGAGGGAATGAGCGGGCCGCGGCCGAACGGGCGGCGCAGGCGGCCGAGACCACCAGGGGCGTGGACGGCCCGACCCCCGCCGGGCCCAGCCGTCGCCGCTTTCTGACCGTCGTCTCGGGTGGCGCGGTGCTGGCCGCCGGGGGCGGGCTGGGCGCGTGGAGGCTGCTGCGGTCGCCCGGCGCCGCCACGGGCGCGGACGGCGTTGCCCCACGCACGTACACGATCGGGGTGCAGGCCGCCCTGACCGGCGAGCACCGCCGGGCAGGGCGTGCACAGCAGCGCGGCGTGGAGCTGGCCGTAGCCGAGTTCAACGCTCGTGAAGGTCAGCCGTTCCGGCTGAAGGTCAGGGCTCTCGACGACGCCGACGGCCCGGAACGGTCGGTGCGTGTGGCGGAGGAGTTCGCCGCCGACCGTTCTGTGCTCGCCGTGATCGGGCCGACCACGGACGAGGCCGTCAGCGCGGTCGTCGGGGTGTACGACGAGGCGCTGCTGCCGTTGCTCTCCGTCTCCGCCCAGGTGAACTTCTCCAGCGTCACCCCGCACGCGACCTATCTGCACACCCGCCCCACCACCGGCGGTCAGGGGTGGGCGATCGGCCTCTACGGCGAGGCGGCGCCCGACATCGGCCGAACCGGTGTGATCACCGACCGGACCGTCGACCTCTACAGCCAGCAGATCACCCAGATCGCGCTCACCGCCCTGCGGAAGAAGCAGGAGGTGGTTCCGCGCGTGGTGCCCGCCGGTACCGAGGACTTCGCTCCCGTGGTCGCTCACATGCTGGCGGAGAAGGTGGACTCGGTGGTGTTCACCGGGTCCTGGGCCGCGGCCGCGAGCGCGGCGAAGGAGCTGCGCAGGCGGCGATTCACCGGCCCGCGCATCGCGACCGAACTCGCCCTCGACCCACGCTTCCTGGAGCGGGCGGGCGATGCGGCCGAGGGGTGGCTGATCACGTCCGCCACGATTGACGCGACAGCGAAGGGCGAGGCGGCGACGTTCGCAGCAGCCCACCGCAGGCGCTTCGGCGCGCCGCCCGCCCCGTACGCGGCGGAGGCCTACGACGTCGTCGGCCTGGTGGCGGACAGCCTGCGCGACATCGCCGGTGGCGGCGGCTCCCCGGCCGCTTCGCCCAGCGGCAGGCCCTCCCCGCGTGCTTCGTCCGGTGACACCGCCATCGACCGGGAACGCCTGCTGGAGCGGCTGCGCAGGGCCGACCGCCCCGGCATCACCAAACGCCTGGAGATCGACGAGAAGACCGGACGGTTCCACATCACCCGGGAGAACAGCGGGATGTTCCTCCACCGCGTCGAGGGCGGCGGGTTCAGGTTCCTCGGTGACGTGGTCGGCGTGATCGGGCAGCTGTGAAGCCCCTGGGTGTGGGTGATCCCGTGTGGGTGGGGGGTTATCGGTTGTTGGGGCGGTTGGGTGCGGGTGGGATGGGGGTGGTGTATTTGGGGCGTTCTGTTGGTGGTGGTTTGGTTGCGTTGAAGGTTGTTCGGGCAGAGTGTGCGGGTGATGTGGGGTTTCGTGAGCGTTTTGTGCGGGAGGTGGGGGCGGCTCGTCGGGTGGTGAGTCGGTGGGCTGTGGCGGTGACGGATGCGGATGTGGGGGCGATGCGGCCGTGGTTGGTGACGCCGTTCGTGGCGGGTCCGTCGTTGCAGGAGGCGGTGGTGGGGTGTGGGGCGTTGCCGGTGGGTGCGGTGTCGGCGTTGGGGGGGATGGTCGCGGAGGCGTTGGTGGCGGTGCATGGTGCGGGGTTGGTGCATCGTGATGTGAAGCCGGCGAACATTCTGTTGGCGTTGGACGGGCCGCGGTTGATCGATTTCGGTATCGCCCGTGCGCTCGACGACACCGCGCTGACGGCCCACAACGTGGTGGTCGGGTCGCCGGGCTTCCTCTCCCCCGAGCAGGCGCGTGCCCAGGGCCCGCGGATCGGCCCGCCCAGTGACATCTTCTCGCTGGGCTGCGTCCTGGCCTTCGCGGCGACCGGACGGCGTCCCTTCGGCTCGGGCCCCCCGGCAGTGCTGCTGTACCGCACGGTGCATGACGCGCCGGACCTCGACGGAGTGCCGCAGGAGCTGCGCCCCCTACTGGAGGAGTGCCTGGCCAAGGACCCCGAGCGGCGCCCCGACGCCGCCGGGCTGCGGAGTCGTCTCCTCCCGGGCGAGGCGACGGCTCCGGGCCCCGGATGGCTCCCGGAGCCGGTTCTCCGCCTGGTCACCGCCCGTGCGGCGGCGATGCTCGACCTTCCGGGAATCCCGCCGACGGAGATATCCCGGCCGAAGAAGGACGACCCCACCGCCACCGGGACGCCGCAGCCGGGAGACCCCCCGCCCGGCCCGGCCGCCGCCCCCGAACACTCCGTCCCCGAACACCCCGCCCCGCCGGAGCGGCCCGACCCCGCCACCCCGACCCGCCGGCGCTTCCTGACCGTCGCCTCGGCGGGCGGCGCGGTGCTGGCGGCCGGGGGATTCGCCCTCTGGCGCGGCCTCGTGGACCAGCGCGACACCGGCCCTGGGCCGTCGCGGGTCCCGCGCCACACGATCGCCGTGCACGCCGACCTCTCCGGGCCGGACGCCGCCACCGGCAAGGCTCAGGAACGGGGCGCCCGGCTCGCCGTCGAGCAGTTCAACGCGGGCCCCGACCGCCCCTTCACTCTGGCGCTGACCGTCCGTGACGATGCCGGAGACCCCGCGCGGGCCGTGGAGGTGGCCGAGGAGCTGACCGCCGCCCGCTCGGTCCTCGCCGTGGTCGGCCCGACCACCGGCACCACCTGCAAAGCGGCCGTCGGCACCTACAGCGCCGCCCAGCTCCCCCTGGTATCCGTCTCGGTGGGCACCTCAGAGGTGTCGTCCACCGAGCACACCGCCTATCTGCGGACCCGCGCCACGGACGCGGAGGCGGCACTGGTGCTGATCGCCCACCTGGTCGGCGAGGTCGGCGCCCGGCGGACCGCACTGGTTCACGACGAGGCCGAGGGTGACCACTCCTGGGACGTCCTCCAGGGCATCCAGCGAGGTATGGAGTCCGGCGGACACGGACTGGTGCGGCACACCGCCGAGACGAGCACCGAGGACTTCGGGCCCTTGGCCGGGAAGCTCCTCGACGACGAGGTTGACGCACTGGTGTTCGGCGGCCGTGGTGCCAGGGGCGCCCGGTTCGCCCGCGCGCTGCGGCAGCGGGGATTCACCGGGGCCAGGCTCGGCACACAGGCGCTGCTCGACCCCGGGTTCCCCGAGCAGGCCGGAGCGGCCGCCGAGGGATGGGTGCTGAGCTCGGCCGTCGTCGACGCGACCGGCAAGCCCGAGGCCAGGGCCTTCACCGCAGCTCACCGAAAGCGCTACGGCGATCCGCCCGCCCCTTACGCCGCAGAGGCGTTCGACACGGTTCACCTGATCACTGAGGCCGTGCGCGCACTTGGCGAGCAGAACGCCGAGCGCCGCGCCCTGGCCCGCCGGCTGCCCCGGACCTCCCACCGTGGCGTGTCGAAGACGTTCACCTTCCGGGAAGGTTCTGCGGCGCCGGTGCAGGAGGACAACGCGTTCCTCATCCGCGTGGAGGACGGCCGCTTCCGCTACCTCGGAGGACTCGGGGACAGCTGAGCACGTCCGGTGCTCCGCCGCGGCGCGTCAGGCCGTGCCCCGGTCGGTGTACGTGACCCGGTCGGTGTACGCGAGCCTGTCAGAGCTTGCGCAGGGAGAGCCTCTGGACCTTGTGGTCCGGCCCCTTGCGGAGGACCAGGGTGGCGCGGCCGCGCGTCGGAGCCACGTTCTCCAGCAGGTTCGGCTTGTTGATGGTCCGCCACATGGTGCGCGCGTACTCCAGCGCCTCCTCCTCGGAGACCTGGGTGTACTTGCGGAAGTACGAGGACGGGTCCTGGAACGCCGTGGCGCGCAGCTTGCGGAAGCGGCTGAGGTACCAGGTCTCGATGTCGTCGGCGCGCGCGTCCACGTACACGCTGAAGTCGAAGTAGTCCGCCAGCCCGACCCTGGTGCGCCCGTCCCGGCCCGGCAGGGCGGGCTGGAGGACGTTGAGCCCCTCCACGATGAGGATGTCCGGGCGGCGGACGGTGAGCCGCTCACCGGGGACGATGTCGTAGATCAGGTGCGAGTAGACGGGCGCGGTCACCTCGTCCTTGCCCGCCTTGATGTCCGCGACGAACCGGGTCAGCGCCCGCCGGTCGTACGACTCCGGGAACCCTTTGCGCGAGGTCAGCCCGCGCGCCCGCAGCTCCTTCATCGGCAGCAGGAACCCGTCCGTGGTCACCAGCTCCACGCGCGGGTGTTCCGGCCAGCGGGCCAGCAGCGCCTGGAGGATACGGGCGCTGGTGGACTTGCCGACGGCGACACTGCCCGCGACCCCTATGACGAACGGGGTGCCGCGCTGCTCCCCGTGCCCGTTCCCGGCGTCCCCGAGGAAGGTGTTCAGCGCGCCGCGCAGCCCGGAGGTGGCCTGGACGTACAGGTTGAGGAGCCGGGAGAGCGGCAGGTAGACGTCCCGCACCTCGTCCAGGTCGATGACGTCACCGAGCCCCCGCAGCCGCTCCACCTCGTCGGCGGTCAGCGGCAGCGGGGTCTTGTCCCGCAGGGCGCTCCACTCGTCGCGCGAGAGGTCGACGTAGGGGGTCGGCGCATGCTCGGTGCGGCGCTGCGGGCTCCGTGCGGGTGAAGTGATCACACGTTCATTGTTGCGGGAGTCTGAACGGAGCGGGGGGTGGGGTCGGTCACGTGGGTGTCGGGCCCGTGCCCCGGGACGGGCATGCAGGCCCCGTGCCCAGTGCCTGGTGCCCCGTGCCCCGTGCCCCGTGCCCAGTGCCCAGTGCCCCGCGCCCCGCGTGCCGCGCGCCAAGCTCGGGAGGCCCCCAGCCCCTCACGGCCCCGGTATCCGCTCCCCTGCGGCGGACACCGGGCCCGGGGCCGGGGGTGTACGTCGCACGGTCAGGGCTTCTGGCCCTTGGCGTCGACGACGGCGGCCTTGGTCCTCGCGATGTCGATCAGGACGTCGCCGCGCTTCTGGACCGTGGGTTCGAGGCCGTTGGGCCCGGGAATCCTGTGCGTCCTGGTGACGACATCGCGTTCTCCCGCGTAGCTGTAGTCCACGGGGTCGATGAGGATCTCGCGCTGGCTGTTGCCCCCTTCGTACTCACGGGTCACGGCGATGACCTCGCGGTCGGAGGCGTCCCGGATCAGGTGGCCGGTGACTTCGACGCCGCCGACCGTGGCCATCGCCCGGTAGATCCGGGCCAGCGCGTCGGGCGGGAGCGGGTACGACCCCAGCAGGACGGACAGAGCGCGGAAGCTGTGTGCGTCCTCGGTCTCGGGCGCTCCCCCGGACGCGTCCCAGGAGGGGAACGTCTCGCGGAGCTTCGCGAGCAGTGCCTTGGGGTCCTCCGGCAGTGCGGCGGCGATCCGGTAGGACTCGCGGGCGGTGCGGTGGTCGGTGTCGGACTCGTCGTTCTCGGCGGCCTTGTCGTCGTACGGGACCCACTGGTCGGGGCCGAACTGCTCGGCCAGCCGACCGGCGACCTCCTCCGGCATCTCTTCCAGCGCCTCCGAGGTCTGGGAATTGCCGTCCACCACGCGGGTGTAGATCCACTGGTCGTCGCGCGGCTCCGGAGGCACCTCCTGCTGCTCCAGGTAGTCGGCCGCCCGGTTCAGGGCGGCGGCCGGGCTCGACAGATCGAGGTCGCCCGCGACGGTCGCCGGACCGGCGGGGCGGGGGGCCGAGGTGTCCACGACCTGGGTGTGGAACAGGGCCGCCGCGGTGATCGCCACGACCGTGCCGAGCGAGGCGATCCGCCAGTCGCCCCGCAGCCGCTGGGCGAGGGTTCGGCGGCCCCTGCCCGCGACGGTGTCGGCCAGGCGCTGACGGCCGGGGGCGAGGGTGGCCCGGTCGGGTACGGGGGCGTCGGCGCGCAGCTCCCGCAGCTGGGTCATTTCGTCCATGACGGGTTCAGCTCCTGTCCGGTCGTGATGGGCGACGGGTCGAGCGCCGAGGTGAACGCGGGATCGGTGCTCAGAGCCTCGCGGACCTTGCGGCGGGCCCGGTTCAGCCGGGACCTGACCGTGCCGAGCGGTATCCGGAGCGCCTCGGCGACCTCCTGGTAGCCGAGGTCCGCCCAGGCGACGAGCAGCAGGACGTGTCGGTCGCCGGGAGAGAGCTTGGCCAGCGCCCCGGCGAGGGGGGCCTGCACCGCGATCCGGTCGTCGGCGCGGTCGCTCCAGGACGCGGCCACCGGGTCGTGGCCCGTCCGGGCCAGCGCCTTCAGCGCGCGGACCTCGGTACGCCGGTGCTTGCCGATCAGGTTGGCGGCGATGCCGTACAGCCAGGGCCGGGCCAGCCGGTGGGCCGTGTCGTAGCGGTCCCGGGTGCGGAACGCGATGAGGAACGTCTCCGCCGTGATGTCGTCCGCCGGGCCCTCACCGAGCCGACGGGCGGCGTAGCGGTGGATGTCCGGGGCGTGCCGGTCGTAGAGCCCGGCGAACAGCTCGGGCTGGTCGAGGGACTGGGCGATGACGTCGGCGTCGTCGGCACCGTGGGTGGGGCGTGCCGGAGGTGGTCCGGTCACTGCGCCTCCAGGGGTGTGTCGGTCGGTGTGGCTGTCACCCCTGTTGCCCGCGGCGGCCGGAAAGGTTCACGCTTGGCGGTACTTCTTGATCTTTCACCCGTTGCCCGGCCACGCCCCACCGACGTGGCCGGTACGGAGGTGGTTCAGCGCTCCGCCGCGTACGTGACGAAGTCCGCCCAGGCGGCCTGGCCGAAGCCGAGGTGCGGGCCGCCGGTGGGGAGCTGCTTGGAGTCGCGTACGTGGATGGTGGCGGGGGCGGTGGCGACCTCGACGCAGGAGGGGCCGTCGTTGGTGCTGTAGCTGCTCTTGAACCAGTTCAGCTCGGTGGCGCTCATGTCTCTCCCAGCAGTTTCTCGATGAATTCCCGCGACAGCCGGGGCGTGAGGGCCTGCGACCGGATCAGGTTGTAGCGCATCTCCAGGATCTGCACCTGCCTCGGATCGGCGATCAGCCCGCTGATGAGCTGAACCTCGTTGAGCCCGACGGTCTTTCCGTCCCTGAGCTTAAGGATGCGGTGCGAACCGCCGAGACCCGCGTGCTCCTCCGCCTCCATCGGCATGACCTGGATCTCGACATGCCGCAACTGGCTCAGGTCAAGCAGGTGTTCGAGCTGGCGTCGCAGGACCATTCTGCCCCCGGTGCGCCTCCGGAGGGTCGACTCCTCCTGGACAAAGGTGAGCAGGGGTGCGGGCCGCCGGTCGAAGGCCACCTGCCGAGCCATGCGCGCGGCCACCAGGCGCTCGATGTCGTCCTCGCTGTACGCGGGCCGCCGCTGCGCGTACAGAGCGCGTGCGTACTCCTCGGTCTGGAGCAGCCCGTCGATCACGCCATTCGCGTACGAGCCGAACTCGACCGCCTCCGCCTCCAGCT
The DNA here is from genome assembly GCF_055577965.1 of Streptomyces sp. NPDC033165. Lineage (NCBI taxonomy): Bacteria > Bacillati > Actinomycetota > Actinomycetes > Kitasatosporales > Streptomycetaceae > Streptomyces > Streptomyces sp. NPDC033165. Next base: position 324,217 of record NZ_JBVIPK010000002.1, read on the forward strand.
TCGCCAGGTCGCGGACCTTCCTCGGATACCGGGCCTCCTCCACGTCCTTCTTCATCGCCGCGATCTTGCCGCCCGCACCCACGACGTCGTCCGTCCGGTCCAGGAACTCCGGCTTCGGGATGCGCCGCCCGCCCTCGACCTTGAAGACGAGGTTCTCGCTGTACCCGATGGCCGTGCCCAGTTCGGCGGCGCGCAGGCCGGCCGCCTCGCGCCACAGCTTGACCTGCCGGCCGACCGCCGCGATGACCGCGCCCGAGTCGTCCTCCAGGCCGAACTCCTGGTCCTCTTCGTTTCCGTCAGCCATCTGCCGACCCGCTTCCAGCCGTGTGTCCGCGCGCGGACACCGTACGAACGGGACGGGGCTGTACACACCAGGGACAGTGACAGTCCGTACCCGTGCCAATACTTCTCAGAGTAGATTCGCGCGGCCACGCTGAGTGACATGAACCAAGAAATCACCCACCCGAGGGCGCGCACCGGACAGTTCGCCGTCCAGCTCTCCGCCACCCGCCGGGGCGCCCGGCTCGCCCGTCTGCTGGCGACCGAGCAACTGCGCTCATGGGGCCTGCCGTTGGAGGACGCGAGCCTCGTCATCGGGGAGCTGGCGAACAACGCGGCGCTGCACGGGTACGTCCCCGGGCGGGACTTCCGCATCCTGCTGAGCGTGTACGGCGACGTGTTGCGGATCGAGGTCGCCGACACCCGGGGTGACCGGGACCCGGTGCAGCGGGAGCCGTCCGGCGATTCCGAGGGCGGGCGCGGGCTGTTGCTCGTGGAGGCGTTGTCGGTGCGGTGGGGTACGGAGCACGGGCCGTTCCCGCGCAAGACGGTCTGGGCGGAGGTGGCGCTCACCGGATCGTGACAGCCCCGACCCGGTGGGACGGGGTGGGGGTGCCGGGGCGGGGGTGACCGGGTCGCGGTGGACCGCGTCCCGGTGGCCCACGACGTAAAAGCTTTTAAGTACCCGTCTTTGAGTACGGGAGAAATAACCCGACCCAACCCTGTGTGGGCCCGCGTCAGTACGCGCGAGGCGTCTCACTCACACGGGTGAAGTGTGCCAACCGGGCTGGATTTTCGCCCTGTTGGCGGGCATATGCTCGCGCTGACCACAACCGCAGACATGAGACGGCCCCCGGCCGGGACTGGCATCCCGACCGAAGGCCTGACCACCGAGGAAGTAGGAGCTTCCTGATGGGTACCCAGCAGATTAGCGCGCCCTCGCGCGCCCCGTACTCCGGCGTCGTCCACTTCAACATCCGCCTGACCGACGGATACACGATCGTCTCCAACCGGCTCTCCCAGCACCGGGGCCTGTCCCTGGTGGCGATCGGCCTCGGCGCCCACATCCAGTCGCTGCCGGACGGGTGGCGGGTCGGCATCAAGGCACTCGCCGCGATCTTCCCGGAGAGCGAGACCCGCATCGCCGCCGCCCTGCGCGAGCTGGAACAGCACGGATTCCTCAGCCGCGTCCTGGAACGTGTCAAGGGCGGCAGGCTGGCCACGCGCACGGTGTTCTACAACCACCCGGACGCGGCGGACCGGGGAGCAGTGGGGGCCGCGCCCGCGCGGGCGGGGGAGCCGGAGCCCGAAGCCGTACCGGCGCGTGGGCCGGTGGGTGAGCTGGAACCCGTGCCCGTACGTGAGCCGGTGCCCGTTCTCGTACCGGTGCCTGATCCCGGGGCCGGGTCCGGGCCCGTACATGCCCCTGGGCCCGCGCCCGTACCGGAGGAGCCTGTCCCCGCTCCCGCGCCCCGGCTCGTGCCGCCGCCCACCGCGCCCCGGCAGCAGCGGCCGCCGCTGCCCGGTCCGTGCCGCCCCACCGAGGCCTTGAACGCGGCGGCGGCCGACCTGCTGGCCGGGCTCCGGCGTACCGCGCCGCTGTTCGTCCTCTCCGAGGAGGATGTCCGGCGGCTCGTTCCCGGGGTCGCGGCCTGGCTGGAGCGGGGGATGCGGCCCGATGCGGTACGGGAGGCGCTCACCGACGATCCGCCCGTACCGCTCAGGTACCCGGCGAAGCTGCTGCGCCACCGGCTGACCGCGCTCCTCCCGCCGCCCCTGCCCGTAGCCGCGCCGATCGTGCCCCTCCAGACCTGCGACGCCTGTGACCGGGCGTTCCGGTCGCAGACGCCGGGGTGCTGCGGGGAATGCCGCGAGGCCCGTGCGTGCGCCTCCGAAAGGTCTCTCATCGGCGTATGACGTTCCTTGGGATCGCCGGGCCGGTTCCCATGGCCTGCCGACGGTAGGCCGGCAGGCCATGGAGGGGGCGCGCGAGGTCAGCCGCGCGGAAGGACGGTCGGGTCAGGAGTCCAGGAACTTGCTGCAGGAGGACTCCCACACCCACTGGTGGGAGCTGATGGTGTTGTTTACGGATACGCCGTTGTTGTACGTGTGACCGATGAGGCTGCTCATGTAGTACTCGGACTTCTTGAGGCAGGTGTGCCCGCCGGAGTAGCCCGTTCCGCTGTAGACCTTCACGGCCATCCCGGACGTGCCCTTGTGCACGATCGACGATGCCTTGTTGTTGTCGGAGCCCTGGAATCCGCCGGCGGAGTCGCCCCAGTTCGAGTCGTTGCCGCTGGCCTTGCCGAAGTAGCCGCTGCAGTTGGTGAAGTTGTAGGCGAAGACGTAACCAGATCCCCCGTTCCGCCAGGCGGTGTCGCACGCCGCGGACGCCGCCTGAGCGCTGGTCGCGGGGACGATCGCGCCGAGGCCCGCGAGGCTGAGGGTGGCGGCGGTGGCCAGGATTTTGCGCATGGTGAATCACTCCTTGTGCGGTGGTGTGTGCTGGGCGGGTGTCCCGCGGCAGGGTGCCGCGGAAGGCGGTGGGCCCGGGCCGGTCGGGCCGGGGCGGTGTCAGGCCGTCGAGTCCGTGATGTCCTCGGCCCGGGCCAGTGCGGTGAGGCTCATGTGCTGGTACGCGGCGATGTCCTCGCTGTAGCGCCCGAGTTTCCTGTCGCGGTACTCGGCTTCGAGCGTGCGGGCAGTCTCGGACAGGGACGAGCTGGTGGCACAGGTGGCTTCGGCGACCGCCAGGTCAACCTCGATGGCGAACGCCTCGTCCGGGTCCTGGCCTTCGGCGAGTTCGGGCAGTTCCTCGCGGATCGCCGGCGGGTCGGCGTATGCGTGGCCCGCCTTGGCCATGCATGTCGACCACTTCTCGACCGCACTCACGAAGCGCTTGTCGTCGAGGAGGTCCGGCACGTACAGGCCGGACAGGTTGGTGGCTGTCTTCTCGGCCCGGAACCAGGTCGCGAAGTCCCCGTAGAGCTGCTGCTTGGCGTCGACCTGGCAGCTGGCATCGGGTGTTCTGACGGTGCCGCCCCCGGGTAGTTCGGCGGTCAGCATGCCGCTCGACGGGGTGCCTTCCAGGGTCTCGCCGTACCGGATGCGGTCCTTTTCGGGGAGCGCGTTGGCGTAGCTGTGGTTGGGGTCGTTCCGCTGGGCTTCCTGCACCTTCTCCTGAAGTCGGCTGCCGTATCCGTGCTTCTTCGCCCAGGCGACGTCGGTCACCATGTACCCGCCGCCTTTGAGGTCGTCGACGGTCGGCATCGGCCCCACCCAGTAACGGAAGCCCTCGTTCTCCATGCACTTCTTGACGAGGAGCTGCTCCGCACGCTGGACCAGGATCTGCTCGGCGTCCGTCAGCTCCCTGGCCTCGCCCGTGGCGTTCGTGGACGCGATGTCCTGCTGTGAACCGTCGTGCGCAGAAGGGTCGTTCCCGTTTGTGGTGCAGCCTGCCACCGCACCCACCACGATCAATGCGGCCGTGCATGCGGCTGCTGACGCTCGCTTCATTTCGGAACTCTCCCCGATGCCTCCGGTGCCCTGCGCGTTCTACGATTGCCCAGAGATGCGCGGTTGGCCACGCTCTTGCAGTGGACCGCAAATACTGAGCTCATCCGGGGGGAATGAATTGCTCCGCATTCATTTCGGCGATGCTGACCTCGCCAGGACACGGTTCACCAGCGGGCCCGATCCGCTGTGGGAGATCGCGATGAGCCTGCAGCGATTCCAGACGCGACGGGGTCGCTGGGCGTACGCACATTGGTACCGCACCGCACGCCACCGGCTGCAGGACAAGGGGCTGGAGAGCACCCTGCGCACCGTGCTCCTGCCGATGTTTCCCAAGGGCGTCTACTTCCCGGACTTTCTGACTCCGGCCGCATCCGGCGGAGGGCTGGACGCGGGGCTGGAGGCGATCCTCGCCACCTCGCCCCGGCAGGTGCTGAGTGAGGTGGCCATCCTCGACAGGACCGTCGGAGCGCCATCCTGGGCCCCGCGGCTGGCCGAGCCGACGGCACGCAGGGAATTCGCCGGAATCCTGAAGGCGTATCACGAAGCGGTCATCGCTCCGTACGAGGAGGAGGTGCGGGCCGGCGTCGAGGCCGAGCGAACCGCACGCGGCCGTGACCTCTTGGACGGCGGAACCGAGGGCATGCTCAGCAGGCTCGGGTCCACAATGCGCTGGAGCAGCCCCGTCCTGCACCTCGACTATCCCGCCGAGGACCGCGACCTGCATCTCGGCGGCCGCGGGCTGACCCTGGCCCCCTCGTACTTCTCCTGGAACAACCCGATCAGCCTCGCGTCTCCGGACCTGCCACCGGTCGTCTGCTATCCGGTGTGCTACGAGCCGCCCGCCTCCGCGGCGGGACCGGAATTCGCGGACCTGTCCGGTACGGCGTCGCTGACCGCGTTACTGGGCCGCGCTCGTGCCGTCGCTCTGGTCGCCGCCGCGGTCGGCGCCACGACCGGGGAGATCGCTCGCGCGGCGGGCGTGTCCGCCTCGTCGGCCAGCAGGCACGCCACGGCACTGCGCGACGCGGGGCTCGTCACCAGCAGCCGGAACGGGGCGAACGTGCTCCACTGCCTGACGCCTGCGGGGGCAGCCGTGCTGCGTGCCGCGACTCGGGCGGCCCGAGGCGGCTCCGCACGGCAGTGACTGCCGGCTACTCACGCCGCAACCGCCACTACGTCGCCACCCGGTGCGACAACAGGGCCTACGCGGCCGGAGCGGCCGGCCGCTCGCCGCGCTGCGGCTGTCGGCGGCAGGCGAGTGTGTCAGGCTCCTTCTCACGCTGGGGCGGCACGAGCGCGTGGCCGCCGAACCGCCCCCGCTCGCCGACCCCCGCCACCTCACCGTCCGGGTCTGCCAAGGGAAGGGCTGAGCGGAGGGCCTCCGAATCCCGTCGCGATCCGGAGGCCTGAAAAACATCCTGGCGGCGTGTCGATCGGGCCCGGTCCCGTTCGTCGTCATCGTGTAGGGCGACCCGCACGGCGGGCGCGGCACACGCGACACACAGGCGACAGGAGTCGGACCATGAAGTACATGCTGCTGATCCACAGCGGGGCCGTCGACGAGCAGGGCGGGGCGCCGCAGTGCACCGTGGAGGACTGGATGGCGTACGACAAGGACGTACGCGACGCGGGGATTCTCGTCTCCGGGGAGTCGCTGGCCGACCTCGTGACCGCGACCACCGTGCGGGTCTCGCCGACCGGGGAGCGGACCGTGACGGACGGGCCGTTCGCGGAGACGCGGGAGCTGCTGGGCGGGTTCCTCGTCATCGATGTGCCGGACCTGGATGCCGCCCTCGACTGGGCCGCCCGCTGTCCCGGTGCGCGGGACGGCGGCTCGGTCGTCGTCCGGCCGGTCGCGGACTTCGGGGGCTGAGAACGGTGGCGGGCCAGGACGCGGTTCCGGGAGAGGGCCGGGCGGCTGGGGATGCCCGGGCGGCTGGGGATGCCCGGGGTGCCCAAGGTGCCCGGGATACCCAGGACTCCCGAGGTCCCCAGGGGTACCAGGATTCCCTGGGTGCCCGGGGTTCCCGGGAGGAGGCTGAGGGCGTTGAGGCCAGGGTTGCCGTCGAGGCGGTCTTCCGGGAGGAGCGCGGGCTGTTGCTCGCCTCCCTCGTGCGCCGGTTCGGGGATCTCGATCTGGCCGAGGAGGTGACCTCCGAGGCCATCGAGGCGGCCCTGCGCCACTGGCCGGCCGAGGGCGTCCCCGCCCGGCCCGGGGCCTGGCTGCTGACGACCGCGCGGCGCAGGGCCGTGGACCGGCTGCGGCGGGACCGGGCGTACGCCGCCCGGCTCGCCGTCCTCCAGGCCGACGCGGACCGGGCGGAGGCCGTCGCAGCCCCGACCGGGCTCGGTGAACTGCCGGACGAGCGGCTCCAGTTGTTCTTCACCTGTGCCCACCCCGCCCTCGCCGCCGAGGACCGTACCGCCCTCACCCTGCGCTGCCTGGCCGGGCTCACCACCCCCGAGGTGGCGCGGGCCTTCCTCGTACCGACGGCGACCATGGCCCAGCGGATCGTGCGGGCGAAGAAGAAGATCCGCGAGGCCCGGATTCCGTTCCGGGTGCCCGGCCCCGACGAACTGCCGGACCGGCTGCCCGGGGTGCTCCAGGTCGTCTACTCGGTCTTCACGGAGGGGTACGCGGCCAGCTCCGGCCCCCGGCTCCAGCGGCTGGACCTGGCCGAGGAGGCGATCCGGCTGGCCCGGATACTGCGCCGCCTGCTCCCCGCCGAACGGGAGAGCGCCGGGCTCCTCGCACTGTTGCTCCTCGTCCACGCCCGGCGCGGGGCGCGGACCGGTCCGGAGGGGGAGCCGGTGCTCCTGGAGGACCAGGACCGGGGGCTCTGGGACCGGGCGATGATCGAGGAGGGGCGGGCGCTGGTGGTGCGGGCGCTGACCGGGGGGCCGGCCGGGCCGTACGGGGTGCAGGCCGCGATCGCCGCCCTGCACGACGAGGCGACGGACGTGGAGTCCACGGACTGGGCGCAGGTCGTGGCCCTGTACGACGTGCTGCTCACCCTCACCCCGTCTCCCGTGGTGGCGGTGAACCGCGCCGTCGCGGTGGCGATGCGCGACGGGCCGGGGGCCGGTCTCGCGTTGCTGGACGCGCTGGCGGGGGAGCCCAGGCTGCGGGCGTACTCGCCGTACGTGGTGGCGCGGGGTGACCTGCTGGGCCGCCTGGGGCGGGGTGGAGAGGCGGCTGTGGCGTACCGGGAGGCGCTGGAGCTGGCGGGCACCGAGCCGGAGCGGGCGGCACTGAGGCGGAAGCTGGGGGAGGGGCGGGACGGGCCCGCGCCTGCTTGAGCGGGTGGGCCCGCGCGGGCCTGAGGCGGTGGCTGTACTTGCTCGGGTGGGTGGGCCCGCGCGGATCTCGGGTCGTGGCCGCGCCTGTCTGGGGCGGTGGGGCCGCGCCCTGTCTGGGTCGGCGGGGCCGCGCCTTTCTGGGCGGCGGGTCCGCGCCTGTCTTGGCCCGGTGGGTCCGCGCTTGCCTTGGCCCGGTGGGTCCGCGCTTGCCTTGGCCCGGTGGGTCCGCGCTTGCCTTGGCCCGGTGGGTCCGCGCTTGCCTTGGCCCGGCGGGTTCGCGCTCGTCGCCGTAACCCCAACCGCGTACCGCGCGGCTCAGCCCTCGACCGTGAAGTCCGCCGCCTTCGGGGCGAACGTCCTGCCGCCGTCCTTGGCGGAGGCCAGGACCGCCACGTTCCAGGCGCCCTTCGGGGACTCGGCCGCGTCGGCGGCGGTGACCTTCGCGGTGTACGTGCAGCGTGCGGTCTCGGCGCCGGCCGGCTCGCAGGTGGCCGACTCCACGTGGGCCATCTCCTCGGCGCTCGGGGCGGGCGCCACGCTCGCGGGCCAGGCCAGCACCTTCAGGTCCCGGACGCCGGAGTCGTCGGCCACCTCGGCGGTGAAGGTGAGCGAGCCGTCCCGGCCCGCGCCGGGCGCGACGTACGCGACGGAGGCTCGCGTCACCTCGGGGCCGGTGCTCCTGGCCTCGGCGGCGAAGGCGTAGGCGCCCGCCCCCGCGAGCAGGGTGACACCGGCGAGGGCGGAGATGGTGACGGCACGCTTCGGCATGGGGGCTCCTTCGACGGTGGTCCGGTCGGCGCCGTGGTCGGTGGCGCTGAGCCCATGGTGGTGCGGCAGGGGCGCCTGGGGCGTGAGCGCACGTACTCATTCGTCGTACTCAGTGGCTCGTACGACCGTATGACCGTATGAGGGTGTGTTCGGTGGGGGCGGGGGAATCATGGCCGGAATGCGAGTCTTGACCCGTCCATGACATGGCCCTCATCCTGTGCCCGTCGCACAGCTCCACCCCCCACCCCGACGGACTCAGGAGACTGCCGCATGCGACTCGTCACCACACGGGCATCCCGGCCGAGAACCCGGCCGACGAAAACCCGGCGCAACGCCGCCCTCGCCGTCCTGCTCGCCCTCGCCCTCGCCGCCCCGGCGACCGCTGTCGCCACCGCCGAGACCCCCGCACCGAACGCCGCCGTCGCCGCCGACGAGCGGACGCTCCAGTACGAGATCACCGGGCGCGTCACCCCCGCCGCCCGCACCGGGATCGCCCGCACGGGCGTCTCCATCGACGAGGTGCACGACCACGGCATCGTCATCACCGCGGACACCGCCCAGGCCGGGAAGCTCCGGGCGCTCGGTCACGTACTGGAGGCCCTGCCCGCCCCGGGCGCCGGGGCGCACGCGGCGGACGGCGCCGGGGTCCGGGACTTCCCGCCCGCCGACTCCCGCTACCACAACTACGCCGAGATGACCGCGGCGATCGACGCGCGCGTCGCCGCCAACCCCTCGATCATGAGCAAGCGCGTCATCGGGAAGACCTACCAGGGCCGGGACATCGTCGCGATCAAGATCAGCGACAACGTCGGCACCGACGAGGCCGAGCCCGAGGTGCTGTTCACCGCCCACCAGCACGCCCGCGAGCACCTGACCGTCGAGATGGCCCTCTACCTGCTCCGCGAGTTCGCCGAGGGCTACGGCTCCGACTCCCGGATCACCCGGGCCGTCGACGGGCGCGAGCTGTGGATCATCCCGGACATGAACCCGGACGGCGGCGAGTACGACATCGCCACCGGCTCGTACCGCAGCTGGCGCAAGAACCGGCAGCCCAACGCCGGCTCCAGCGCGGTCGGTACCGACCTCAACCGCAACTGGGCCTACAAGTGGGGCTGCTGCGGCGGCTCCTCCTCCAGCCCCTCCTCGGCGACGTACCGGGGTACGGGCCCCGAGTCCGCGCCGGAGACGAGGGTCGTGTCGGACTTCGTACGGAGTCGCGTGGTCGGCGGCAAGCAGCAGATCACGGCGGCCATCGACTTCCACACGTACAGCGAGCTGGTGCTCTGGCCGTACGGCTACACCTACGCCGACACGGCCCCCGGCATGACCGCCGACGACCGCAACGCGTTCGCCGCGGTGGGCCGCAAGATGGCGGCGAGCAACGGGTACACCGCCGAGCAGTCCAGCGACCTCTACATCACCGACGGCTCGATCGACGACTGGCTGTGGGGCTCGCAGCGGATCTTCGGCTACACCTTCGAGATGTACCCGCGCTCCTCGTGGAGCGGCGGCTTCTACCCGCCCGACGAGGTCATCGAGCGCGAGACCTCCCGCAACCGGGACGCGGTGCTGCAACTGATCGAGAACGCTGACTGCATGTACCGGTCGATCGGCAAGGAGGCGCAGTACTGCACGTGACGGGCCGCAGTCGGCCCTGCTCCGGTGCGGGCCCGGCACGTGCCCGCGCCGGAGTCTCAGGCCACGTCGTGAACGCTGTGCTCGCCGAGGTCCGGGGCGTGCCGGGCGACCGTGCGGTAGCCGAGGTCGTCATGAAGGACCGTCAGGCCGTGATGGGCCGCCGTGGCCGCGATGACGAGGTCCACGGCGGAGGCGCTGCGGTGCTGCCCGGCGCGCGCCATGCGGTGCTGGACCGAGGCGATCCAGCGCCCTGCGCTCTTCGGCACCGCGACGTCCGGGTAGAGGTCGGTGAACATCTCCACGATCTCGTCGTACTCGCGTGCGTTCCGGGCGCCGTACAGGAACTCCGCCCGCTGCGGGTAGCAGGAGGCGACCGTTCCGGCCTCGATCGCATCGGACCACACCGATTGCAGAGCGGTGTCGGAGAGCAGCCGCACGAGGCCCGACGTGTCGAGCAGGTAGATCACGGACCGTCCTTCTCCACCCGGTGCCGCCGCTCGGCGTCCTGAACCGCGCCCCAGTTGCGTGCGCGCTCGAAGTGGCGGCTGATCCGTGCCGCACGCTCCTGCTGCTCCGCGTAGAAGCGCAGGGCGATGTTGACGGTCTCCTTCTTCGTCCTGGCCTTGGACAGGGCCATCGCCCGCTCCAGAGCTTCATCGTCTATGTCGATCTGCGTCACCGACATGTCCGGCCGCCCTTCGTATGGGTCATGTACAAGAAATTGTATGTCACCAACATTCCTCCGGCATTCCTCTCGTGAGGCACCGCTGGCCTTATGGTGCCGCTATGTGCGGAATCGTGGGTTATGTCGGTGGACAGTCGGCGCAGGACGTCGTCGTCGCGGGACTCAAGCGCCTCGAATACCGGGGCTACGACTCGGCGGGTGTCGCCGTGCTCGCGGACGGCGGGCTGGCCGCCGCGAAGAAGGCGGGCAAGCTCGTCAATCTGGAGAAGGAGCTGGGGGACCGGCCGCTGCCGGCCGGGCGGACCGGGATCGGGCACACGCGGTGGGCGACGCACGGAGCGCCCAACGACGCCAACGCCCACCCCCACCTGGACAACGCGGGTCGCGTCGCCGTCGTCCACAACGGGATCATCGAGAACTTCGCGGCCCTGCGGCGCGAACTGACCGGGCGCGGGCACGCCCTGGAGTCGGACACGGACACCGAGGTCGTCGCGCATCTGCTGGCCGAGGCGTACTCGGCGGGCGCGGACCTGGCGGACGCGATGCGGCAGGTGTGCCGGCGGCTGGAAGGGGCGTTCACCCTCGTCGCCGTGCACGCGGACCAGCCGGACGTGGTGGTCGGCGCCCGGCGCAACTCACCGCTCGTCGTGGGCGTCGGGCAGGACGAGTGGTTCCTGGCCTCCGATGTCGCCGCGTTCATCGCCCACACCCGTTCCGCCATCGAGCTGGGCCAGGACCAGGTCGTCGAGCTGAGCCGCGAGGGCGTCACCGTCACCGGGTTCGACGGGGACCTCGCCGAGGTGCGCGAGTACCACGTCGACTGGGACGCCTCCGCCGCCGAGAAGGGCGGGTACGCCTCCTTCATGCTCAAGGAGATCGCCGACCAGCCCCAGGCCGTCGCCGACACCCTCCTCGGCCGGATCGACGGCGAGGGCTCGCTCCACCTCGACGAGGTACGCATCCCGGACGCCGAACTCCGCGAGATCGACAAGGTCGTCATCGTCGCCTGCGGGACCGCCTTCCACGCCGGAATGATCGCCAAGTACGCCATCGAGCACTGGACCCGGCTGCCCTGCGAGACCGAGCTGGCCAGCGAGTTCCGCTACCGCGACCCGATCCTCGACCAGCGCACCCTCGTCGTCGCCATCTCCCAGTCCGGCGAGACCATGGACACCCTGATGGCGCTGCGCCACGCCCGCGAACAGGGCGCCAAGGTGCTCGCCATCTGCAATACGAACGGCTCGACCATTCCCCGGGAATCCGACGCCGTCCTCTACACCCACGCGGGGCCCGAGGTCGCCGTCGCCTCCACCAAGGCCTTCCTCACCCAGCTCGTCGCCTGCTACCTCGTCGCCCTCTACCTGGGGCAGCTCCACGGCACCAAGTGGGCCGACGAGATCCGGACGGTCGTACGCCAGCTCGCCGCGATCTCCGCCGAGGTCGAACGCGTCCTGACGACCATGGAGCCCGTCCGCGAGCTGGCCCGTTCCCTCGCCCACCACGACACCGTCCTCTTCCTCGGGCGCCACGTCGGCTACCCGGTCGCCCTCGAAGGCGCGCTCAAGCTCAAGGAGCTCGCCTACATGCATGCCGAAGGCTTCGCGGCCGGGGAGCTCAAGCACGGGCCGATCGCGCTCATCGAGGAAGGCCTTCCGGTCGTCGTCATCGTGCCGTCGCCACGCGGGCGTTCGGTGCTCCACGACAAGATCGTCTCCAACATCCAGGAGATCCGGGCCCGGGGCGCGCTCACCGTCGTCGTCGCCGAGGAGGGCGACGAAGCCGTCGTCCCGTACGCCGACCACCTCATCACCGTCCCCGCAACGCCTACGCTGCTTCAGCCGCTGGTCGCCACCGTGCCGCTCCAGGTCTTCGCCTGCGAGCTGGCGACGGCCCGCGGCAACGAAGTGGACCAGCCGCGCAATCTGGCGAAGTCCGTGACCGTGGAGTGAGTGGAGCGACCCGGGGCGTCCCCGGGTCGCGAGAACGACAGGGATGGCGAGGGTGGGGTCGTGATCATTGGGGTCGGCATCGACGTGGCCGAGATCGAGCGCTTCGGCGCGGCGCTGGAGCGTACGCCCCAGCTGGCGGACCGGCTCTTCGTCGAGGGCGAGCTGACACTGCCCAGCGGAGAGCGGCGCGGAATCGCCTCGCTCGCCGCCCGGTTCGCCGCGAAGGAGGCCCTGGCCAAGGCGCTCGGCGCGCCCGGCGGGCTGCTCTGGAGCGACGCGGAGGTCTGGGTCGAGGAGAGCGGGCAGCCCCGGCTGCGGGTGAGCGGCACGGTCGCCGCCCGCGCCGCCGAACTGGGCGTGCGCGGCTGGCACGTCTCGCTCAGCCATGACGCGGGAGTCGCATCAGCGGTGGTGATCGCGGAGGGGTGAGCCCGGGGCCGGTGTCCGCCGCCGTGACCGCGCGGCGGTGAGCACGCCGCTCCACGCGTGCGGTGCCCGCTGTCCCGGTCGTCCCGGGTCGCCACGCCCCGCGGGGCTGGCGTCCGCCGTCGCGATCGCCCAGGGTTGGACCCATGCGACGTGCCTACAGCGTGGAGACCGTACGGGCCGCCGAGGCCGCCCTGATGCAGCGACTGCCCGAGGGCGCCCTGATGCGGCGCGCCGCCGCCGGGCTCGCCGTGGCCTGCGGCGATCTGCTGCGCCGCAACGGCCGGGTGTACGGGGCCCGGGTCCTGCTCCTCGTCGGCAGCGGGGACAACGGCGGCGACGCCCTGTACGCGGGCGCACGGCTCGCCCGCCGGGGGGCGGGTGTCCGGGCCCTGCTGCTCGCCCCCGACCGGGCCCACCCGGGTGGCCTCGCCGCGTTCCTCGCCGCCGGGGGGCAGGTCGTCGACGGGCCGGACGGGCTGGGCGTGCTCGACCTCGTCGTGGACGGCATCACCGGCATCGGCGGGCGCGGCGGGCTGCGCGCGGACGCCGCCGAGCTGCTGGACGCGGTGACCCGGGACCGTACCCCGGTCATCGCCGTCGACCTGCCGAGCGGGGTGGAGGCCGACACCGGCGAGGTCCACGGCGATGCCGTCCGGGCGGACGCGACGGTCACCTTCGGCACGTACAAGCCGGGCCTCCTCATCGACCCGGCCGCCGAACACGCGGGCGCGCTGCGGCTGGTGGACATCGGGCTCGGCCCGGACCTGCCCGAGCCGCCGGACCTGGAGGCGCTCCAGTACGCGGACGTCGCGGCCCTGCTGCCGGTGCCGGGCGGCGAGAGCGACAAGTACCGGCGCGGGGTCGTCGGCGTCGTCGCCGGGTCCGAGCGCTATCCGGGCGCCGCCGTCCTCGCGGTCGCGGGCGCGCTGCGCGGCGGGGCCGGGGCCGTGCGGTACGTCGGACCGGGTGCGGACGCGGTGATCGCCCGCTACCCCGAGGCGCTGGTGCACGCGGGGCTGCCGTCGAAGGCCGGGCGGGTGCAGGCCTGGGTGGTCGGGCCGGGGCTCGGGGACGGGCGGGAGGCGGAGGCGGCCGTCGCCGACGTGCTGGCCGCCGACGTCCCGGTGCTGGTCGACGCGGACGGGCTGCGGCTGCTGGACGCCGAGACCGTACGGACCCGGACCGCCCCGACCGTACTGACCCCGCACGCGGGGGAGGCCGCCGCCCTGCTCTCCACGGCCCGGGAGGACGTCGAGGCCGGGCGGCTCGCCGCCGTCCGCGAACTGGCCGCCCGCTACCGCGCCACCGTGCTCCTCAAGGGCTCCACGACCCTGGTCGCGGAGGCCCGGGACACCCCCGTACGGGTCAACCCGACCGGCACGGCCTGGCTCGCCACGGCGGGCAGCGGCGATGTGCTCTCCGGGCTGACGGGGTCCCTCCTCGCGGCCGGGCTCGCCCCGCGCGACGCCGCGTCCGTGGGCGCGTATCTCCACGGACTCGCGGCCCGGCACGGCTCCGACGGGGCCCCGCTCTCCGCGCAGGACGTCGCCGACGGCATCCCGGCCGCCTGGCGCGACGTGCGGGCGGGCTGAGGCCGGGCGAGGGTGGAAGGCCCGGCAGGAGGGTGGTTCGGACGGTGAGCGGCAGCGCATCGGTACGTGTACGCAGGGTCTACGACCCGCCCGGGGACGGCGACGGCACGCGGGTCCTCGTCGACCGGCTCTGGCCCCGGGGCGTGGCCAAGGAGCGGGCCGCGATCGACGTATGGCTGAAGGAGGTCACGCCCTCGGACGAACTGCGCTCCTGGTACCACCAGGACCGCTCCGGCGCGCGGTACGACACCTTCGTCGAGCGCTACCGCACCGAGCTGGCCGACCCGGCGCACACCGAGGCCGTCGAGCGGCTCGCCGGGCTGGTGCGCGAGGGCGGGCCCGTCACGCTGGTCACCGCCGTCAAGGACGTGGCCGACAGCCACGTCCCGGTCCTGGTCGACCACCTCCGGCATGTGATGAAACGTACATAAGCCTGGATACCGGCGTGCGCTGCCCGGGCGGCGGCAGACGCCTCTGAGACACTGGGCGCGATGAACGAGACTGCGTCCCTGAGAGCCCGTGCCGAGATCGACCTCGCCGCGCTGCGCGCCAACGTGCGCGTTCTGCGCGGGCGGGCGGCCGGTGCGCAGCTCATGGCCGTGGTGAAGTCCGACGGGTACGGGCACGGGGCCGTGCCGTGCGCGCGGGCCGCCCGCGAGGCCGGGGCGGCCTGGCTCGGCACCGCGACCCCGCACGAGGCCCTCGCCCTGCGGGCGGCCGGACTCGGTGGCCGGATCATGTGCTGGCTGTGGACGCCCGGCGGCCCCTGGCGCGAGGCGATCGAGGCCGACATCGACGTGTCGGTCAGCGGTATGTGGGCCCTGCGTGAGGTCATCGCCGCCGCCGCGGCCGCCGGGCGCCCGGCCAGGATCCAGCTCAAGGCCGACACCGGCCTCGGACGCAGCGGCTGCCAGCCCGCCGACTGGCCCGAACTGGTCGCCGGGGCCCGTGACGCCGAGCGGACCGGACGCGTCAAGGTCACCGGCCTGTGGTCGCACTTCGCCTGCGCCGACGAGCCGGGCCACCCCTCGATCGCCGCGCAGCTCGGCGTGTTCCGGGACCTGGTCGCGTACGCCGAGAAGGAGGGCGTGGACCCCGAGGTGCGGCACCTGGCCAACTCCCCGGCCACGCTGACGGTCCCCGAGGCGCACTTCGACCTGGTACGGACCGGTATCGCGATGTACGGCGTCTCGCCCAGCCCCGAGCTGGGCACGCCCGCTGACCTCGGGCTTCGCCCGGTGATGACGCTCGCGGCCTCCCTCGCCCTGGTCAAGGACGCCCCGGCCGGACACGGCGTCAGCTACGGCCACCACTACGTGACCCCCGCCGGGACGACCCTCGGCCTGATCCCCGTCGGCTACGCGGACGGCATCCCGCGCCACGCGTCGGGCCGGGGCCCGGTCCTGGTCGGCGGGAGGACGCGTACGGCGGCGGGCCGCATCGCCATGGACCAGTTCGTCGTCGACCTCGGCGGCGACCGGCCCGAAGCGGGCGCCGAGGCGGTGCTGTTCGGCCCGGGCGACCGGGGCGAGCCGAGCGTCGAGGACTGGGCGGTGGCCGCCGACACCATCGGGTACGAGATCGTCACCCGGATCGGGACCCGGGTGCCGAGGGTGTACGTGAACGGGACGGTTGACCCGAACGAAGCGACCGGGGGCGTAGCGCAGTGAGCGACAGCAGCGCGCGGGACGTGGTGGCGACCGCCGCCACGGCGGCCGGAGGGTGGCGCCGGGCGGGGATCGCCGGGGCCGCGATAGGAGTGCTCGCCGCGGGCGCGGCGGCCGGGGTCGCGGTCGAGCGGCTCACCGTGGGGCGCGGCATGCGCAAGAAGGCCCGCCTCGCGCTGGACGCGACGGGCCCCTACGGCTCGCTGCGCGGCACCCCGGGCCGGGCCGTCGCCGAGGACGGCACGGAGCTGTACTACGAGGTCGACGAGGTGGAGGCGGGTCCGGGGGGTTCGGCGGGCGACGAGGTGCCCGGCACCCGGCGGCGCCGCCTCTTCGGCCGCAGGGCCCCCGCCCCCGTCACCGTCGTCTTCAGCCACGGCTACTGCCTCGGCCAGGACTCCTGGCACTTCCAGCGGGCCGCCCTGCGCGGCCTCGTACGCACCGTCTACTGGGACCAGCGCAGCCACGGCCGCTCCGAGCGCGGCCGGGACCAGGCGGACGGGGTGCCGGGCGGCATCGACCAGCTGGGCCGCGACCTGAAGGCGGTCATCGACACGGCGGCCCCCGAGGGCCCGCTCGTCCTGGTCGGGCACTCGATGGGCGGCATGACGATGATGGCGCTGGCCGACCAGTACCCGGCCCTGATCCGGGACCGGGTCGCCGCCGTCGCGCTGATCGGCACCTCCGGCGGCAGGCTCACCGAGGTGAGCTTCGGGCTGCCGGTGGCGGGCGTGAACGCGGCGCGGCGGGTGCTGCCGGGGGTGCTGAAGGCGCTCGGTTCGCAGGCGGAACTGGTGGAGAAGGGGCGGCGGGCCACGGCGGACCTGTTCGCCGGGATCGTCAAGCGGTACTCGTTCGGTTCGCGGGACGTGGACCCGGCGGTCGCCCGGTTCGCGGAGCGGCTGATCGAGTCGACCCCGATCGATGTGGTCGCCGAGTTCTACCCGGCCTTCACCGAGCACGACAAGAGCGCGGCGCTGCCCGCGTTCCGTGACGTGCCCGTCCTGATCCTGGCCGGGGAAAAGGACCTGGTCACCCCCAGCTCGCACAGCGAGGCCATCGCGGACGTACTGCCCGACGCCGAACTGGTCATCGTGCCGGACGCCGGGCACATGGTGATGCTGGAGCACCCGGAGACGGTCACCGACCGCCTGGCCGACCTGCTCGTACGCAGTGGCACCGTGGCTGCCGCTAACGTTGACGAGCATGGAAGCACCGCACAACAGCCCGGCCGCTGAGACCGTCACGGAAGCGGCCGCCGACCGTCCCGTGGGGACCGTGCCCGAGGCCGTCACCGTGACGATCACCGTCACGTCCCCCGAGCAGATGCAGGACCTGGGCCGCCGCCTCGCCCGGGTGCTGGCCCCCGGAGACCTGGTCATGCTCACCGGGGAGCTGGGCGCCGGGAAGACCACCCTGACCCGGGGCCTCGGCGAGGGCCTCGGCGTGCGCGGCGCGGTCACCTCGCCCACCTTCGTGATCGCCCGCGTGCACCCCCCGCTCGGTGCCGGCCCGGCCCTCGTCCACGTCGACGCGTACCGCCTGGGCGGCGGGCTCGACGAGATGGAGGACCTCGACCTCGATGTGTCGCTGCCGGAGTCGGTGGTGGTCGTGGAGTGGGGTGACGGCAAGGTCGAGGAGCTGTCGGACGACCGGCTCCGGGTACTCATCGACCGCGCCACCGGCGACACCGACGACGAGCGGCGCGAGGTGACGCTGGTCGGCATCGGCCCGCGCTGGGCGGGGCTGCGGGAGGACGTCGCGTAACGCGAGGGGGCCCCTGAGCAACGCCGGAGTGGACCTTTCCGACAGGGCGTCGGTAAATTGTTGCGTCAGGGACCGTGGTCGTGGTCACATGGGCACGAGACCTGGTTAGGCATACCTAACCACGACCTCCACCGGAGCCCCCAGGAGGCATCCATGCCGACGCCCGAGCGCGCGGAGCGGCAGCCCAGGCAGCAGCCGACGGCGCCCGTCCCCTCCGCCCTGTCGATGAAGGACCTGCTGGCCTCGTGCGCGGCGGCCACGGCGATCTCCACCCCGCCGAGCGAGCCGGAAGCGGCGGAGGACGACGTGGCCGTGAACGGGGAGCACACGCCGGACAGCGCCGTGCGACGGCACGCCGCGTAGACACGTCCCGCGCGGGCCTCAGCCTTCTGGGGCCTGGGGCCGGTGCGGCGAAAGCACGCACCTGACGCCGCGCGGCCGCCCTTCGGGCGACGACGGGAATTGTCAGACAGGCCCTACGGGACGACGACGACCTTCGCGCCGACCGTCGCGAACGTCCACATCGCGTTGCCGTCCGCGCGCTTCATCCGTACGCCACCGGTCTTCGACGTCGGGTCCGGGGAGGCCATCGAGCCGTCCTGCGCCGCGCTGAAGCCGACCGTCACCTCGTCGACGCTCGCGAAGCGGACCACGTGCTCGATCGGCACGCCGTCCGAGCCCTGGACCGTGCCCGAGCGCGAGGTGACGTGGTAGACGCCGGGCGGCGGGCTGACCGGGCTCGGCATGACGGTGAAGGCGCGGGTCGCCTTGTTGTCCTCGCCGACGAGCCACACCCGGCGGTCCTTCAGCGCGTAGACGACACGCTCACCGGTGCCGGACGCGGCCGGGACGGCCAGCGGATCGACCGGGGCCTTCGGCTTGGCGGAGGTCTGGGCGGACGCCGATGCGGAGGTCTTCGGGCCCGGCGTGGAGGCCACCGAGTCGGGGGCGTTCGCCGAGGCCTGGTAAGCGAGGAAGGCGACCGCGGCGACCGCCGCCGCAGTGAGCCCGGCCACGATTCCCGAGCTGCTCCTTGCCACCGTGAACTCCCCTTTCGACGGCCGTCCGCCGCATGTCGTACAAGCGTTTACGTCGTACCCGCGGATACCCGGTGACGGTAGCAGCCGGGAGGGCGCCGTCCGGGACGCCGTACGGACGCCGTAACGCCGTCGGCGGAGCCGTAGGCTGTTTGCGTGCTCTTGCTCGCCATGGATACCGCCACGCCCGCCGTCACCGTCGCTCTCCACGACGGTACGTCCGTCCTCGCCGCCTCCGGGCAGGTCGACGCCCGCCGGCACGGGGAGCTGCTGCTGCCCGCCGTCGACCGGGTCCTCGCCGAGGCCGGGACGAAACTCGACGCCGTGACGGACATCGTCGTCGGCATCGGCCCCGGCCCGTACACCGGACTGCGGGTCGGCCTGGTCACCGCCGCGACCTTCGGCTCCGCCCTCTCCGTACCGGTCCACGGGCTGTGCACCCTGGACGGCCTCGCGTACGCCGCCGGTCTTGAGGGGCTGGAGGGGCCCTTCGCCGTGGCGACGGACGCGCGCCGCAAGGAGGTCTACTGGGCGCGGTACGAGGACGCCCGCACCCGTACGGGCGAACCTTCCGTCGACCGGCCCGCCGACATCGCCGCCGAGCTGGCGGGGCTGCCCGTGGTCGGGGCGGGCGCGGTGCTGTATGCGGACGCCTTCCCGGACGCCCGCGGCCCCGAGCACGTCTCCGCCGGGGCGCTCGCCGCGCTCGCCGCCGAACGGCTGGCCGCCGGGCAGAAGCTGCCGGAGCCCCAGCCGCTGTACCTGCGCAGGCCCGACGCCCAGGTGCCGAAGAACTACAAGGTGGTCACGCCGAAGTGAGCGCCGCGACCTCCAAGGCCTCCGCCACCGCCGCAGTGCTGCGCGAGATGCGCTGGTGGGACATCGCACCGGTGCTGGAGCTGGAGCACGCCCTGTTCCCGGACGACGCCTGGTCGCCCGGGATGTTCTGGTCCGAGCTGGCCCACGCGCGCGGCCCCGGCGCCACCCGCCGCTATGTCGTCGCCGAGGACCCGGCCACCGGCCGGATCGTCGGCTACGCAGGGCTCGCCGCCCTCGGCGACCTCGCCGACGTCCAGACGATCGCGGTCAGCCGCGAGGCGTGGGGCACCGGCCTCGGCTCGGAACTCCTCACGGACCTGCTGAAGCACGCCACGGCCTTCGAGTGCGCCACGGTGCTCCTGGAGGTCAGGGTCGACAACACCCGGGCGCAGAAGCTGTACGAGCGGTTCGGCTTCGAACCGATCGGCTTCCGCCGCGGCTACTACCAGCCGGGGAACGTGGACGCCCTGGTCATGCGCCTCACCATGCAAGAGCACGTATCGGAAAACGGGACTGAATGATGGCTGCCGACGAACCCCTCGTACTCGGCATCGAGACCTCCTGCGACGAGACCGGCGTCGGCGTCGTCCGCGGCACGACCCTGCTCGCCGACGCCGTCGCCTCCAGCGTCGACACCCACGCCCGCTTCGGCGGCGTCGTCCCGGAGATCGCCTCCCGGGCCCACCTGGAGGCGATGGTCCCGACCATCGAGCGAGCCCTGAAACAGGCCGGGGTCAGCGCCCGGGACCTCGACGGGATCGCCGTCACCTCGGGCCCCGGGCTCGCGGGCGCGCTGCTCGTCGGAGTCTCGGCCGCGAAGGCGTACGCGTACGCGCTCGGCAAGCCGCTCTACGGGGTCAACCACCTCGCCTCGCACATCTGCGTCGACCAGCTGGAGCACGGCCCGCTGCCGGAGCCGACGATGGCGCTGCTGGTCAGCGGCGGCCACTCGTCGCTCCTGCTGGCCCCCGACATCACCAGCGACGTACGGCCCCTCGGCGCGACCATCGACGACGCGGCGGGCGAGGCGTTCGACAAGATCGCCCGCGTCCTGCACCTCGGCTTCCCCGGGGGCCCCGTCATCGACCGCCTGGCGAGGGAGGGCGACCCGAAGTCGATCGCCTTCCCGCGCGGCCTGACCGGCCCGCGCGACGCCCCCTACGACTTCTCCTTCTCCGGTCTGAAGACCTCCGTCGCCCGCTGGATCGAGGCGAAGCGCGCGGCGGGCGAGGAGGTGCCCGTACGGGATGTGGCGGCGTCCTTCCAGGAGGCGGTGGTGGACGTGCTGACCCGCAAGGCGGTCCGGGCCTGCAAGGACGAGGGCGTCGACCACCTGATGATCGGCGGCGGGGTGGCGGCCAACTCCCGCCTCCGCGCCCTGGCCGAGGAGCGCTGCGCGCGCGCGGGCATCCGGCTGCGGGTGCCACGCCCGGGCCTGTGCACGGACAACGGCGCGATGGTCGCGGCGCTCGGCGCGGAGATGGTCGCCCGCAACCGGCGCCCCTCCGACCTGGAGCTGTCGGCGGACTCGTCGCTGCCGGTGACGGAGACGCACGTACCGGGGTCCGCGCATGGCCCCGGGCACTCCCACCCCCACTCCCATTCCCACGATCACGTGCACGAGATCAGTAAGGACAACCTCTACTCATGAGCGCCGCGACCGTCGTCCTGATGTGGGAGGCCCGCGCCGTGGAGGGCCGCGGCGGGGAACTCCTGGAGTGGGCGCGAGCCCGGGCCGCCGAGCTGTCCCGCGAACCGGCCCGCCGCGAACTGCTCCGCGCCCCGCAGGACCGGGTGCTGGTCATGACGTGGTGGGAGGAAGCGTCGTACGCCGACGACCTCCCCGAACTCCCCGAGCCCGACGCCGCCCTGATCACCCGGCCGGTGCACCGGTGGCGGTTCGAGGCGGTGGGCTGACCCTCCGCATGCCCGGGGCGAGCGTCAGCAGCTCGTTCCCGTCCCGGGGGCGCGCTGCCCGGGGGCAGTGGCGGGTCGGGACGTGCCCGTGGTGCGTTCGTGGTGCGTCCGTGGTGTGTACCGGCGGGTCCGATGAGTTCCCGCGTCGGCCGCGGTCTACCTTCCACAACGACCGGACCGGCGGAAAGCTAGGAGAACGTCATGCAGAAGATCACCCCCTGCCTCTGGTACGACGGCCAGGCGAAGGAGGCGGCCGAGCACTACGTCGCGATCTTCGGCGGTGACTCCCGCATCCTGGACACCACCTACTACGGCGAGGAGGCCCCGGGCGAGACGGGCTCGGTGCTCACCGTCGCATTCCGCCTCGCAGGGCAGGACTACATCGGGCTCAACGGCGGACCGCAGTTCCCGTTCACCGAGGCGATCTCGCTGTCCGTCGACTGTGCCGACCAGGCCGAGGTGGACCGGTTCTGGGCCGCGCTGTCCGAGGGCGGCGAGGAGGGTCAGTGCGGCTGGCTGAAGGACAAGTTCGGGGTCTCCTGGCAGATCGTGCCGAACGAGCTGCCGAGGCTGCTGGCCGACCCGGACCCCGCGAAGGCGGAACGGACCATGAAGGCCATGCTCGGAATGGGCAAGCTGGACATCCAGGCGCTGCGGGACGCGTGAGCGGACGGTGTCGGTAGTGTTTTGGGCATGTCACGACGTGCCCCGCTGCCGCCGCCTCCTCCGCCCGTCGGGATCCGGTCCTGGCCGGGCCGCGAGGCGATGCTCGCCGACCGGGCGGTGGTCCTGGGCGAGCTGGTGAAGATGCACGTGGGGCCGGGACGGCTCGGGCTGCTGTGGACGTGGGCCGGGCTCGCCGCGCTCGGCTGGAGCTTTCTGGGCACCGGCCTCCTGATGTTCCAGGAGGCCGCCGACGTCGCCGACATCGGTGCCTTCTTCGGCGGACTCGTCGCCCTCGTCCTCGGTCTGGGGCTCCTGATCCCGGCGGTCGTCTTCGTCTGCCTCGGCATCTCCCGGGCCCGCGAGGTCCGCTCGCTGCTCGCCGCCTGGGGTGCGCTGGACCGCGACCCGGAGCGCGACCGGCACCTGCGCAGGCCCGGCGCGAGCCTCGCCTGGCTGCTGCTGTCGTTCGTCCTGGGCGCGGCCGGGCTGGCCCTCTGCGTGATCGCCCCCGCGAGCGCCGAACCGGGGCGGCACACGTACGGGCTGGTCGCCCTGGTGGTGGGCGTCGGCATGGTCGCCTGGCTGACCGCGCTGATCGGCGCGGTCACGGCCCTGGCCCACCGTCGCTGGGTGGCGGGCGTTCTGACGGGGACCGGGACAGGGGGCGGGGGCGTGGCCGCGGGCGTCCGGCCGCCCGCGGCCCGGAAGCCCGAGCCGGAGCGGCCGCCCTTCGCCCGGACCGGCGGCCCCGGCCACCGCTGAGGCCTGCGGGGGGTCCGGCCGACCGTGGGCGCAGGGGTCCGGTCCGGCGGCGGGCCGGTATGTCAGCCCGTGCGCGGCCCGGCGTTTCAGCCCAGCGCGCGGCCCGGTGTTCCCGCTCAGCGCACGGGCCGGCGTTCCAGCTCAGCGCACGGGCCGGCGTTTCGACTCAGCCCAGCGGATGGCCGATCAGCATCGTCGGAGCCCCCGCCACCCGGGTCAGGAACACCGTCGCCGCGTTCGGGCCCTTCAGCTTCATCCGGCGGCGCAGCTCCTCCGGCTCGACCGCCGAGCCGCGCTTCTTGACGGTCAGTACGCCCACCTCGCGCTCCCGCAGCAGCGCCTTCAGCTTCTTCATGTTGAACGGCAGCTGATCGGTGATCTCGTACCCGGAGGTGTACGGGGACGAGTACGGCCGATCGCTCGTGACGTACGCGATCGTCTCGTCCACCAGCCGCCCGCCGCACCGCTCCACGATGTCGGCGACCAGATGGGCCCGGATCACCGCCCCGTCCGGCTCGTACAGGTACCGCCCGACCGGGCCGACCGGCGGGGCGGGCAGCGGGGCCGGGGCGCTCAGGGTGGCGCCAGACGGCAGCAGCGTGGCCCGGAACGAACCGGGCGCGAAGCCCGCCCCGTACCAGAGCACCGCCTCCTTCACATCGCCGGCGTCCGAGATCCACTCGGCCTCCGCCTCCGGGCCGATCGCCTCGTGCGGGATGCCCGGGGCGATCTTCAGCGCCGCCCTGGGGGCCTTCAGCGCGGCGGCCGTCGCCCAGGAGAGCGGCGGTGAGTACGCCTCCGGATCGAAGATGCGCCCGCCCGTCGCCCGGCCGCCGCCCCAGCCCGACGCGCTGCGCGCGGCCCCTCCCCTCGCGCCCCGCCGCGCCGGGTCCACGAAGACCGCGTCGTACGGGGAGGTGTCGATCTCCGTGACGTCGGCGCACCGCACCTCGATCAGTCCGGCGAGACCGAGCGCGTCCGCGTTGGCCCGGGCCACCTCGGCGGTCAGCGGGTCGCGGTCCACGGCCAGGACGCTGATCCCGGCGCGGGCCAGCGCGATGGCGTCGCCGCCGATGCCGCAGCACAGGTCCGCCACGCCGCGCACGCCGAGCGCGGCGAACCGGGCGGCGCGATACTCGGCGACCGAGGTGCGGGTGGCCTGCTCGACCCCGTTGGGCGTGAAGTACATCCGGTACGCGTCGGCCGCCCCGAACTTCGCGACCGCCCGCTGCCGCAGCCGGGCCTGCCCCAGGGCCGCCGAGACCAGCTCCGCCGGGTGCGTGCGGCGCAGCCGGGTCGCGGTGGCCAGCTCGTCGGCCGGGTCGTGGTCGCGCAGCTCGGCCAGCAGCTGCTCGCCCTCGGGGGTGCGCAGCGCGGCGAAGGCGGCGCCGGCGGGGTCGTCGGACGGGGCGGCGGGGGTCGTTGCGTTCACCCGGTCCATTGTGGGCCAGGCGCGCCGGTCGGGGCCCCTGTGGGCCGGCCGGGGGACGGGGCGGATCGGCTCGCGGTGTCGGGGCGGGGGGCGGGCGGGCGGCTGGCAGGATGCGGCGCCATGCAGCTAGTACGACAAAAAGAAAAATCAGCTATGAAGCGGCACAGGTCGGGCGTGGTCGTGCTGGCGGCCCTGCTGGCCGCCGCCGTCGCCTCCGGATGTGCGGCGGAGGGCGGCGCAGGGGCCCCCGGCGGTCCGGTGAAGCCCGCCGCCGGGGGGCAGCCCGGCGAGGCCGCACCGCAGGCCGGGCCCGCCCGTGCCCTGGACTCGTACGCCGAGGAACTCAAGCGGAAACAGGCCGCACGGGCCGTCGCCGCGAAGAAGTGGGGGCTGGCCAAGACCCCGCTCGCGGCCCCCGAACCGCCGAAGGCGAAGCCGCGCATCACCACCCGCAAGGGGTTCGAGGTCCGGGACGACGCCGGGCTGCCCCCCGTCTTCACCACGGTCCCGACCAAGGAGAAGATCGTCTTCCTGACGATGGACGACGGCGCGGAGAAGGACCCCGCCCTGCTGCGGATGATGACCGAACTGGACATCCCGTACAGCGCGTTCATCAGCGACTACGTCACCAACGACGACTACGGCTACTTCAAGAAGATGCAGAAGCGCGGAGTGGTCATCAGCAACCACACGCTCAACCACCGCTATCTGCCCGGACTGTCGTACGCCGAGCAGAAGAAGGAGATCTGCGGCCAGCAGGAGAAGATCCTCAAGCACTACGGGAAGCGGCCGACCCTCTTCCGCCCGCCCTACGGCAACTACAACCGCGACACCCTCGTCGTCGCCAAGTCCTGCGGCATCACCGCCGTACCCCTGTGGACCGCCGAGGCCTTCCCCGACCACATGGAATGGCGCGAGTGGGACCGGGACCTGCACCCGGGCGACATCGTCCTCACCCACTTCCGGGGCAAGGGCGACTGGAAGGGCACGATGCCCGACATGATCCGCCGGGTCATGAAGACCGTCACGGACAAGGGCTACGCGGTGGCGAAGCTGGAGGACTACGTCTGACCTGCGCCTCCCGTGCCTCCTCGCCGGCGTACGGATCGGAAGGTGTACGGCCCCCAATGCGCGCTCAGCCCCCGTTGAGCGCGCATTCGTCGTCGTACGGAACGCAGAGCCCCGCCCCCGCGTTGCCCGGACAGGGACCGGATCGGTGACCGGACCGGTGGCCGGGCAGCGCTCCGGCCGAGACGCGCGAGGGTGGTGAATTGGCACTCCGCTTGACCGAGTGCTAATCGCGGTCATAGTCTCAGGTCTGGCACTCCCCCCGGGAGAGTGCCAGCACCACACTGTGCGACAGGGCAGGTCCGGCACCCGCGACGACGGATCGGTCTGGTCGCCACCCACAGACTGTTAAACCCCGTGAGATCTCCGAAGGGGGAGACCGGATCGTGTCGACCACCAGCTCCAAGGTTGCGATCAAGCCGCTTGAGGACCGCATTGTGGTCCAGCCGCTCGACGCCGAGCAGACCACGGCTTCCGGCCTGGTCATTCCGGACACCGCGAAGGAGAAGCCCCAGGAGGGCGTCGTCCTCGCTGTGGGCCCGGGCCGCTTCGAGAACGGCGAGCGTCTTCCGCTCGACGTCAAGACCGGCGACGTCGTCCTGTACAGCAAGTACGGCGGCACCGAGGTGAAGTACAACGGCGAGGAGTACCTCGTCCTCTCGGCCCGCGACGTTCTCGCGATCGTCGAGAAGTAATTCACCCACGTTTGCTTGTGTTCTGCGCCCCTGGCCCCCTGCGAAATAACTAGCCGGGTGGCGAGGGGCGCAGTTCGTTCGAGAGGGAAGTACAGCCCATGGCGAAGATTCTGAAGTTCGACGAGGACGCCCGTCGCGCCCTTGAGCGCGGCGTCAACAAGCTTGCCGACACGGTCAAGGTGACGATCGGCCCCAAGGGCCGCAACGTCGTCATCGACAAGAAGTTCGGCGCTCCCACCATCACCAACGACGGTGTCACCATCGCGCGCGAGGTCGAGCTCGACGACCCGTACGAGAACCTCGGTGCCCAGCTCGTCAAGGAGGTGGCGACCAAGACCAACGACGTAGCGGGTGACGGCACCACCACCGCGACCGTCCTGGCCCAGGCGCTGGTCCGCGAGGGTCTGCGCAACGTCGCCGCGGGCGCCTCCCCGGCCGCCCTGAAGAAGGGCATCGACGCCGCCGTCAAGGCCGTGTCCGAGGAGCTCCTCGCGACCGCCCGCCCGATCGACGACAAGTCCGACATCGCCGCCGTGGCCGCGCTCTCCGCGCAGGACACCCAGGTCGGCGAGCTCATCGCGGACGCGATGGACAAGGTCGGCAAGGACGGTGTCATCACCGTCGAGGAGTCCAACACCTTCGGTCTGGACCTGGAGTTCACCGAGGGCATGGCCTTCGACAAGGGCTACCTCTCCCCGTACATGGTGACCGACCAGGAGCGTATGGAGGCCGTCCTCGACGACCCGTACATCCTGATCCACCAGGGCAAGATCGGCTCCATCCAGGAGCTGCTGCCGCTCCTGGAGAAGGTCATCCAGGCCGGTGGCTCCAAGCCGCTCCTGATCATCGCCGAGGACGTCGAGGGCGAGGCGCTCTCCACCCTCGTCGTCAACAAGATCCGCGGCACCTTCAACGCCGTCGCGGTGAAGGCCCCGGGCTTCGGCGACCGCCGCAAGGCCATGCTCGGCGACATCGCCACCCTCACCGGTGCGACCGTCATCGCCGAGGAGGTCGGCCTCAAGCTCGACCAGGCCGGTCTGGACGTGCTCGGCACGGCCCGCCGCGTCACGGTCTCCAAGGACGACACGACCATCGTCGACGGCGGCGGCGACGCCGGTGACGTCAAGGGCCGCGTCAACCAGATCAAGGCCGAGATCGAGACGACGGACTCCGACTGGGACCGCGAGAAGCTCCAGGAGCGCCTCGCGAAGCTGGCCGGCGGCGTGTGCGTCATCCGCGTCGGTGCCGCCACCGAGGTGGAGCTCAAGGAGAAGAAGCACCGCCTTGAGGACGCCATCTCCGCCACCCGCGCCGCGGTCGAGGAGGGCATCGTCTCCGGCGGTGGCTCCTCCCTCGTCCACGCCGTGAAGGTCCTGGAGGGCAACCTCGGCAAGACCGGCGACGAGGCCACCGGTGTCGCGGTCGTCCGCCGTGCCGCCGTCGAGCCGCTGCGCTGGATCGCCGAGAACGCCGGCCTGGAGGGTTACGTCATCACCTCCAAGGTCGCCGAGCTCGACAAGGGCCAGGGCTTCAACGCCGCCACCGGCGAGTACGGCGACCTGGTCAAGGCCGGCGTCATCGACCCGGTCAAGGTCACCCGCTCCGCCCTGGAGAACGCCGCGTCCATCGCGTCGCTGCTGCTCACGACCGAGACCCTCGTCGTCGAGAAGCCGGCCGAGGAAGAGGCCGACGCCGGTCACGGCGGCCACGGCCACTCCCACTAGTACCTCTCCGGTACGCGCGGCGGCCCGCTACGCGTTCGAGGCCCGGTACCCCCGTCGCGGGGGTACCGGGCCTCGATGCGTTCCCGACGGGAACTACTGCGGGCCGTACTTGCGGCCCGTCCGCGACGTCACCCCGCCCAGCAGACCGCGCGGGGCCACCTTCACCAGCCCCATCAGCGCCTTGTAGCGCGGGTCCGGGACCGACAGCGACTTGCCCCGCGCCAGATCCGCCAGCGCCGCCGCCACCAGCTTGTCCGCGTCCAGCCACATCCAGCCCGGGATGTTGTCCGTACCCATCCCGGCCCGCTCGTGGAACTCCGTCCGCACGAACCCGGGGCACAGCGCCATCAGCCGCACCCCCGACCCGCCCAGGTCCCGCGCCGCGCCCTGGGTGAACTGCACGACCCAGGCCTTGGACGCCCCGTACGTACCGCGCGGCACGAACGCCGCGACGGACGCCACGTTGATCACGCCGCCCCGGCCGCGCTCCTTCATGCCCGAGACGGCGGCCGAGGTGAGCCGCAGCACCGCCTCGCAGTGGACCTTCAGCATCGTCAGCTCATCGGCCATGGACACCTCCAGGAAGCGCCCCTTGTTCCCGAACCCGGCGTTGTTGACCAGCAGGTCGACCGGGTGCCTGCGGTCCGCGAGCCGCTTCTCGACCGACTCGATCCCGCTGTCCGTGGACAGGTCGGCGGCCAGCACCTCGGCCTCGATGCCGTGCCGGTCGTGCAGTTCGGTGGCCTGCTCGCGCAGCCGTGCGGTGTCCCGCGCCACCAGCACCAGGTTGTGCCCCTGGGCCGCGAGCCGCCGCGCGAACGCAGCCCCGATACCCGCCGTCGCGCCCGTGATCAGTGCAGTCGTCATACGCGGCACGTTAGTGCCCCGAGTGTTCCGGCGGCTCACCCGCCCGCCCGCCCTTCTCCACGACCACGAACTGGCCCGTCATCCCGTCGTCCTCATGGGACAGCAGATGGCAGTGGTACATGTACGGAGTGTCCGGGGCGGACGGCACGTCGAACCGCAGAGCGATCCGTACCATCGAGCCCATCGGCACCGCCACCGTGTCCTTGCACCCCCGCAGGGCGGGCTCCGGCCGTTTCCCGTCGACGTCCAGGACCCTGAACTGCACGTCGTACACATGGAAGTTGTGGGTCATGCCACCGCCGTTGCGCAGCGTCCAGACCTCCGCCGCCCCCGGGTGACCGTCTCGTCGATCCGGTCCATCGCCATCGGCCGCCCGTTGATCCCGGACCTGCGCAGCTCGAAGTGGCGGCCGCGCGCCGCGTCCCCGGCCTTTGGCAGCTCCAGCCTCGCGGGTCCGGCCGGCCGGGCGGGGACGGCGGGGGAGGGGCGCAGCCGCTCGGCCGCCCGCAACTGGAGTACGCCGAAGGAGTCGTCCCCCCCCGTTGCACCGCCGCTCCCAGCCGTTCCCGTCCCGCCAGGGGCAGCTGCGCAGCACCGTCCGCTCGCCCGGCCGCACCGTCACGACGATCTCCGCCCGCTCACCGGGGGAGAGCTGCACCCGCTTCAGCGCGGCGGGCCCCTCCAGCAGCCCGCCGTCCGTCCCGACCAGGGCGAAGGACCGGTCGTCGGCGAAGCCGAAGGTGCAGATGCGGGCGGTCGACGCGTTCAGCAGCCGCCGACACCCGCGACGAACACGCCCACCACCGCGCCGAGGGCGATGAGCGCCCGCTTCCGACTCCGTCGTCCCGTGGTCCTCGCCATGCCCTTCAGCGTCCCGGGCAGACCGCCCGCCCGGCATGGGGCAGATCCCTGAACAGCCCCCGACCTGGCCCCTACGGCCCGGCGGGGGCGGACCCTCATCACCCGTCAGGGCGCCCCGGTCCCGGTCAGGACGGCGCGGGGGCGAAGGACAGCATGCGGGCCTCGGGCCGGGCGTCGTTCCCGGTCACGACCGAATGGGTGACGACGAGCCGGCCGTCGACGTAGGCCAGTCGCCCGCCGAACATCTCGAACTCGAACGGTGCGGCGGCCGCCGGGTGTTGCAGGACCGCCTTCTCCGTGCCCGCACCGCCCGGGCCCAGCAGGAAGACCCGGCCCGGGAGGGTCGAGGTGGCCGACTCGTAGACGAGGATCTCCTTGTCGCTCTCCGCACGCAGCGGGTACAGCTTGCGGACCTCCTCGGACTTGACCCCCCAGAGGAACTTCCCGGTGTCCAGGTCGTACGTACCGACCCGGTCGGTGCCGCCCAGCATGACGAGGCCCTTGCCGACCGTGCTGCCGCGGCAGGGCTGGATGTCGCCGCCGGAACCGTCTCCGGCGCACTGCTCGAAGCCCTTCTCCCGCGGATCGATGGTGGTACGGAGCTTCCCCTTGGAGCCCAGGACCAGGACCCGCCAGTCCTTGACGATGTCCTCGGCGTTCACGGTGGTGAAGACGACCGGGTCGACGGAGATCAGGCTGCCGAACTTCCAGCCCGCCTTCGTCCGGTGGCGCCACAGGACCTTGCCGGAGCGCGGGTCGATCTCGCGGAGCTGGCTGTAGTGCTTGCTCCGCCCGGCGGAGAGCGCGCAGAGGGAACTCACCAGGAGCCGTGATCCGCCCGCCACGTCGTCGGGGTGGCACTGCCCCGGGTTCTCCCGGGGGATGTCGTAGAGCTCGGTCCCGTCGTCGACCCGGAAGGCGGCCGCCCGTATGCCCCAGGCGATCGCCAGGGTGTCACCGCTGATGGCGCTGTGCACGATCAGCGTGGAGCCCTTGTCGCTGCCTTCGTCGAGCTCCTTCTTCCAGCCCGGCTTCCCGGTCTTCAGGTCGAGCAGCAGCATCTGATTGCACCGGTTCGACCGCGCGGCCTGGGCGCTCTCGCGGTAGAACAGCACGACCCTGCCGTCGGGCGTGGGGTTGGCCGGGGTCTCGCAGACGGCCGCGGGCAACGGCAGGCTCCAGACCTCGGCACCGTCCGAGAGCCGGTAGGCCGCGACCTTGCGGTGCAGGGCCTGGACGACGGTGTCGCCGACGACCCACAGGTCGTGGAGCCGGTGGATCCCGTTGGGCAGGTCGGTCTTGTCGTCGACGATCCACGCCGTCGCGTCCGCCGGCTTCCGCGAGGCGTTGATCTCCTCCGTCGTCGGGATCCGCCGCGGCTCCGGGGTACGGGCCGCGGGCGTACCGGACGGGGACGCCTCCCCGGAGGGCCTGGGCGACTCCTTCGCCACGGGCTTCGCGGGCTCGTCCCGTCCCCAGTCGGTGACGGCGTACACCCCTCCCGCCACGACCACGAGCACCAGTGCGACGACCGCGGCGACGACCGGCGCCCGGCCGAAGCGCCCCCGGCGCGGCGGCGGCCCCGGCGGCGGCCCGTAACCAGGTCCGGGCGGCGGCCCGTACCCCTGAGGCGCGCCGCCCCCCGCGGCGTACGGGTTGCCGGGAACGGGCTGCTGCGGCTGGCCCGGGGTGTACCAGGGCTGCGGCGGGTTGGGCATGGGTCTCCCCCTGAGACGTGCCACTCGGCTGGAACTGCTTCTCGGCGCAGGTCACTGGTGGTGGACGCGCTGCGCCCCGATCCAGTTCCCCCCTCAACAGCTCAGGACCCTACGGTGCATGACATCCCGTCACCGTCCCGGGGGTGGCGGCACGCCCGGCCGCTCAGCCCTGGCGCGCGGCGTACTCCCGGGCCTGGCGCAGTGCCTCGGGATGCAGCGCCTCCCCGGCGGCCAGCAGTGCGGGCAGCAGAGTGCGTTCCGTCGTCACGGCCCGGAACTGGAGGGCCGCCGTGACCTCGTGGTCCGGCCGGTGCACGATCTCGATGGCGTCCCCGGACCGGACCGCGCCCGGCTCGATGACCCGCAGATACGCACCGGTGGCGGCCTGCTGGGTGAACCGCCGCACCCACCCCCTCTCCCCGAGGTGATCGGCGAACGTCCGGCACGGGATGCGCCCCGAGGTGACCTCCAGCACCAGGTCCGCGCCCACCTGCCAGCGCTCGCCGATCCGGGCGGCGCTGACGTCGAGGCCCTGCGTGGTGAAGTTCTCGCCGAACGCCCCGTTGGGCAGGGACCGGCCGCCCAGCTCGCGCTCCCAGGCGTCCAGCTCCTCCCGGGCGAAGGCGTAGACCGCCTGGTCGCTGCCGCCGTGGTGGCGCAGGTCGCACACCGTGTCCCCGGCGACCCCGCTGCCGCCCGTGCCCTTGGGGCCGGGGTCGTGGACCTCGACGGGGCCCTCCGCCGGCCGTTTGTCGATCCCGGTGAGGCCGGCGGGGCCGTCGGTCTGTGCGGAGGGACGGGGGCGCCCGATGTTCACGGTCAGCAGCTTCATACGGTCACGCTAACCGCCCGGACCTCAAAGAGGTAGGTCATTAATTCGCCTCGCACCCAAGAATCTCTTATGGTGACGGGGTGATCGAAGCCCGCCACCTCCGTGTCCTGCGCGCCGTCGCCGCCACCGGTTCGTTCTCCGCCGCCGCCCGCGAACTGGGCTGCACCCAGCCCGCGGTCAGCCAGCAGATGAAGGCCCTGGAGTCCTCCGCGGGCACCACGCTGCTGATCCGCACCGGGCGCGAGATGCGCCTGACCCAGGCGGGCGAGGCGCTGGTGCGGCACGCCTCCGGCATCCTCGCGGGGCTGACCGCCGCCGAGGAGGAGGTCGCCGCCATCGCCGGCCTGCGGGCCGGGCGGGTCCGCCTGGTCTCCTTCCCGAGCGGCAGCTCCACCCTCGTCCCCGGAGCCCTGGCCGCCCTGCGCGCCGAACACCCCGGCACCCGCGTCTCGCTGGTCGAGGCGGAGCCGCCGCGCTCGGTGGACCTGCTGCGCGAGGGCGACTGCGATATCGCGCTGGCGTTCCGCTACGGGACCACCGGCGGCGAATGGGACGACCTGGTGGTCCGGCCGCTGCTCACCGACCGGCTGATCGGCCTGGTCCCCGACGGGCACCGGCTGGCGGAGGCGCCGAGCGTGTCCATCGGGGAACTGGCCGAGGAGTCGTGGATCGCGGGCTGCCCGCGCTGCCGCCGTCAGCTGGTCGAGGTCTGCGAGGAGTCCGGCTTCACCCCGCGCATCGACTTCGCCACCGACGACTACCCGGCCGTGATGGGCCTGGTCGGGGCCGGGCTCGGGGTGGCGGTGCTGCCGGAGCTGGCCGTCGAGTCGGTACGCCCCAAGGGGGCCAGGACCGTGCCGGTGGAGCCCGCGATCGAGCGGGAGATCGTGGCCCTCACCCTGCCCGACCTGGCCCGGGTCCCGGCGGTGGCGGCCACCCTGGACCAGCTGTCCCGGACGGCCGCCCGCTGAGCGCCGGGGCCCCGGGGCGCGGCTGAGGGCACACGTATCCTCCGGCGGCCGGTCCGCCCGCGGCCGGACGGCTGAAGTCCTCGAAGAAACGTTTCTGCGTTCAGTTGTGCCGTACGGGTGTCAGGTACGTCCGGGGCCGGTGGCGGAACCCGACGGCGTCGCGGTGATCAGCCGGGCCCTGGCCCGGCCCATCAGCTCCTCGCGCTCGTCCTCCGTCAGGCCGCCCCACACTCCGTACGGCTCCCTCACGGCCAGGGCGTGCGCCGCGCATTCGGCCCGTACCGGGCACCGCATGCACACCTCCTTCGCCGAGGTCTCGCGGGCGCTCCGGGCCGCGCCGCGCTCTCCCTCGGGGTGGAAGAACAGGGAGCTGTCCACGCCTCGGCAGGCGGCGAGCAGCTGCCAGTCCCACAGGTCTGCGTTGGGTCCGGGAAGGCGGGAGAAATCTGCCATTGCTTGTCCCCTCGGAGCTGTGCTGCGTCGGAAGCGGCATCCTCGACCGTCCGTGATCGACGGCCCTCTTGGATTGACCGTCGTGATCGGTGTGACCGGAGTCTCGACCGTACATCTACGGTGCTAGTAGATGTAAATATGACTGATTGCGAATCTAGCCACAGACACCCTTGAAAGGGAAGAAATAGTGCCGAATAGGGCACGCCAACGAGTGAAGATCCAGTTGACGGGTGAATCACCCGCGCCGTTCTCCTCCGTGTGCGGCCCTTCACGTAGAGTGCCGAACCCGACGGTCCGACCCGTAACTCTTTCGAGTGACCATCGTTAAGAGAGCGGATGCGGTTGACGGAGAACGAGCTCGGGCACATGTCCGAGGGGGTCAACCGCACAGGTGACGACTTGTATCAGCCTGGAGGCTCAAGGTGACGCGCATCAGCTGCGGAGGACGGTCATGACATCCGTCCTCGTCTGCGACGACTCCCCGCTTGCCCGAGAAGCGCTCCGTCGCGCGGTGGCCACCGTGCCCGGCGTCGAGCGTGTGACGACCGCGGCCAACGGCGAGGAAGTCCTCCGCCGCTGGGGTGCCGATCGCTCGGATCTGATTCTGATGGACGTACGCATGCCCGGTCTCGGGGGTGTGGAGACCGTCCGGCGGCTGCTCTCCGCCGACCCCGGGGCCCGGATCATCATGCTGACCGTCGCCGAGGACCTGGACGGCGTCGCGCTCGCGGTCGCCGCGGGCGCCCGCGGGTATCTGCACAAGGACGCCTCGCGCGCCGAACTGCGGGCCACCGTCACCCAGGCGCTGGCCGACCCGACGTGGCGGCTCGCCCCGCGCCGGCTGCGGTCCGCCGAGATGGGCGCGGCTCCCACGCTCACCGCGCGGGAGATCCAGGTGCTCGAAGGCATGAGCCACGGCCGCTCCAACGCGGAGATCGGCCGGGAGCTGTTCCTCTCCGAGGACACGGTCAAGACCCACGCCCGGCGACTGTTCAAGAAGCTCGGGGCCTCGGACCGCGCCCATGCGGTGGCCCTCGGATTCCGCTGGGGCCTGGTCCGCTGACTACCGGCCCGACCGGCCCGGGCCCGCCCCCGTCCGCAGTCCGGCGGACGGGGTCACGGAGCCGGGCCACCGGCTCCACGCCCCGTGTCCGGGCGCCCGCCCGGCGGCGCCATGTGACGCTTCCCGGCCGATGACGCATCCTTGAGTCGTGGAGTTCCTCAGGAACGATTCGGTCGAGCGGAAGGGGAGGGCGCAGGAGATGACATCCGGCGCACCCGCTCATAACGCTTCGGTGCACAACTCCGGACGCGGTGCAGCGGACCGTACGGCAGCAGGGCACCATGGTCCGATGCGCGACGACGAAACCACGGTGATCGGTGCCCTCGTGCACCGAGCCGTCGACGGTGACGCGCAGGCCACCCACGATCTGCTGGCCCATGTACACCCCCTCGCCCTGCGCTACTGCCGCTCCCGGCTGAACCGCCTGCCCGGTGATGCTCGCCACTTCGTGGAGGACCTCGCGCAGGAGGTCTGCGTCGCCGTGCTGATGGCGCTGCCGCGCTACAAGGACACCGGCCGGCCCTTCGAAGCCTTCGTCTTCGCCATCGCCGGGCACAAGGTCGCCGACCTCCAGCGCGCCGCGATGCGCCATCCGGGGTCGACCGCGGTGCCCTCCGACGAGATGCCGGAGCGGCCCGACGACTCGCTCGGCCCGGAGGAGCGCGCCCTGCTCAGCAGCGATGCCGCCTGGGCGAAGAAGCTCCTCGCCAACCTCCCGGAGAGCCAGCGCGAGCTGCTGGTCCTGCGGGTCGCGGTCGGGCTGACCGCGGAGGAGACCGGCCGGATGCTCGGGATGTCCCCGGGCGCGGTGCGGGTCGCCCAGCACCGCGCGCTCAGCAGGCTGCGCGCGCTCGCGGAGCAGTAGCGAAGCCCGCGCCCACGTCCGTACGAGGCGCTGTAGGAAGCTACAGAACGGCCAAGTGATCTTGATCGTGGAATGAGACACCCGTGGAGCCCGTTAGCATGGACATCCGCACCGATCAAGGCCATTTGGGGAAGGTGTCATGACTGCAAACGTCGACGGAGTGCCCGAGAAGTTCGCGACGCTCGGGCTGACCTACGACGACGTGCTGCTGTTGCCCGGCGCGTCCGAGGTCCTGCCCAACGCGGTCGACACCTCGTCGCTCATCTCGCGCAACGTACGGGTGAACATTCCCCTGCTGTCCGCCGCCATGGACAAGGTGACCGAGGCCCGGATGGCCATCGCCATGGCCCGTCAGGGCGGCGTCGGCGTGCTGCACCGCAACCTCTCGGTCGAGGACCAGGTCAACCAGGTCGACCTGGTCAAGCGCTCCGAGTCCGGCATGGTCACCGACCCGATCACCGTGCACCCCGACGCCACACTCGGCGAGGCGGACGCGCTCTGCGCGAAGTTCCGCATCAGCGGCGTGCCGGTCACCGACGCCGCGGGCAAGCTCCTGGGCATCGTCACCAACCGCGACATGGCCTTCGAGTCGGACCGCACGCGCCAGGTGCGCGAGGTCATGACGCCGATGCCGCTCGTCACCGGCCGGGTCGGGATCTCCGGCGTCGAGGCCATGGAGCTGCTGCGCCGCCACAAGATCGAGAAGCTGCCGCTGGTCGACGAGGCGGGCATCCTCAAGGGCCTCATCACGGTCAAGGACTTCAAGAAGGCCGAGCAGTACCCGAACGCCGCCAAGGACGCCGAAGGCCGTCTGCTGGTCGGCGCGGCCGTCGGGGCCAGCCCCGAGGCGCTGGAGCGCGCACAGGCGCTCGCGTCCGCCGGGGTCGACTTCCTGATCGTCGACACCTCGCACGGACACAACCGCAACGCCCTCGACTGGATGGCGAAGATCAAGTCGAGCGTCGGCGTCGACGTCATCGGCGGCAACGTCGCCACCCGCGACGGCGCCCAGGCCCTCATCGACGCCGGTGTCGACGGCGTGAAGGTCGGCGTCGGCCCCGGCTCGATCTGCACCACCCGTGTGGTCGCCGGTATCGGCGTCCCGCAGGTCACCGCGATCTAC
This sequence comes from Streptomyces sp. NPDC033165, assembly GCF_055577965.1. Lineage (NCBI taxonomy): Bacteria > Bacillati > Actinomycetota > Actinomycetes > Kitasatosporales > Streptomycetaceae > Streptomyces > Streptomyces sp. NPDC033165. The sequence continues at coordinate 360,680 of NZ_JBVIPK010000002.1, forward strand.
GAGGCCGCGCTCGCCGCCCGCGCCGCAGGCGTCCCGGTGATCGGCGACGGCGGCCTCCAGTACAGCGGCGACATCGGCAAGGCGCTGGCCGCCGGTGCCGACAGCGTGATGCTGGGCAGCCTCCTCGCGGGCTGCGAGGAGTCCCCGGGCGAGCTGATGTTCATCAACGGCAAGCAGTTCAAGTCGTACCGCGGCATGGGCTCGCTGGGTGCCATGCAGTCCCGCGGCCAGGGCCGTTCGTACTCCAAGGACCGCTACTTCCAGGCCGAGGTGGCCTCGGACGACAAGCTCGTCCCCGAAGGCATCGAGGGCCAGGTGCCCTACCGGGGCCCGCTGGCCAACGTCCTCCACCAGCTGGTCGGCGGGCTGCGCCAGACCATGGGCTACGTCGGCGCCGCGACCGTCGACGAGATGGAGAGCAAGGGCCGCTTCGTCCGGATCACCTCGGCGGGCCTCAAGGAGAGCCACCCGCACGACATCCAGATGACGGTCGAAGCGCCGAACTACAGCAAGAAGTAGTAAGAAGTAACCCATCAGCGCAGGTGAGGGGCGGACCGGAGTTCCCGGTACCGCCCCTTCGCCACGGGTCGGGGATACTGGTCAGCGCAGACGTAGAGGGAAAGGCCACACATCGTGACTGAGATCGAGATCGGGCGCGGCAAGCGCGGCCGCCGGGCTTACGCATTCGACGACATCGCTGTCGTTCCGAGCCGCCGCACCCGCGACCCGAAGGAGGTCTCGATCGCCTGGCAGATCGACGCCTACCGCTTCGAGCTGCCGTTCCTGGCCGCTCCCATGGACTCCGTGGTCTCCCCGCAGCACGCCATCCGCATCGGTGAGCTGGGCGGCCTGGGCGTCCTCAACCTGGAAGGGCTGTGGACCCGGCACGCCGACCCGCAGCCGCTGCTGGACGAGATCGCCGAGATGCCGGCCGAGACCGCGACCCGCCGGCTCCAGGAGATCTACTCCGCCCCCATCCAGGAGGAGCTGATCGGGCAGCGCATCAAGGAGGTGCGCGACTCCGGTGTCGTCACCGCCGCCGCGCTCTCCCCGCAGCGCACCGCCCAGTTCTCCAAGGCCGTCGTCGACGCCGGGGTGGACATCTTCGTCATCCGCGGTACGACGGTCTCCGCCGAGCACGTCTCGGGCGCGGCCGAGCCGCTGAACCTGAAGCAGTTCATCTACGAGCTGGACGTCCCGGTCATCGTCGGCGGCTGCGCCACGTACACCGCCGCCCTGCACCTGATGCGGACCGGCGCGGCCGGTGTCCTCGTCGGCTTCGGCGGCGGCGCCGCGCACACCACGCGCAACGTCTTCGGCATCCAGGTCCCGATGGCGACCGCCGTCGCGGACGTGGCCGGGGCCCGCCGCGACTACATGGACGAGTCCGGCGGCCGGTACGTGCACGTCATCGCGGACGGCGGCGTCGGCTGGTCCGGCGACCTGCCGAAGGCCATCGCCTGCGGTGCGGACGCCGTGATGATGGGCTCCCCGCTGGCCCGCGCGACGGACGCGCCCGGCCGCGGCCGCCACTGGGGCATGGAGGCCGTCCACGAGGACGTGCCGCGCGGCAAGCTGGTCGACCTCGGCACGGTCGGGACGACGGAGGAGGTCCTCACCGGTCCTTCGCACACCCCGGACGGCTCGATGAACATCTTCGGCGCCCTGCGCCGCGCGATGGCCACCACGGGCTACAGCGACCTGAAGGAGTTCCAGCGCGTCGAGGTGACGGTGGCGGACTCCCAGCACCGCCGCTGACCCGTCCCGCAGCACATGCGGAAGGGGCCGGACCGTCACGGTCCGGGCCCTTCCGCATGGTCGTACGGGGCGTCAGCCCGCCTTCTTGGCACCACCGATGGCGGCGATCGGGCCGAGGGCGAGGAAGAGGTACGTCATGAAGTCGGACTCTTCCTTCCAGATCCTCGTCACGGTGTCGAAGTGGTCGACGAAGACCTCGGAGAAGGGGATGTTCGCCACGTCCGCCATCACCATCGACATGCCGATGAGCTGGCCGAGGTAGACCGCGCCGAGCGAGAAGAGCGCCGCAGCCGCGACGATCGCGGGGTTCCGGCCGCCGACCTTGCTTGCCGCGAAGCCGGTCAGGAAGCCTACGCCGATCGCCGCGTATCCGACCTCGCGCTCGATGGAGCCCGCGATCACGCCGTACAGGATGCCCGCGACGATCGCCGCGCCCAGGGCGACCAGCACGCCGAGCGCGATGTTGTTGCGGACCGGGGCCGGCGGGGGAGCCGGGGCGAAGGGCGCCCCGCCGTACGGGCCGGGCTGGCCGGGCTGCTGGGCCGCGAAGGGGTTGCCGGTCGGGGCCGGGGGCTGCTGGCCGTACGGGTTGCCGGTCGGGGCGGTGGGCTGACCCGGCTGGCTCGCGTACGGATTGCCTTCCGCGGGCTGGCCGCCGTACGGCTGCGGCTGGCCGCCGTACGGCTGCTGGGGCTGGTTCGGCGGCGGCACGGGCTGGCTCACGGTGGGACTCCCCCTGGGGCAGGTGCGTATGTGTGCGCGAGATGCGCACGTCCGTGCGCTCTGTGACGCCGCACAGTAGCAGTACGCCCCGTAGACGGTCACCGGTGAATTCCGCGGCGGCCCGCCCCGCCTCAGAGCCGGTGCGCGGCCCCCGCCGGGGTGGCTCCCCGGGTGTCCAGGAGCAGCTGGGCCTTGACCGCGAGGCCCTGGAGGTCGTAGGTGCGGTGCTGCTGGAGCAGCACGGTCAGGTCGGCCGCGGCGGCTGCCTCGTACAGCGAGTCCGCGCGCGGGACAGGGAGTTCGCGTACCCGCCAGTCCAGGACGTGCGTGTCGTGGTAGCCGATCTGGGCGCCCATGTCCATCAGCCGGGTGGCGATCTCCCGGGCGGGGGCGGCCTCCTGGTCGGCGCTGTCCGGTTTGTAGGTGACGCCGAGCAGCAGGACGCGCGCACCTCGGACGGACTTGCCGTGCTCGTTGAGGAGGGTGGCGCAGCGCTGGATGACGTAACTGGGCATACGGTCGTTGATCTCCTGCGCCAGCGAGACCATGCGCAACGGGTGCCCGGGGGTGCGGGTGCTGTAGGGCAGGCAGCCGGGGTCCACCGGGACGCCGTGGCCGCCGACACCGGGCCCCGGGCGGAAGGGCTGGAAGCCGAAGGGCTTGGTCTCGGCGCACCGGATGACGTCCCAGAGGTCGACGCCGAGGTCGTGGCAGGCCACTGCCATCTCGTTGACCAGCGCGATGTTGACGTGCCGGAAGTTGGTCTCCAGCACCTTCGTCATCTCCGCCTCGCGCGGGCCCCGGGCCCGTACGACCTTGTCGGTGAGGCGTCCGTAGAACGCGGCGGCCGACTCGGTGCAGGCGGGGGTGAGGCCGCCGATGACCCTGGGGGTGTTGGCCAGGGTGTGGGTGCGGTTGCCGGGGTCCAGCCGACTGGGGGAGCAGGCGAGGTGGAAGTCGCGTCCGGCGAGGAGCCCGGAGCCCTCTTCGAGCAGGGGGCGCAGGAAGTTCTCGGTGGTGCCGGGCGGTACGGCGGACTCCAGCAGCACGGTGGTGTGCGGGCGCAGCCGGGCGGCCAGGGCGCGGGCGGCGTCGCCAAGGGCGGTGAGGTCGACGGTGCGGTCGGCGCCGAGGGGGGCGGGGGAGCAGATCACGGCGGTACGGACCCGGCCCAGTTCGGCGGCGCTCGTGGTGGGCCGGAAGCCGCCGGAGAGCATGCGGCGGACCTCGGAGGCGGTGAGGGTGCCTTCGACGGGGCTGCGGCCCGCTCTGAGCTCCGCGTAGGGGCGTGGGTCGGGGTCGTAGCCGACGGTGTCGATTCCGGCGGTCACGGCGGCCTGGGCGAGGGGCAGTCCGAGGTGACCGAGTCCGATGACGGCGAGGTCTGCGGGCATGTCGAAACCGTCCTTCCCTAAGACCGGAGGGTGAAGATCGCAACTGCTGTGGACAGCGCAATGTCAGACTAGGCGTAAATATGACCAATATGTCGCATTGTGTGATTCCGGATGCCCGGGTGTTGTCCACAGGCGGTGGCTGAAGTCGGGGAGCGCGGACAGAATCGAGGGGTGGACACGGGCGGCCGGCCCCTCGGCCGGGTGGCACTCCCGTGTCCGACCACCCCGATCCACCGGGAGGCAGCAGTGAGGACAGCGACACTGGGACCCGCCGAGCGCACCGCCGCGCTCGCCGCCATGGCCGAGCGCGAACTGGACGTGCTGGTCGTGGGAGCGGGCGTGGTCGGAGCGGGCACGGCGCTGGACGCCGCCACCAGAGGACTCTCGACCGGCCTGGTCGAGGCCCGCGACTGGGCGTCCGGCACGTCGAGCAGGTCGAGCAAGCTGATCCACGGGGGGCTGCGCTATCTGGAGATGCTCGACTTCGCCCTGGTCCGCGAGGCGCTCAAGGAGCGCGGCCTGCTCCTGGAGCGGCTCGCCCCGCATCTGGTGAAGCCGGTGCCTTTCCTCTACCCCTTGCAGCACAAGGGCTGGGAGCGGTTCTACGCAGGCTCCGGCGTGGCGCTGTACGACGCGATGTCGGTCTCCTCGGGCCACGGCCGGGGGCTGCCCGTGCACCGCCACCTCTCCCGCCGCCACGCCCTGCGCGTCGCCCCCGCGCTGAAGAAGGACGCCCTGGTCGGCGCGTTGCAGTACTACGACGCCCAGATGGACGACGCCCGCTTCGTCACCGCGCTGGTGCGCACCGCCGCCTCCTACGGGGCCCAGGTGGCCAACCGGGCCCGGGTGATCGGCTTCCTCCGCGAGGGCGAGCGGGTCGTCGGCGCGCGGGTGCAGGACGTCGAGGGCGGCAAGGAGTACGAGGTCCGGGCCAAGCAGGTGGTCAACGCGACCGGCGTCTGGACCGACGACACGCAGGGCCTCATCGGCGAGCGCGGACAGTTCCACGTCCGGGCCTCGAAGGGCATCCACCTCGTCGTCCCCAAGGACCGCATCCACTCCTCCACCGGTCTCATCCTGCGCACCGAGAAGTCCGTCCTCTTCGTCATCCCCTGGGGGAGGCACTGGATCATCGGCACCACGGACACCGACTGGGATCTGGACAAGGCCCATCCGGCCGCCTCCAGCGCCGATATCGACTATCTCCTCCAGCACGTCAACTCCGTCCTCAACACCCCGCTGACCAGGGACGACGTCCAAGGTGTCTATGCCGGCCTGCGGCCGCTGCTGGCCGGTGAGTCCGACGCCACCAGCAAGCTGTCGCGCGAGCACACCGTCGCCCACCCCGCCCCCGGGCTGGTCGTCGTGGCGGGCGGCAAGTACACGACGTACCGGGTCATGGCCAAGGACGCGGTGGACGAGGCGGTGCACGGGCTCGACCAGCGGGTCGCCGCCTGCGTCACCGAGGACATCCCGCTGCTCGGAGCCGAGGGATACAAGGCCCTGTGGAACGCCCGCGCCCGGATCGCGGCCCGCACCGGGCTCCATGTCGCCCGGGTGGAGCATCTGCTCAACCGGTACGGCTCAATGACGGAAGAAATTCTGGAACTGATCCTGGCCGACCCCTCCCTGGGTGAACCGCTGCCCGCCGCCGACGACTATCTGCGCGCCGAGATCGTCTACGCCGCCTCGCACGAGGGCGCCCGGCATCTGGACGACGTGCTGACCCGGCGCACCCGGATCTCCATCGAGACCTTCGACCGGGGCACCCGCAGCGCCCGCCTCTGCGCGGAGCTGATGGCGCCGGTGCTCGGCTGGGACGAGGGGCAGATCGACCGGGAGGTCCGCCACTACGAGAAGCGGGTGGAGGCCGAGCGGGAGTCGCAGCGTCAGCCCGACGACCTGACGGCGGACGCGGCCCGGCTCGGCGCTCCGGACATCGTGCCGATCTGATCCGGACATCGCTTCGATCCCGGGTCGCACGTGGTGTCATCGGCCATCGGCCTCGCGGCGCCCGGCAGTTGAGGGGCTGAGGCCCGGGGGCGTGCGCGGGCCCGGGCGAGCTGCCCTGGACGGAGGGGCGGGGTTGGTAGGAGGCTGTGGGGGGTGCGGTGTGGTTCGCCGGGCGGACGCACGGCCGCAAGGGGCGGGCCGCGGACACGCCGAGAACTTCGGGGAACGGCAGCCGGTCTCCCGGGCGTCGGTAGGGCGAAGGGTTGTCCACCGGCCGGGCCGCACAGCGGTGGACCCCGGACCCGGGACCAGGGCCGGTCCCGGGGTGAGGGACAATGAACGCTCTGCCAGGGCGGGTTGATCGCAGAGGGGACGCATGTCGGAGGCGGAGCAGGCACGGGAGCCCCAACGGGACAAGGAAGGTCGTCTCCTGGCGGGGCGCTACCGGCTCGGTGAGGTGCTCGGCCGGGGCGGCATGGGTACGGTCTGGCGCGCCGACGACGAGACGCTGGGCCGCGCGGTGGCGGTCAAGGAGCTGCGGTTCCCGTCGTCCATCGACGAGGACGAGAAGCGCCGGCTGATCACGCGCACCCTGCGTGAGGCGAAGGCGATCGCACGGATTCGCAACAACAGCGCGGTCACCGTGTACGACGTGGTCGACGAGGACGACCGCCCGTGGATCGTCATGGAGCTCATCGAGGGCAAGTCGCTGGCCGAAGCGATCCGCGAGGACGGCACGCTGACGCCGAAGCGGGCCGCCGAGGTCGGGCTCGCCATCCTCGACGTGCTGCGCTCGGCGCACCGCGAGGGCATCCTCCACCGCGATGTGAAGCCGTCCAACGTGCTGATCGCCGAGGACGGGCGCGTCGTCCTCACCGACTTCGGCATCGCCCAGGTGGAGGGCGACCCCTCGGTCACCTCCACCGGCATGCTCGTCGGCGCCCCCTCGTACATCTCGCCGGAGCGGGCCCGCGGCCACAAGCCGGGGCCGCCCGCCGACCTGTGGTCCCTGGGCGGACTGCTGTACGCGAGCGTCGAGGGCTGCCCGCCGTACGACAAGGGCTCGGCCATCGCCACCCTCACGGCCGTGATGACCGAACCGCTCGACCCGCCGAAGAACGCCGGTCCGCTCACCGAGGTCATCTACGGGCTGCTCGCCCGGGACCCCGACCAGCGCCTCGACGACGCCGGTGCGCGGGCGCTGCTCAACGACGTGATCAACACCCCCGACGCCCCCGTGCCGGCCCCCGCCGACTCCACCCAGGTCATGGCCCTGCCACCGGCGCCCGCTGCCGTCCCCCTCGTCAAAAAGGAGGCCGTCAAGAAGGCGGTCAAGCCGGCCAGGGCTCCCAAGCCGCCCAAGCCGGCCACGGGATCGGGCGAGTCCGGCGAGGGCACGCGCGACCGGCTGCGCGGAGCCCTGCGCTCCGTGCGCAACTCGAAGGCCGTGCAGGGCGCGGCCGCGGGTGCGGCGGTGGCCGGAGCGGCGGGTGCGGCGGCCTCCCCGGCCGCGGCGGACACCGGTTCGCCCGCTGCCCCGCCGAAGCCCGCCACGCGGCCCGGGGTCTCTTCCGCCCTGGGGCCCCGAAACGCTTCCGGTGGGAAGGCGGGGGCGGCCGGTGCGGGTGTCAAGGCGTCCGCCGCCGCCTCGAAGGCTCCCGTGGACGCCCCCCGGGCGGCGATGGCGTCGAGCGCCTCCGTACCCGGGCAGCGGCCGCCGTCCTCGCCCGCCTCCACGCGCGCCTCGATCACCGACGTGGTGCCCCGCCGCACCCTCGCGATCATCGCGGCCGTCGTCGCCCTGGCCGTCCTCGGCACGATTCTCGCGATCGCCCTCAGCGGTGACGACGGGGACAAGGGCGGCAAGGGCGACACCGCGGCCTCGGCCGGAGCCGCGAGCGGCGGCGCCGACGACGACAAGGGTGACGACAAGGGCAGCGGTCCGGGCGGCGAGAAGGGCGACGGCCAGAAGGAGGGCCAGGGTTCGGACGACGGCCGGGCCTCCGATGACCCGTCCGGCGAGGACTCCGGCGATCCGTCGAAGGAGTCGAAGGACCCCGGGGCGGACGAGCCGGGCGGCGACGCGCTGCCCGCCGGGTACGAAACGGTCACCGACAGCCGCTTCCGCTTCACCATGGCGATGCCCGGGGACTTCAAGCGCACCGCCATAGCGGGGGCCAACTCCGGCGGCATCTACAACGCCGAGCGGGGCGGCTTCCCGCGGGTCCAGGTCGACTTCAACAGCTCGCCCAAGGACGACGCGGCCGCCGCCTGGCGCGGGGCCGTCGCGAGCGCCAAGGTCCTCAGCGACAACTACAAGCACGGCAGCATAAAGAAGGTCGAGTACAACGGCTATCCGACCGTCGCCGACTGGACCTTCGAGCGCAGCCACGACGGCGTCCGGGTCCGGGTGCTGAACCGCGGCTTCAAGGTCGACGCCAAGCGCGGCTACTCGATCATGATCAGCTGCAAGGTGGACGAGTGGGACGGCGACGAGTGCCGGACGCTGCGCGAGACCGCGTTCGCGACCTTCAAGCCCACGGGCTGAACGACCAGCCGCCGGGAAACGTTTGCGCGGGCCGGGTTGGTACGACCCGGCCCGTTGGCGCGCGTTGCCACGTATCGTAAGACGCCGGAGACCGTACGCAGCCGGAACAGTAGGTCAATTGCCCGCCAAATGACCGTAACTGACGGATTCGTGCGGTCCTGGTGGCCGGGGGACAGCGCGCTCTGGGGAGGCGTCGTGGACGACTACGCGGGTCGGGTGCTTGCCGACCGCTACCGCCTTCCGCTGCCTCCGTCCGACGGGTACGAACTGGTCGAGACCCGGGCGTTCGACACTTACAGCGGTCAGGAAGTCCTGGTCCGCCAGGTGCCGTTGCCGGAGATCGTGGACGCGGAGGTGCTCGACGACGGCGGAATTCCCTCGGCGCCGGGGCGCGCCACCGGACGGGCCGTGCGCCGCAGCACGGACCCCGCGGTCCGGAGGGCGATCGAGGCCGCTCAGGCGGCGGCGCAGGTGCCCGACCACCCCCGGCTCGACCAGGTCTTCGACGTGTTCGCCGAGGCGGGTTCGCTGTGGATAGTCAGCGAGCTGGTCGCGGCCCGACCGCTGGCCGCTCTCCTCGCCGAACGCCCCCTCAACCCCTACCGGGCCGCCGAGATCGGTTCCGACGTGCTGACCGCCCTGCGGGTGCTGCACGCGCACGGCTGGACCCACCGCAACATCACCGTCCGCACGGTCCTGGTCTGCGACGACGGGCGCGTCATGCTGACCGGCCTCGCGGCGGGCGCGGCCGAGGAGGCGCTCTGCGGCTACGCCCCCGCACCGCTGCCCGACGCCGAACCGGTGACCGGCGGCGCCACGACCCAGGGCATCCCGGTGGTCGGGGCGGCTTCCTCGATGGACCCCGGTGGCGCGTATTCGCTCCCGCCGGGGGAGGAGCCGGGCGAGGAGAGCGGCGACGGGCGGGAAGGCCGAGCAGGCCGGGAAGGCCGGGAAGGCCGGGAGCTGTTCGTTCCGCCGCTGCCACAGGGGTACGCGCCGCAGCGGGCCGACGAGTCCGAGGAGCCGTACGAGCCGTACGGCACTGCCGGAGGGGCCGAGGCCCTGCCCCACTACCAGCCCGCGCCCGAGCCCCGGGAACCGCGGCCTTGGGAGGCCCGGTCGCCGGAGTCCCAGTCCCGGGAGCCCCGGCCCCTGGAGCACCAGGCGCCGCAGGCCGGGCAGGCGGTTGTTCCGCGTGCCGCCGCCCCCGGCGTCCCGTACGCCCCCGTGCCGCCGCCCGCCGAGCCGGGTGCCGCGAGCGCGGCTCAGCTGCGGGCCGCCCGAGCCGGGGCCATCGCCGCCTACCGGGCGGGGGCGCGCGCCGCCGCCCGGGTGACCGAGGAGCAGCAGCAGGCAGGCCCCGCTCCGACCGGCCCCGCGTCGACCGGCCCCGCGTCGACCGGACAGGTTTCGGCCGACCTCACGAAGGCGCCGCCCGCCCCCCGGGCGGAGGCCGACGGCGACAGCGCGGGCGTCGGTGCAGGCGCTGGCGTGCCCCCCGGAACCGGCCCCCACCTCACCCGCCCCTGGAGCAGCTCCGCCGAGGAGCCCTACCCCGACGGCGACCACCCCTACGACGAGGACGACGAGGACGACGACGAGGGGCCGCGCCCGCCGGGGCGTCGCGTCCACCTCACCGGGACCTGGGACGACGGGCCGGGCTCCGGGCGGCCCGTCTCCGCGGGCGGCTCCGGCGAGGACGCGTCGCGCGCCGAATCCCGGCGGCCCGGTCCGCCCGTCCCGGTCTCGAAGCCGCTCGCCCGAGCCGCGGCGCTCCCGGCGGCCCGGTCCGCACCCCGGGCCTGGGAGGACGCCGTCGCGGGCGGCGGCGAGCCCGTCGTCCACCGCGGCCCCGCCACCCCGCTTGCCGCCGAACGCGCCCGCCAGGCCCGGATCGCCGTCGTCGGGGCCGTCACCGAACGCTGGGCTCCCGAACAGGCCGGTCCGGTCCATGAGAACTGGCAGCTCGCGCCCCCGATCGGCCCCTCCACCGACCTGTGGGCGCTCGGCGCGCTGCTCTTCCGTGCTGTTCAGGGCCACGCCCCCTACCCGGAGGAGAACGCGGCCGAACTGGTCCAGATGGTGTGCGGCGAGCCGCCCGCCTTCGCGGAGGAGTGCGGTCCGCTGCGGCCCGTCGTCGAGTCGCTGCTGCGCCAGGACCCCACGGAGCGGCCGGACTTCGAGGAGCTGCGCGGCTGGCTGCGCTCGCTGGTGCGGTCCGCGCCGGAGCCGGAGGCGGGCACGGACGTCGTCCCGCTGCCCGCGGCCGACGCCACCCGGCTCCCCGTCGTACGCCGCCGGGGCGAGCTGGTCCGCAGGCGCCGGGGCCGCTTCGGCGGGGGCGCGGCGCACGGCAGGCACCGCCAGGGCAAGCGGCAGCGGCCGCCGAAGCGGCGCGGGGGCGCGGAGCCGGACCGGCATCTGTCGCCGCTGCCGCCCGAACGGTCCGCGCGCAGGACCGTCGAGTCCTGGGAGGAGCACCGTCCCGCCCGCGTACCGCGTGCGCCCAAGGGCCCCCGGGTGCTGCGCGAACCGCCGCGCAGGGACGAGGACGCGTCCCCCCGCAGGCTGGGCCGCCTGCTGCTCGTCCTGATCCTGCTGCTGATGGCCGCCGCCGTCGCGTACGCGGTGATGTTCATGCCGAAGCAGGAGCCCGGCACGGACAGCGGTGCGCCGGGTCCGGCCACCGGTTCCGCCGCGTCCAGGGGGCCTCAGCCGTCCGTGTCGGCGGGCGAGAGCGGCGGCACGGAGGGAACCGGCGACACCGGATCCCAGCAGCCGCAGACCAGCCGCTCCGCCGTGGCCCTCGCCCCCGGTTACGCGCTCCGCAAGGACGCGGAGGGCTTCGAGGTCGGCGTACCGAAGGACTGGCAGCGCAGCCCCGCCAACGCGGACCGTCAGATCCGCTACGGCAGCGACGGGTTCACCCTGCTCGTGGTGCCCGGCCGGGACACGGTGAAGGCGGGCGGCAGCGATCCGCTCGCCTACCAGCGGGACAAGGAGCCCGAGCTCCAGCCGTTCCGGGACTCCAGCTGGTCGTCGTCCACCGGTGTGCGCCGCGTCGACGTCGGCCGACAGGCCATGGCCGAGGGCCAGTTCACCTGGCAGGAGAGCGGCGGGCGCGAGGTGTACGTCCGCAACCTCGCCATGATCGTCGACGGCCGCTACCACGTCATCCAGGCCATCGGCCCCGAGAGCGAACGCGACCGGGTCACCGAGATCTACGAGCAGGCCATCGCCTCGTACCGAGTGAACGCCTGACCACCGGTCATCGGCGGCCCGCCGCAACGGCCGTTGTTGTGCGGTGCCGACAACCATCACAGTGCGGTCTCGTGGGCGATCCCCCGTTACGCCGCCGCGCCTCCGCTCCGTAATCTGGCAAGTCGAGGAAAACGGGGCGGGGACATCACGTGGATCGATCACAGGGCACGGCTGCGGGACCGGTGCTGGCGGGGCGGTACCGGCTGGGCGAGGTCCTCGGCCGCGGCGGCATGGGCAAGGTCTGGCGTGCTCACGATGAGGTGCTGCACCGTACGGTCGCCGTCAAGGAGTTGACCGCCGGGCTGTACGTCGCCGAGGCCGACCGGCTCGTCCTGCACGCCCGGACGCAGAAGGAGGCCCGGGCCGCCGCCCGCATCACGCACCCGGGTGTCGTCACCGTCCACGACGTGATCGAGTACGACAACCGGCCCTGGATCGTCATGCAGTACGTCGACGGGCCCTCGCTCGCCGACGCCGCCAAGGAGAGCGGGGAGATCGCCCCGCGCGAGGCGGCACGGGTCGGGCTGCACGTGCTCAGCGCCCTGCGCGCCGCGCACGGGGCCGGGGTGCTGCACCGCGACGTCAAGCCCGGCAACGTCCTGCTGGCGCGCGACGGGCAGGTGCTTCTGACCGACTTCGGGATCGCCGCGATCGAGGGCGACTCCACGATCACCCGGACCGGTGAACTGGTCGGCTCCATCGACTATCTGGCCCCCGAGCGGGTACGCGGCGGCGATCCGGGACCCGCCTCCGACCTGTGGTCGCTCGGAGTGACGCTGTACGCGGCGGTCGAGGGGACCAGCCCGTTCCGCCGCAAGTCCCCGATCTCCACCATGCAGGCCGTCGTCACCGAGGAGCCGCCCGCCCCGGTCAACGCCGGTCCGCTCGGGGCCGTCATCACCGCGCTGCTCCGCAAGGACCCGGCCGACCGGCCCTCGGCCGCCGAGGCCGAACAGATGCTGCTGGACGCGATGGAGGGCCGGGAGCCCCGGGCCGCGCAGGCGCACGTGCCCACGCGGCGCCTGCCCAAGGACGCCCGGTACGCCTTCCCGGACCCGAACGGGCCCGACGCCCCCGTGCCTGACTCCGCCCTCGGTGATCCTCACGGCCCCACCGCCCGGCTCCCCGGAACGGCCCCCTCGTCTTCTCCGGCAGGGCCCGTCTCCGTCCCGGTGACCCGGCGCGCCCGCTCCCGGTGGCGCACGGTCCTCGTCGTGGTCGTCGCCGCCGCGGTCCTCGGCGGCGCGGCCGGGCTCCTCGCGATGAGGTACGGGCAGGAGCCGGGCGGTTCGGGGGGCACCGGTGGCCGGGCGGCCACCGGTACCACGTCCTCCGCGCCGGGGAGCGACCCGCCCGCCACCGCCCCCGCTCAGGGGATACCGGAGATACCCGACGGCTGGCACCGGGTCGAGGACCCGGCGGGCTTCAGCCTGGTCGTACCGAAGGACTGGGTGCGCCGGGTGCGGGACGGGCAGATCGACTACACACCGGACGGCGGGGCGCACCGGATCCGGATCAGCGTCGACCCGGACCCGGACTTCGACCATCCGTATCTGCACATGCGGAACATGGAGGAGCAGCTGTCCGAACGGCTGCCCGGCTACCGGCGGATCGGGCTGGAGAAGAACACCTTCCGCGACCGGCCGGGCGCGCTCTGGGAGTTCACCTGGAACGAGACCAAGGATCACGCCGGTCCCCGGCACGGGATCGACCAGATGTACTACGGCGGGGCGGGCGGCCCCGAGTACGCGCTGTATCTGACGGCCCCGCAGGAGGGCTGGAAGGCGAGCCGGGAGGTGTTCGACGTCATGCTGCGCAGCTGGCGCGCGCCGAAGACCCAGGACTGAGCTTTGCGGCCGAGGACCGAGCCCTGTGGTCCCCGGGCCGAGCTCCTCAGGCCCCGGGCCCCTGCCCCCCCCCCGCTGGCAGGTGCGGGTGAGGGCGCCCGCGAAGGAGCGGGCCGTGAAGGACGGGGACGCGATCTTCGGCGAGGTGAGCACGGCGGTGCTGAAGATTCCCCGATTCTGAGCGCGGCGGGCCCACCGCCGGTGTCGGTCCGCCGCATAGCCACTGATCAGCGGTTATGTCGCCAGCGATCACTGGCTGGTTTGTGAGGGCGGTCCGGGGATGCGGTCGGGTCCTGTGAAAAACTGTTACCGACGGGTACCCAAAGGGTGCGGCTGGACATACTCTCGGCCTCATGACGGACTCGCAGGCCCCTGACGCCCCTCTCGGTACGAACCCCGTGGTGGTCGCCCCCGCCGGTGTGCGCACGGCCGCCGATGTGGTCACCCCCGAGGTGATCGCCCAGCTGGTCCGCGGCGTCGTCGGATCGGGGCGTACGGCCAACCACTCGCCCTTCACCGGGGAGAAGCTGGCCGACCTGCCCGAGTCCACCCCCGAGGACGTCGCAGGCGCCTTCGACCGGGCGCGCGCCGCCCAGCCCGCCTGGGCCGCCGTCCCCGTACGACAGCGGGCCGCCGTCCTCCTGCGCTTCCACGACCTCGTCCTCAGCCGCCAGTCCGAGGTCCTCGACCTCATCCAGCTGGAGACCGGCAAGGCCCGGCTGCACGCCCACGAGGAGGTGCAGGCCGTCACCGTCGCCGCCCGCCACTACGGGCGCAGGGCGGCCGCGTACCTCAGGCCCCGCCGCCACACGGGTGTCGTCCCGACCCTCACCAAGGTCACCGAGCTGCGCCAGCCGCGCGGGGTCGTCGGCCAGATCGCCCCCTGGAACTACCCCTTCGAGCTGTCCGTGGGCGACGCGCTGCCCGCGTTCGTCTCCGGCAACGCCGTCGTGATGAAGCCCGACACGGAGACCGCGCTCACCGCGCTGTGGGCCCGCGACCTGCTCATCGAGGCCGGACTGCCCGCCGAGGTCTTCCAGGTCGTCCTGGGCGAGGGACCCGTCGTCGGTCCCGAGGTCGTCAGCCGCGCCGACTACGTCTCCTTCACCGGTTCCACCCGCACCGGCCGCGAGGTCGCCGTCGGCGCGGCCTCCCGGCTGGTCGGGGTCTCGCTGGAGCTCGGCGGCAAGAACGCCATGCTCGTCCTCAAGGACGCCGACGTGGAGAAGGCCGCCGCCGGTGCCGTCCGCGCCTGCTTCTCCTCCGCCGGGCAGCTGTGCATCTCCATCGAGCGGCTGTACGTCCACGAGTCGATCGCCGACGACTTCGTCCAGCGCTTCGCCACCCGCACGAAGGCCATGCGGCTCGGCAACGCCCTCGCGTACGGCGCCGACATGGGCTCCCTCGTCGGGCAGCGCCAGCTGGAGACGGTCACCCGGCATGTCGCCGAGGCCGTCGAGAAGGGCGCGAAGCTCGTCGCGGGCGGCGTCGCCCGCCCCGACATCGGCCCGCTGTTCTACGAGCCGACCATCCTCGACGGGGTGCAGGAGCCGATGGCGGTCTGCACCGAGGAGACCTTCGGACCGGTCGTCTCGATCTACCGCTTCAGCGACGAGGACGAGGTGATCGCGCTGGCCAACGCCACCCCGTACGGCCTCAACTCCAGCGTCTGGACCACCGACTCCCGGCGCGGCCACCAGGTCGCCGCCCGGCTGCGGACCGGCACCGTCAACATCAACGAGGGGTACGCACCCGCCTACGGAAGCGTCCAGTCCCCGATGGGCGGCATGAAGGAGTCCGGTCTCGGCCGGCGGCACGGCTCCGAGGGCATCCTCAAGTACACGGAGGCCCAGACCGTCGCCCAGCAGCGGCTGATCCCGCTCGCGCCGTCCTTCGGCATGGACGACGAGAAGTACGCCGCGTTCATGACCCGCAGCCTGAAGGCGATGAAGGCGTTCCGGCTGCGCTGAGCCTCCCGGCGGCCACAGCACCCTCCGCCCTTTTCGTTCCGATTCCGTACTGAGGAGCGCCATGCCCCAGGACAGCCCTGCCCGCGAACAGTCCGTGAGCCATGTCCCGGCCGAGGACGACGCCGCCTACGACTACGACGTCCTCGTCGTCGGTTCGGGCTTCGGGGGCGCGGTGTCGGCGCTCCGGCTGTCGGAGAAGGGGTACCGCGTCGGCGTCCTGGAGGCGGGCCGCCGCTTCACCCCCGGCACGCTCCCCAAGACCTCATGGGACCTGAAGAACTACCTCTGGGCCCCCGCGCTGGGCCTCTTCGGCATCCAGCGCGTCCACCTCCTCGGCAAGGTGATGGTGCTCGCCGGGGCGGGCGTCGGCGGCGGTTCGCTCAACTACGCCAACACGCTGTACGTGCCGCCCGCCCCGTTCTTCGAGGACCGCCAGTGGGCCTCCATCACCGACTGGCAGGACGAGCTCAAGCCGTACTACGACCAGGCCCGCCGGATGCTCGGGGTCCGCCTCAACCCGACCATGACCCCCTCCGACATCCACCTCAAGGCCGCCGCCGAGGCGATGGGCGTCGGCGACACCTTCCACCTGGCCCCGGTCGGCGTCTTCTTCGGTGACGGCAAGGACGCCGACGGGACCGCGAAGGCCAAGCCCGGCGGCACGGTCCCCGACCCGTACTTCGGCGGTGCCGGACCCGCCCGCAAGGCCTGCACCGAGTGCGGCGAGTGCATGACGGGCTGCCGTCACGGGGCGAAGAACACCCTCAACGAGAACTACCTCCACCTCGCCGAGAAGGCCGGAGCTGTCATCCACCCGATGACGTCCGTCGTCGCGGTCACCGACGATCCGGAGGGCGGCTACCGCGTCTTCACCGTCCCCACCGACCGCCGCCGCAAGGCCAGGCCCACGAAGCTCCGCGCCCGCCGGGTCGTCGTCGCGGCGGGCACGTACGGCACCCAGACCCTGCTGCACACCATGAAGGACCGCGGTCTGCTGCCCCGGCTCTCCGCGAGGCTCGGGGCGCTGACCCGCACCAACTCCGAGGCACTGGTGGGCTCCCAGACCAGCGACCGCCGCTACCGCAAGAAGCACGGCATCGCGAAGGCCGACTTCTCACAGGGCGTCGCGATCACGTCCTCGATCCACCCGGACGCCGACACCCACATCGAGCCCGTCCGTTACGGCAAGGGCTCCAACGCCATGGGCTCGATGTCGATCCTCCAGGTGCCCTACGGAGCCCACCGGGTGCGCGGCTGGCTCGCCAACATGATCAAGCACCCCACCCTCGCCGCCCGGTCGCTCTCCAACCGCCGCTGGTCCGAGCGCACCATCATCGGTCTCGTCATGCAGTCCCTGGACAACTCCCTGACGACGTACCGCAAACCGGGCGGCATCGGCAAGGGCCTGCTCACCGCCCGCCAGGGCCATGGCGCGCCCAACCCGACCCAGATCGAGGAGGCGACCCGCAGCGCGTCCCTGCTCGCCGAGGAGATCAACGGCTTCGCCGGCTCCAACATCGGCGAGCTGATGGGCACCCCGCTCACCGCCCACTTCCTCGGCGGCTGCCCGATCGGCGCGAGCGCGGAGGAGGGCGTCATCGACCCGTACCACCGCCTCTACGGCCACCCCGGCATCAGCGTCGTCGACGGCTCCGCGGTCTCCGCCAACCTCGGCGTCAACCCCTCGCTGACCATCACCGCCCAGGCCGAGCGTGCGATGTCCTTCTGGCCCAACAAGGGCGAGGCCGACCCGCGCCCGGAGCAGGGCGGGGCCTACGAGCGGCTCAGCCCCGTCGAACCGCTCGCGCCCGCCGTGCCGAAGGAGGCGTTCGGCGCGCTGAAGCTGCCGTTCCTGGGCATGCCGGTGGTGCCGCCGAGGCGGGCCGCGGAGGCCGCGGCGGACGTACCCGAGCGGACGTGAAGGGGGCGGGCGACGCTCCTGTGCCCAATCCGTGATCTTCGTCAGGGCAACTGTTCGGAGGGCTGCGCGGTCGAACCCCGTACCGCGCCGACTGTCACAGCAGTCACACAGCTTCCACTGAGCAACAGCTCCCTGCCGAGTACCAGAGGTCCCGATGACACGCTTGTCCCCGAGAACCGCGCTGCGCCGCGCGGCGGGTTCGTTCGCCGCCGCCGGTCTGCTCGCCGCGGCATCGCTCGCCGGGGCCGCCCCGGCCCAGGCCGCCGACACCCCGGTGTTCACCCTGGGCGGCCCCGCCGAGACGGCCCTGCACCCGCACCCCGAGAGCGGCGAGCCGCAGCAGTCCACGCTCGGCATCACCGTCCACAACCCGAGCGAGGACGAGGAGAACGGCGGGTACGAGGGAGAGTTCACCGTCACCTTCGACCTCAGCGGCATCGCGGGCGTCGCCGACGCGGCGGTCGAGGACGGCTCGGACTGCAAGGTGACCGGCACGAAGGCGGTCTGCGAGGAGTACGGCATCTTCCCCGGCCTCCGGGGTGTCGACGACATCCTGCTCACCGCCGCCAAGGGCAGCAAGGACGGCGCCACCGGCACGATCAAGGTGACCGGACAGGCGAAGGACGCGACCTTCACCCCCTTCACCACCCGGGTCACGGTCGGCGGCCCCGACCTGGTGATGGAGGAGCTGCCGTTCCGGACGGAGCTGAACCCGGGCGACGAGCAGCAGGCCCCGATCACCTTCACCAACCGGGGCACCCGGGCCGCCGACGGCGTCCTGCTGGGCCTGCTGTACTCCCGCGGCCTCGACATCCCGCAGCGCTACTCCAACTGCGAGTACACCGAGGGCGACCCGGGCCTGCCCGGCGTCGGCTGGACCACCGCGCTCTGCTCCGTCGAGGGTTCCTTCGAGGTGGGCGAGACCTACACCCTGGCGACCCCGCTGACCGTCGAGGCCACCTCCCGCGCCTTCTACGACACCTTCATCTACCGCATCCACGAGGACAGCGCCGCCCAGCGCACCGCCCAGCGCGCGGGCGCCTCCTTCGAGCGGGGCACCGGCGGCGCACTCAAGGCGGTCCCGGTGAAGGGCACGGCGAAGTCCCCGGCGAAGGGCGCGACCGCCCGGGGCGCGGACCTCGACCCGTGGAACAACCAGCACGAGGCCGACTTCCGCACGAAGAACACAGCCGACTTCGTGGCGTACGGCGACGAGGTGGCCGGAGCCGAGGGCTCCACGGTGAAGGCCGACATCGGCTTCCGCAACGAGGGCCCGGCCTGGATCGGCTACACCCGCTCCGGCGAGCCCGTCGCCACCGTCGACTTCACCGTCCCCCGGGGCACGACCGTCACCTCGAAGCCGGACCTCTGCCTCGCGGTGACCGCCGGCGGCGGCTACCGCGAGGACCAGAAGAGCCCCGCGCCGCGCTACGTCTGCGACACCTCCATGGCCGTGCTGGACGGCGGCGGTCTCGACCTGCCGTTCGAGCTGCGGATCGACGAGGGCCTGGTCGGCGCGTCCGGCAAGGTCACCGTTCGCAGCCCCTGGCTCATGGACCCGAAGCTGCCGTTCGACCCGAAGCCCGGCAACAACACCGCGTGGACGATCGTGAACGGTGAGGGCAGCGGCGGCGACTCCGGCTCCACGACGGACGGGGCCGACGGCGGCTCCGGCGAACCGTCCACGACCCCGTCGGCGACCCCGTCCGCCACCTCCGGCACCTCCGGCACCTCGGGTTCCTCGGAGTCCACCACGTCCGGCGGCGGCTCGGCGGGTACGGCCGGGGGCTCCGGCGGCGGGGGCAGCCTCGCCTCGACGGGGTCGATCGCCCTGATCGCCTCGGGCACGGCGGCCGCGGCGCTGGCGGCGGGCCTGGTGCTCTTCGCGGCGTCCCGGCGACGGGCAGCGCGACAGGCGGCCTGATCAGGGGGTTGCCGCAGAGGTGGGCGGAGGAGGGAACAGGCCTCCGCCCGATGCGTTCCGATGCGGCCGACCCGGGCGTCCCCGGGGTCGGCCGCATATGGGGTGACCGGGCTGCTGTCCCCTGCGGACCGGTCACATGAGCCGGGATGCGGTCCCACGGCGTACCTCGCGGTACGCCACACGTCCCGGCGGAGCCACGCGTGGTTTTCCTACCGATGCCGCCCCTGGTTGGCACGGACACCGGGACCAACGAAGCCACCGCCGCCCCGGTCACGCGCCGTACGGGTGAGACGGGGCCCGAACGCAGATACGGGCCATGTCCGGCGGGCGGAGAACCGTTCCCTCCCTCGGGGCCTGCCGCCGGGCCGCCGCCTGCCGGGCGGCGTCCGGCAGGCGGCGGCCCGACGGCCCGTACGGGCTCACACCCGGCCGCGGCACAGCTCCAGGAGCGTCATCGCGAGCGCGGTGCCCGGCTTGCCCAGCGCGTCCCTGTAGTGGCCGAGCACGGCGGTCTCGCGGGAGAGGTTGACCCGGCGGCCGCCCGAGGTGATCCGGGCCTCCTGGATCACCGCCGAGACGGCCATCCGTTCCTGGACGAGCCCGATGATCCGGTCGTCGAGGGCGTCGATGCGTTCCCGGGCGCCGCCGATCAGAGTGGCGGCCTCGTCGGTGCGGGCGCCGGTGCGCTCGGCGGCGGTCGTGCTGGTGCTGGTCATGGTGGTGACTCCCGGTGGGTGGCGGCCCCCCGGGGCGAGAGGACCCGGACACGCAGAACGCCCCGGGCCTGTCGGCCCGGGGCGCCTGGAACGTTGCTTGTCAGTAGCTCAAGCAGCACGACCATGGCAGCCGGCGGGCCGGATGCCATAGGTAAAGACGAAGGTCGTGTGCTGACGCATGGGGGACAGTATGGCCCCGCCCCGGAGGACCCGCCACAGCGGGGCCCGCATCGTGAGACGCCCGGCTCGGCGGAGGGTCCGCGCGCGGCCGGTAGAATCGGGAGAACCGACCCCCTCATCACCGCCGGAAGGCCGCCCCGTGCCAGCAGCACCCCCCGCCGCCCCCGACACCACGGCCGACGTGGTCCTGGTTGTCGACTTCGGCGCGCAGTACGCCCAGCTCATCGCCCGCCGTGTCCGTGAGGCCCGGGTCTACAGCGAGATCGTCCCGTCCACCATGCCGGTGGCCGAGATGCTGGCCAAGAACCCCCGCGCGATCATCCTCTCCGGCGGCCCCTCCTCGGTGTACGCGGAGGGCGCACCGTCCCTGGACCGCTCGCTCTTCGAGGCCGGGGTCCCCGTCTTTGGCATGTGCTACGGCTTCCAGCTGATGGCCACCGCGCTCGGCGGCACGGTCGACGACAACGGGGCGCGCGAGTACGGCCGCACCCCGCTGCACGTCACGAAGGCGGGCTCGACGCTCTTCGAGGGCACGCCCACCGAGCAGCCGGTGTGGATGTCGCACGGCGACGCCTGCTCGGCGGCCCCCGAGGGCTTCACCGTCACCGCCTCCACGGACGTGGTCCCGGTCGCGGCCTTCGAGAACGACGAGAAGAAGCTCTACGGCGTCCAGTACCACCCGGAGGTCATGCACTCCACGCACGGCCAGCAGGTCCTGGAGCACTTCCTCTACCGCGGCGCGGGCATCGAGCCGAACTGGACCACCACCAACGTGGTCGAGGAGCAGGTCGCCCTCATCCGCGAGCAGGTCGGCACCAAGCGCGCCATCTGCGGCCTCTCCGGAGGCGTGGACTCCGCGGTCGCCGCCGCCCTCGTACAGAAGGCCATCGGCTCGCAGCTCACCTGCGTCTACGTCGACCACGGGCTGATGCGCAAGGGCGAGACCGAGCAGGTCGAGAAGGACTTCGTCGCCGCCACCGGCGCGAAGCTGAAGGTGGTCGACGCGGAGAAGCGCTTCCTCGACGCCCTGGCCGGGGTCTCCGACCCGGAGCAGAAGCGGAAGATCATCGGGCGCGAGTTCATCCGCGTCTTCGAGCAGGCCCAGCTGGAGATCCTCCAGGAGGACGGGCCCGAGGTCGCCTTCCTGGTCCAGGGCACGCTCTACCCGGACGTCGTCGAGTCCGGCGGCGGCACCGGCACCGCCAACATCAAGTCCCACCACAACGTCGGCGGCCTCCCCGACGACATCGAGTTCCAGCTCGTCGAGCCGCTGCGCCAGCTGTTCAAGGACGAGGTCCGGATGGTCGGCCAGGAGCTGGGCCTCCCCGAGGAGATCGTCCAGCGCCAGCCGTTCCCCGGCCCCGGCCTCGGCATCCGCATCGTCGGCGAGGTCACCAAGGACCGCCTGGACCTGCTCCGCGAGGCCGACGCCATCGCCCGCGAGGAGCTGACGGCGGCCGGCCTGGACCGCGACATCTGGCAGTGCCCGGTGGTCCTCCTCGCTGACGTCCGCTCGGTCGGCGTCCAGGGCGACGGCCGCACCTACGGCCACCCGATCGTCCTGCGTCCGGTCTCCTCCGAGGACGCCATGACGGCCGACTGGTCGCGCCTGCCGTACGAGACGCTGGCGAAGATCTCCACCCGCATCACCAACGAGGTCGCCGACGTCAACCGCGTCGTCCTCGACGTGACGAGCAAGCCGCCGGGGACGATCGAGTGGGAGTGACCTTCCCACTCGGGTGAACCCTCGGGGCCTCTCCCGGTCAACGCCGATGCCGTCGCTCATTCGTTTGGGCGGCGGCATTGTCGTATCGGCTGGGTACGCTGAGTGAAGAGACGAGACTTCGGCGTATGGGAGTAATCATGAGCGCCGCACCCGAGCCCGGGCTTGAGCAGCAGCCGCCGTACCGGTGGCCCGTTCCGCCGGAGGGCGGCTGGACGGCGGACGACCTCGACCGGATTCCGGGCCTCCCGCCCCACACCGAGCTGATCGACGGGAGTCTCGTCTTCATGAGTCCGCAGCGTAAGTTCCACACACGAGCCATGTGGCTGCTGGAATCGGCTCTTCTCGCGCACGCCCCCGTGGATCTGGACGTCGACCGCGAAATGACTATCAGGCTGGACCGCACGAACCGTCCGGAGCCCGATCTGCTGGTGTATCGCGCGGAGGCGGACACCGGGGCCGACCAGACCTGGTATGCACCGGAGGACGTCGTCCTCGCCGTCGAAGTCGTATCGCCCGACTCCGAGGTCCGTGACCGGGGCGTCAAGCCGCGCAAATACGCCGAGGCCGGTGTCAGGCACTTCTGGCGGGTCGAGCAGGGAGCGGATGGCCTGCCCGTCGTCTATGTCTACGAGCTCGACCCGGCGACGGACACGTACACGCCCACCGGAATCCACCGCAAGAAGATGAACCTCGACGTCCCGTTCCCGATCGACGTCGACCTCACGGAGATCTACCGCCGAGGCCGCTCGTAATCCACTGGCACGAGCCCACTCCCCGTGCCAGGCTCCCCGCCATGTCCGCCGAAGAAGTCCGCGCCATCGTGTCCGCCGCCGGGAATCACCGCCTCACCTGGAACACCCCGCTCTCCGAGGAACACGCGGCCCGGCTCATCGCCGCCTGCGACCCCGCTCCCGACGCCCGGATCGTCGATCTCGGCTCCGGCTGGGGCGAGTTGCTCATGCGGCTCGTGGAGTCAGCGCCCGGGGCCGTCGGGGACGGCGTCGAGACCGACCCCGACGCCGTGGCGCGCGGGCGGAAGCTCGCCGAGGAGCGAGGGCTCGGCGACCGGGTGGGGTTCCACGAGGTGCCCGCCGCCGAGTGGACCGGCGGCGGATACGACCTCGCCGTCTCCATCGGCTCCTCGCACGCCTGGCCCGGTGCGACCGGGGAGGCCCTGACCGCCCTGCGCGCCGCCGTACGCCCCGGGGGCCGGGTGCTCTTCGGCGAGGGGATCTGGCTGAGGGAACCGGCCCCCGCCGCGCTGGAAGGGCTCGGGGCCGAGCCCGGGGACTTCGGATCGCTGCTGGAGCTGATCCGGCTGGCGGAGTCCGTCGGACTGCGCGCACTCCAGGTCACCGTCGCCGACCAGCGCGAATGGGACCTCTTCGAGTCGGAGGGGCCGATCGGGCGCGGGCAGCGCTGGGCGCTGGAGAACCCGGGCCATCCGCTGTACGGCGAGGTGATGGCCGAGGTCGACGCCCGCCGCACCGGCTACTACGGCGGCTACCGCTCGTATCTGGGCCTCGCCTACCTGGTGCTCAGCACCTGACCTGCGCCCCACCCCCTTTTCACCGCCCCCACCCGGCGGTAACTTCCGGTCCCGTACGCCCTGGGAACCCGAGGAGCCGCCATGTCCGAGCCGGTCGCCGTGCCCGCCGCCCCCGCCCCGATCCCCGTCGAACAGCTTCAGTTCGCGATGCCGCCCGTCCACGCGTCGCCGGGGGAGGAACGCGCGTACCGCAGGGAGCGGCTCGCGGGGGCGCTGCGGTTGTTCGGGCAGCTCGGGTACGAGGACGGGGTCTCCGGGCACATCACCGTGCGCGACCCGGAGCTGGAGGACTGCTTCTGGGTCAACCCGTTCGGCGCGCCCTTCGCCGACATCACCCCACAGGACCTGATCCTCGTCAACGGCGACGGGCAGGTCGTCCGGGGCCGCTTCCACGTCAACCAGGCCGCGTTCGCCGTGCACGCGGCGGTGCACCGGGCCCGGCCCGGCACCGTGGCCGTCGCGCACACCCACTCCGTGCACGGGCGGGCCCTCGCCGCGCTCGGGGAGCCGGTCGAGCCGATCACCCAGGAATCCTGCGCCTTCTACGAGGACCACGCGCTGTACGACGCGTACACGGGCGTTGTCGTGGACGAGGAGGAAGGGCGGCGCATCGCCGACACGCTCGGGCCGCACAAGGCGGTCATCCTGCGCAACCACGGGCTGCTGACCGTCGGCGACTCCGTGGACGCGGCGGCCTGGTGGTTCCTGACCCTGGAGCGCGCCTGCCAGGTGCAACTGCTGGCGCGGGCCGCCGGGAAGCCCGTGCTCATCGCGCACCAGGACGCCGTCACCACCCGCGAACACCTCGGCAGCGACCTGGTGGCCTGGATCAACTACCAGCCCCTGTGGCAGCGGATCAGTCGAACATTCTGACGGTCCGGGCCCGCCGGTCGCCCCGATGCGGGAACCCCGCGCCCGGTACGGCACAATTCGCTGATATCGCAAGTGAGTTGGCTGTACCGGGGCGGGAAAGGGCGTAATCCTCCGTGGCGTTGGACGAGGCAAGGACGAGCGGCACCCACGGCGGCGGCTGCACCTGCGGCGACTGCCCGCACGGCGCACGCGAAGGGCACCGGCGCGCCGTCGCGGCCTTCCTCGCCAAGCGCGACGAACTGGCCGCGGGCAACGGCCTGCCCGCCGGGGTCGCCCAGTCCGCCTCCGCGTCCCGGCAGTGGGTCTCCGACGAGCTGACCGGCTCCGCCCGAACCGTCGCCGAACGGGCCCGGGAGGCCGGGGACGCCTGGCTCCACCAGGTGTGGCGGGGCACGCTGTTCGCCGTGTGGGGTGCGGTCGGGGCCCTCCTCGTCGGCGCCTGCGTCACCGCGATCGGGGCCGGCTGGTCCACCGCCCGCACCGCCGGTCTGCTCGCTGCCCTCGTCACCGCCGGGCTGCTCACCGCCGCCGCCCGCTTCCACCGTGCGCGTGGGGGCCTCCTCGCCCCGCTGATCGGCGAGGACAACCGGCTCTCCACCTCCCGGGCGGTTGCCGCCGCCTGGGTGCTGCTCGCCGTCTTCGCGGTCCTTGTTCTCTCACTCCAGCTGGCCGGGGCCGCCGACCCCTCCGACCGGGACGCGCTGATCGAGGGGCTCGACCTCGTGCGGTCCGCCGGGATGGTGACCGTGCTGGCGCTGGTGTGCGCGGTCGCCGTGCTCGTACGCCGGGTGGTGACCGTACGGGTGCTGGGCCAGCGCCTCCAGAAGCTGCGCGCGGACCGGCCGCGCGCAGCCGATCTGCTCACCGACGACTCGGGGCGCGGCTCCTTCACTGATGTGCAGTACGTGCTGGTCAGCGCCGTCGCCGTGCTGTTCGCCGCGGTCCGCCTGGCCCGCCGCCCCGAGCAGCTGCCCGATCTGCCGTGGGGGCTCGCGCTGCTGGTGGCGGTCTCGGCGGCGACCTACTTCGCCGGGAAGTACACGGAGGGCGGGCGTCCGGTCGTGCTGTCCGTCGTCCGGGCCCGGGAGGCCGGGGACCTGGACGCGCCGATCCGGACCGGCGACGACATCGAGATCCGGGGCGCGGGCTTCGTGCCGCCCGGCGCGGGCAGCCCCGACCGGCTGGCCCGGCTCGTCGTCCGCATCGGCACGGTCCACGTCCACGTCCCCCTGATCCCGGTCGCCGGGGGCTTCGCCAACCCGGCCGACACCGTCCTGACCGTGCCCGTCCCGGTCGAGGTGGAGCCGGGCACCGTGGACGTCCAGGTCGTCACCGCCGCCGGGGTGGAGACCAACCGCTGCCCGATCGACGTCACGGACTGACCACCTCTTTCTCCCGCCTCCTTCCACTGAATGCCCCGCAACCCTGGTGAGCAGCGCGTCGAAGGCGTACGTATGGTCAAGCGACGGAATACCGGGAAGCGGGGCAGTGGTCATGCACAGCTACGACGGCAGCGGTTCGTACGGACTGGGCGAGCGCAGGACGCTGAGGGAGCAGGCGCGTACGTACGCCCTGCTGCCGCTGCGGATCTTCCTCGGCGTCACCTTCGTCTACGCGGGCCTCGACAAGCTCACGGACAGCGCCTTCCTGTCCGCCGACGGCGCCGGGTCCATCGGCGAGATGATGCGCGGGGTGCGTGACTCCTCCGCGATCCCCGCCCTCGTCGACCTGGCCCTCAAGAACCCGGAGGGCTTCGGCTACGCCATCGCGACCGGTGAACTCCTCGTGGGCCTCGGCACCCTCGTCGGCCTCTGGGCCAGGATCGCGGCGCTCGGCGGCGCGCTGATCTCGCTGAGCCTCTGGCTCACCGTGAGCTGGCAGGCCACCCCGTACTACTACGGCAACGACCTGCCCTATCTGATGGCGTGGCTGCCGCTGCTGCTCGCCGGGGCGCCGATGTTCTCCGCCGACGCCTTCCTCGCCTCACGCCGGCGCCGGACCATGTAGGCGGCCCAGGTCACCGTCGCGGCCAGCCACAGCCCACCGAAGAGCAGCGGGAAGAAGAACGTCCAGGGGACCTCCCACGCCCCGGCGGCGTCGGCCGCGTACCCGCCCGCCAGAGCCAGCATGGCCAGACCCGCCACCGCGCGTCCCGGCCGGAATTCATGACGCAGCACGGGTGACCTCCACCTGTCCGATGCCGACTTCCAGTTCCAGTTCGATCGTTCCGGCGGGCTTCGTTCCGGCCGGCGGCGGCAGGGTCCGCTGCCTCGCCTCGTCGCTGTTGATCCGGACCTGGACCCGCTGGCCCTCCTCCAGCCGGATCTCCCCGAGATCCACCTCGGCACGCACCTTCACCGTCACGTCCTCCGGAACGACGACGGCCGCCCGCCCCGCTGTCACGTCGAGCCCCGTGCGCACGGTCTCGCCCTCCGGCACCTTCAGGCCTGACAGGTCCAGCCGGGCGTCGCCGGTGCCCAGTTCGTAGTGCGGCTGGAGGGCTGCCACCGAGGCGGGCCGCCATTCCTGGCGCACCCAGGTCGTGTCGATGTCCTTCG
Organism: Streptomyces sp. NPDC033165; assembly: GCF_055577965.1. Taxonomy (NCBI): domain Bacteria; kingdom Bacillati; phylum Actinomycetota; class Actinomycetes; order Kitasatosporales; family Streptomycetaceae; genus Streptomyces; species Streptomyces sp. NPDC033165. The sequence continues at coordinate 387,581 of NZ_JBVIPK010000002.1, forward strand.
GCACCGCCGCGGCACCGGCCAGCAGGCCCGCCGTGACCATCGCCATGAGCACCGTGCCGAAACCCGTCCGGCCCAGCACCGAGGCGACCAGCAGCCCGAGGCCGAACACCGCGAGGGCGGCGACCAGTCCGATCTGGAGCGCCGTCCCCAGCGGCTGGTGCTCCCAGCTCAGCCCCGTGCCGAGACCACCCGCCACCAGGGCCGCCAGGAAGACCGGGCCCCCGATCGAGCGCGGGCCGCGCGGCTCGGGCAGCGGGTGCGGCGGCCGGAACGGGGCCTCCTTGCTGGGCCGCCCGGCCTGGGCCGTTGCCCGGTCCGTGTCCGCCGGGCCCCACAGATAACCGGAGGCCACCGGCCCGGTCGTCCCGTCCTTGACGATCGGGTCCCGCCACCACGACGGGCCGCCCGGCGTCGGCGGGGCCTTCACCTCCGGCGGGGGCGTGCCGAGCCCGCCGGTGTGCGTGGGGCCGGGCGGGGCGGCCGGTGTGCCGGGCGGGGCCGCCGGGTCCTCGGGGGCCGCCGTCCGACGGGACTGCGTCCACACGGAGAACCCGACGACGGCCAGCGTCAGCAGGGCGGCGAACGACAGCATGCCCCGGTTGTGCAGCATCGACAGGAACAGCCCGCAGCCGATCAGCGCCAGCAGCAGCGCCACCAGCGACGCCCCGTCGACCCGCCCCGACAGCAGCTTGCGCGCCTCGTTCTCCTCGTCGCCCTCCGCGGGCAGCAGCAGCCAGGCGAAGCCGTAGAAGATCAGGCCGATGCCCCCGGTGACCGACAGGACACCGAGCACGATCCGGAAGATCACCGGGTCCACGTCGCAGTACCGGCCCAGCCCGCCGCACACCCCGGCGACGACCTTCTGCCGCGGGGTGCGCCGCAGCTGCGGCTTCGGCGCGTCGGGGGGCGCGACGCCGGGAGGGGCGTCCGAGGGAGCGGTCATGCCTCCATGGTGACGGTCCGGACCGCCCGCCGGGACCCGCCCCGACCCTGGACGGTCCCTGATATTGCCCGCGTACGCCCCCGAAGGGCCGGACTGCCGCTCACCCCGGGGAGGGCTCCCTGGAGGAGAACACGGACGGCGGCCGCGCCGAGCGCTCGTGCACGACGCGCGCGTCGTGCCACCTGCGGGCGAACGAGGCCAGGTAGCAGCCGACGCTGAACAGGAGGATCAGCAGGCTGACGCCGAGGAAGGCCAGGCCGAGCGGGCCCAGCTCGGAAAGGGTGTGTGTCACGCCCATGTGGCTGCTCCGGAGGTGTAGGAGCGCCACAGGGAGGCGCCCATCCAGTAGGTACGGATGAACTGGAAGACCAGCTCCGGTAGGAGCAGGGCGCACACCAGCATCGCCTTCCAGCCCAGTGGGATGACCCGGACCGCCGAGAAGACCGACCAGGCGAGCAGGAGGAGCAGCCAGAGCGGGTCTCCGGCGGGCTGCCCCTGCGCGATGGACTGGGTGGCCCACACGGCGACCCAGCCGAGGCTGTAGGCGAAGCCGAGGAGGCCGAGTACGTACTGGACGATCGAGAGCCGCGTGTGCCGGGTCCAGCCGCGCTGCCGCATGATGTCCAGTGTTCCGCGTACCCAGCGCTCCCGTTGGCGCACCAGGTCGCCGAGAACCGGCATCAGGTCGGTGTAGGCGACGCAGTACTGGTTGGCGGTCACGCGCCAGCCCGCCTCCTTCAAGGAGAGCGTTGTCTCGTAGTCCTCGACCAGGTTGCCGCTGTGCTGCCAGAAGACCTCGCCGCGGGCGTCGATGAGGTGCTGAAGGGCGGCCGTGCTGTAGAAGGAACCGGCACCGGCCATGGTGTGCAGGTCGGTCCGTGAGCGTGTGTGGGCGTACCTCCCGTACTCGATGATCTGCATGCCGGTGAGGTAGCGCTGCCAGGTGTTCTGCCACAGACCGCTGCGGCCGTAGCAGGTCGCGCTCACCCCGCCCAGAGTCGGATCGGATTCCATGACCATGCGTGCCCGCTGGACGAATCGCGGATGCAGGGAGGTGTCTGCGTCCATGACGAGGACGTAGCGTGCCGCGCCGGTGAGGTCTCCGCACTGTTCGGCGAGACCGGCGAGGGCATGGTTGAGAGTCCCCGCCTTCTTGTGGGGATTGTCGGGCAGGCACAGCACCCGGGTCTGCGGGACGCCGGGCCGGTCGGCGAACTCGCGGGTGATCCGCTCCGTGCCGTCCGTCGAGTTGTTCACCACGACGAGGATCAGGTCGGGGCGGTGGGTCTGGGCGGCCAGGGACTCCAGGGAGCTGAGTACTTCGGCTTCCTCGTTCCGGGCCGGGATCACGACGACGGTGTCGTGTGCTGGTTCGCGATGCGCTTTCGGTAATACCTTGGCCACTGCTGGGGGCGGCGTCGGCCTGACGGCTTCGGTGCCTTGGGGAGGTGCTTCCTCGGAATCGAGCAGGGCTGGCCCTGTCAATGCCATAAGGGTTCTCCAGTCGAGCGCGGATCGATGTGTGCAGCACACGGCACTGTGTACCTGGTTCACCTGGCAGCGGTCATGATCACACACCTCTCGTCATTGGTCTGGACCTGTCTTGGTGTACGGATCGCGAAGAAGTGGCGAACTCTGGCCCGGCCTTCTCGTTTGATTGCGTTGGCAACGTGCGAGGCGCACATTTCGGCCACTTCGTCAGCCATGCTTCCGGGAGGAACCGCCCGATCTCGACTGAGGGTGTCTTATGCGTATTTGATGAGACGCCAGGGGAGTGAGTGGCGTTCGGTGAGCGAACTCACACGCTCCCCTCCGGGGCTCCGTCGTGCAGGGGTCCCAGAGGTGCCACCGCGCGGCGGGCCGAGTCGAGAGGGATGCCACCACCGTGCGTGCGCTGGGGACAGCGTCAGGGTCACTTCGGGGGGTGACCCTGATGCCGCCCCGCACCCGCGCGTGTGACGATCGGGGTATGCCAGCCGCCACCGCCCGAGCCACCAGCTCCCTCACCGCCGACCCGGAGGAGCCGCCGCAGCGCAAGCTGTACCGCAGCGCCGACGGACGGATGCTCGGCGGCGTCGCGCGCGGGCTCGCCGGACACCTCGGGCTACCGGTCGCCTGGGTCCGGTTCGTGTTCCTCGGGCTGTTCTTCACCGACGGCCTGGGCGCTCTGCTGTACGCGGTGTTCTGGATCGTCGTCCCGCTCGGCGTCGGCGGCGTCGAGGCCCCGCGCTCGGTGTTCGAGACCGCCGCGGACGGCCGCCGCAAGCTCCGTAAGCCGGACAGGGGCCAGGTCTTCGCGCTGGTCGCCCTCACCTTCGGGGCCGTCGCGTTCGTCGCCAACGTCGACATGGGCAGCGAGGCCGACCGCTACATCTGGCCCACCCTCCTGATCGGCGCGGGCTCCGTCCTGGTCTGGCGGCAGGCGGACAACGCCCGCCGCGCCCGCTGGATGGAGGTCGGCCGCAACCGCAAGCTGCTCCACCTGGCCCGCGGCTTCGCCGGAGTGGCCCTGGTCGGCCTCGGCCTCGCCGTCTTCCTCGTCGTACGCGGCTCGGCGGCCCAGCTGGGCAACGTGCTCACCGCCGCCATCGCCGTGCTGACCGGCATCTTCCTGCTCGCGGGCCCCTACCTGGTGCGGATGACCCAGGACCTCTCCGAGGAGCGCCTGATGCGCATCCGCGCCCAGGAGCGGGCCGAGGTCGCCGCCCATGTTCACGACTCGGTGCTGCACACCCTCACCCTGATCCAGCGCAACGCGGACGACGGCGGCGAGGTCAGACGCCTCGCCCGCGCCCAGGAGCGCGAGCTGCGCAACTGGCTCTACAACCCCGAGGGCACCGGCAAGGACGAGGACGACGAACCGGAGACCCTGGCCGAGGCGGTCAAGCGGGCCGCCGCCGAGGTCGAGGACAAGCACGGCGTGCCCCTGGAAGTCGTCGTGGTCGGCGACTGCCCGCTCGACGAGAAGCTGAGCGCGCAGATGCAGGCAGCGCGCGAGGCGATGGTGAATGCCGCCAAGTACGGTGGCGAGGGCGGCGCCGTGCAGGTCTACGCCGAGGTCGAGGGCCGTACGGTCTTCGTGTCCGTGCGGGACCGGGGTCCGGGCTTCGACCTGGACGAGGTTCCCGGGGACCGCATGGGCGTACGAGAATCAATCATCGGCCGGATGCAGCGCAACGGCGGCAGCGCCCGGCTGCGTTCGGTGCCCGGCGGGGGCACCGAGGTCGAGCTGGAGATGGAGAGGGCGAGCGAATGACCGAGAACACCGAAGCCACCGGGGGCCCGGAGCGGCGGGTACGGGTCGTGCTCGTCGACGACCACCGGATGTTCCGCACCGGGGTGCAGGCCGAGATCGGCCGCACCGAGGAGACCGGCGTCGAGGTGGTCGGCGAGGCCGCCGACGTCGACCAGGCGGTCACCGTCATCACCGCGACCCGCCCCGAAGTCGTCCTCCTCGACGTCCACCTCCCGGGCGGCGGCGGGGTCGAGGTGCTGCGCCGCTGCGCCCCCCTGATGAGTGCCGCCGAGAACCCGGTCCGCTTCCTCGCCCTGTCCGTCTCGGACGCCGCGGAGGACGTCATCGGGGTCATCCGGGGCGGGGCGCGGGGCTACGTCACCAAGACGATCACCGGCACCGACCTGGTCGACTCCATCTTCCGGGTCCAGGAGGGCGACGCGGTCTTCTCGCCCCGCCTGGCCGGTTTCGTCCTGGACGCCTTCGCCTCCACGGACGCCCCGCCGGTCGACGAGGACCTGGACCGCCTCACCCAGCGCGAGCGCGAGGTGCTGAGGCTGATCGCGCGTGGCTACGCGTACAAGGAGATCGCCAAGCAGCTGTTCATCTCGGTGAAGACGGTCGAGTCGCACGTCTCGGCGGTGCTCCGCAAGCTCCAGCTCTCCAACCGGCACGAGCTGACGAGGTGGGCGACGGCGCGACGCCTGGTCTGAGGCGCCGCTGCCTGTCACGGGCTTACGCCACCCGGGTCGCGCCCGCGAACGGCATCTGGTCGATGGGCGCGATACGGACCGGGGCGCCGGGGCGCGGGGCGTGGATCATGCGGCCGCCGCCGATGTAGAGGCCGACATGGCTGATCCCGGAGTAGAAGAAGACCAGGTCTCCGGGGGCCAGTTGGGAGCGGGGGACTCGCTGTCCGGCGTTGATCTGGGTGTAGGTGGTCCGCGGCAGGCTGACGCCCGCCGCCTTCCACGCGGCCTGGGTCAGGCCCGAGCAGTCGAAGGCGTTCGGGCCGGTCGCGCCCCAGACGTACGGCCTGCCGATCGCACCGTGGGCGAAGGCGATGGCCCGGGCGGCACGGGAGTCGGGTGCGGCGGCAGGGGCGCGGTCGGTGGAGCGGTCGGCGTGGGCGGGGGCGCCGCCGTGCCGGGCGTCGGCGGAACGTTCGTACGCGGCGCGCTCGTCGGCGGTCAGGGTGCCCAGGAGCCTGCGGGCGTCGGCCAGTTTGGTGCGGATCGCGGTGCGGTGTTCGTGCAGCTCGGCGCGGCGGGCGGCGAGCTGCTCGGCCTCCCGGTCGGCGCGGGCCTTCACCTGGGAGATTTGGGAGATCTGCCGCCGGATGCCGTTGAGCACACCCCGCCGGCGGTCGCCCGCCCGGTCGAGGAAGGCCGCACGCTCCAGGTAGGCGTCGGGGTCGGAGGAGAGCGCCAGCTGTACGGCCGGGTCGAGCGTCCCGCTGCGGTACTGGGCGGTCGCCAGCGAACCGAGCGCGTTGCGGGCGGTGTTGAGGCGGCCGGTGCGGCGGGCAGCCTCGTCGGTGAGGGCGTCGAGGCTGCGGGTGGCGGCAGCCGCCTTCTCCTTCGCCCCGTTGTACTTCTCGGTGGCGACCTCGGCGTCGTGGTACAGCCGGTCGACCTTGGCTCGGACCTGGGCGGCGGTGGGGGCCGCCGGTTCGGCGGGGGTGGCCCCGGCCCCGGTGACCGATCCGGCGGTGGCGGCCCCGGCGAGCGCCAGGGTGGCCGCGGTGCGGGCAGCAGGGCCGGTGAGCGGGCGCTGCTTGGGTTTTCGGTGAGCTGACCTGCGGTGCGCTGCCACGGGGGCGGCATCCTTCCTGTCGGCTGCCCGCCGGGGGATGCCGACGGGGTCCGGGATGGACGCTAATCCGGGCGCGGAGAAAAGAGTCGGCATGACAGCTATTGCCCTGATGTGACGTTTCGCCGTTCACGGATGATCAGGGTCATTCAAGATGACCAGGTTCATTCCATCGGGATCACTCATGGGGGAAGTACGCAAGGAAGGCTCGCCTCACTGGAAGGTGGAACCTTCGCCATGGCTAGGCTCCGGAGCCATGGACGTACTCATCAAGGTCTTCGTCGCCCTGCACATCATCGGCATCGCCTCCCTGCTGGGCGGCTTCCTGACGCAGATGAAGGCCATGGGGGCGGGCACCGCCCGCTTCACCCCCGCCATGCTGCACGGCGCGCTGACCATGCTCGTCACCGGCATGGTTCTGGTCGGCCTCAACCAGGCCGACGACCAGGCCGTGAACAACGTCAAGATCGGCATCAAGCTCGCGCTGCTGGTCGTGATCCTCGCCCTCGTCTACGTCAAGCGGGACGACGAGACGGTCGACAAGGGCGCGTTCGCGGCGGTCGGCGGGCTGACGGCCGCCAATATCTTCATCGCCACGATCTGGACCTGAGCCCGAGCATCCCCGCTCGGAACGCCCGCGCCCCTGGGCGGGATGCTGTGTTCATGCCCATACACATTCCCTTCAGACGTTCCGCCGCCGCTGTCATCGTCGCCGCCGCACTGACGGCGTGCGGGACCCAGCAGGGCGGCGAGGTGCGATCGGCCGCCTCGGCCGCCGCGTCCTCCGCGAGCCCCCAGCCCTCCTTCAGCCCCCGGCCGCTGTGCGCGCGGTCGGACCGGACGCCCGAGGAGCCCCCCGCCTCCTCCGCTCCCGTCCCGGACGAGGGCGGCGACCGCCAGGATGCGGGCCAGGGTCACCCGGACATGCCCCCCAACTACGGGGACAACCACGCGTACCGCATGGCGGGGAAGCTGACCGAGGAGGCCCGCGGCCGGGGAGAGGCCTCGGCCGAGCTCATCCGGGGCGAGTTGGAACAGGCCGTGCGGGAGGGCGACCTCAGTGACGAGCGGCTCAAGAAGGCGCTGAAGAAGCTCGGCTGCGGCGAGGAGCACGGCGTCTACGTCGGCCACGGCTTCTACAGCGTCCACACGGGGAACGCCTGTGTCTCCGGGAACGTGTCGCAGGACGGGATCACGAGCAACGTGCACGGGGCCTACATCGAACCCCAGCCCGGAACGGGGCCCTGTGTCAGGAACCAGGGCGGTCACTGACCCGGGCGTCGGTACCGACCGGGGGCCCGGGCGGTGGCGGCAGCTCCCGGCACCCCGGGCACCCGGCACCCCGCTTCCCCCTACTACGCCGGGCGCACGCTCCCGTAGATCGGCATGTAGTAGATCGACTCCTCGCGCACGTTCGCACCCGGCTTCGGGGCGTGGATCATCATCCCGTCGCCCTTGTAGATGCCGACGTGGCTGATGTCGTCGTAGAAGAAGACCAGGTCACCGGGCTGGAGGTCGGCGGTGGCGACCCGGGTGCCGACCTTCACCTGGTCCCAGGTCGTCCGGGGCAGGTCCACGCCCGCCTCACGCCACGCCGACTGCGTCAGCCCCGAGCAGTCGTACGAGGACGGGCCCGAGGCCCCCCACACGTACGGCTTCCCGATCTGGGCGCGCGCGAAGGCCAGCACCTTCTCCGCCTTGGCGGCGTAACCGCTGCCCGCGCCGGTGCCGGAGCCCGTACCCGTACCCGTACCGGAGCCCGACCCCGTACCGCCGCCCGACTCTTTCGCGGCCTCCTTGCGGGCCTTCTCCTCGGCCTCGGCCCGCTGCTTCGCCTCGGCGGCCTGCTTGCGGGCCAGCTTCTCCGCCTTCTCCCTGGCCTCGGCCTCCTTCTTGCGCTCCAGCTCAGCCAGCCGCGCCTTCTCCTCGGCGGTCAGCCGGGAGAGCAGGGACCGGGCCTCGGTGAGCTTGGTCTGCACGTCCTTCTTGCTGGCGGCGAGCGTGGCCTGCGTCTCGGTGAGGGTCTCCAGGCTCTTCACCGCCTCCGCGCGCTTCTTCGCCGCCGAGGCCTGCTGCGTACGGAAGTCGACGACGGCCTTCTGCTGGCGTTCCGTCACCCGGCTCATCAGCTGGTTCTGGTCGAAGTACCCCTGCGGGTCGTCCGCCAGGAAGAACGTCGCCGTGGGCGCGATGCCGCCGCTGCGGTACTGCGCCGCCGCATACGAGCCCAGCGCCCGGCGCGCCTCGTTGATCTTCTCGGCCCGCTTCGCCACGTCGGAGAGCAGCGTGTCGACCTTCGCCTGCTGGGCCGCGGAGGCGGCCTTGGCCCGGTTGTACTCCTGGGTCGCGGAGCCCGCCTGCCGGTAGAGGGCGTCGACCTTCTTCCGGACTTCCTCGACGGCGGGCTTGGGCTCGGTGGGCGCGGCCGTCGCGCTCTGTGTGGAGAGCAGGGTGACGGAGGCCAGCGCGGCCGTCGTCAGCCCGACGGCGGGTGTGGCGGTGCGCACTTTCGCGCGCGGCTTGCGATGCGATGCCAAGACCGGCATCTCCTTCCGTGGACCGCCTACCGGGTCAGCTGTCGGGTTCGGACGGGAACGGAAGGCTGTCCTACGGTCCGGACGGGGGAGGTACGGACCGATTCACCCCGGTTGTGCGTGTGGGTCCCCGGTTCCGAACTGCCGCGAGGGCAGGCCGGATTCGGCGGAGGTGTCCGTCAGGCGCGGTTCGCCTCAGGGAGGTACGGATCACCTGACCGAGCACGCTAGCCAACCGGCCCCGCCGCTGGGAAGGACGATGAGCGATATGCCCGATACATTTTCGTGACCTTTGCGGATCAGGGACCCCGCACCCCCTCCGACCGGGCACTCCTTCACGGAACGTGGACGTCCGCTGTCCGTGCGTACCGGTGTGTACGGCCCCTTCCGGACTTCGGCGGAAGGTTGTCAGTGCGGCCGCCTAGACTCGGGAGGCGATGAGCAGCCTCTTTGACGACAGCTTCCTGACCGGCCTCCAGCCCGCGGAGGACGGTCCTCCGCCGCCCCCCGAGGACCACGCACCCGAAGCGGTGCCGGAGGGACTCTTCGAGGGCGTCTTCGACGCGCCCCCGCCGCCCCGGGACGGGTACTACCGCGACGGTCACCCGCGCCCGGTGATCGACTCCGCCGCGCTGCTCGACGGGCTCAACACCGAACAGCGCGCCGCTGTCGTGCACGCCGGGTCCCCGCTGCTCATCGTCGCCGGGGCAGGCTCCGGCAAGACCCGGGTGCTCACCCACCGCATCGCCCACCTGCTGGCCGAGCGCGGGGTCCACCCCGGACAGATCCTCGCGATCACGTTCACCAACAAGGCCGCGGGCGAGATGAAGGAGCGCGTCGAGCAGCTCGTCGGCCCGCGCGCCAACGCCATGTGGGTCATGACCTTCCACAGCGCGTGCGTCCGCATCCTGCGCCGCGAGTCCAAGAAGCTCGGCTTCACCTCGTCGTTCTCGATCTACGACGCCGCCGACTCCAAGCGCCTGATGGCCCTGGTCTGCCGTGACCTCGACCTGGACCCCAAGCGCTATCCGCCGAAGTCCTTCACCTCCAAGGTCTCCAACCTCAAGAACGAGCTCATCGACGAGGAGACCTTCGCCGGGCAGGCTGCCGACGGCTTCGAGAAGACCCTCGCCCAGGCGTACACGCTCTACCAGGCCCGCCTGCGCGAGGCCAACGCCCTGGACTTCGACGACATCATCATGACGACGGTCCATCTCCTCCAGGCCTTCCCGGATGTCGCCGAGCACTACCGCCGCCGCTTCCGCCACGTCCTGGTCGACGAGTACCAGGACACCAACCACGCCCAGTACACGCTGGTACGGGAGCTGGTCGGCCCGGCCGGGGAGCACGACGCCCCCGCCGAGCTGTGCGTGGTGGGCGACGCGGACCAGTCGATCTACGCCTTCCGCGGTGCGACGATCCGCAACATCCTCCAGTTCGAGGAGGACTACCCGGACGCGACGACGATCCTCCTGGAGCAGAACTACCGCTCCACGCAGACGATCCTCTCCGCCGCCAACGCCGTCATCGAGCGCAACGAGAGCCGCCGCCCCAAGAACCTCTGGACCAACGCCGGCAGCGGCGCCCGCATCACCGGCTATGTCGCGGACACCGAGCACGACGAGGCCCAGTTCGTCGCCGAGGAGATCGACCGCCTCACCGACAAGGGCGACGCCAAGGCGGGCGACGTCGCCGTGTTCTACCGGACCAACGCCCAGTCCCGTGTCTTCGAAGAGATCTTCATCCGCGTCGGCCTGCCCTACAAGGTCGTCGGCGGTGTGCGCTTCTACGAGCGCAAGGAGGTCCGGGACGTCCTGGCCTACCTCCGTGTCCTCGCCAACCCCGAGGACACCGTCCCGCTGCGCCGCATCCTCAACGTGCCCAAGCGCGGCATCGGCGACCGCGCCGAAGCGATGATCGACGCTCTCTCGCTGCGCGAGAAGATCTCCTTCCCGCAGGCGCTGCGCCGCGTCGACGAGGCCTACGGCATGGCCGCCCGCTCGGCCAACGCCGTCAAGCGGTTCAACACGCTGATGGAGGAGCTGCGCACGATCGTCGAGTCCGGCGCCGGACCCGCCGTCGTGCTGGAAGCCGTCCTGGAGCGCACGGGCTATCTCGCCGAACTCCAGGCCTCCACCGACCCGCAGGACGAGACCCGCATCGAGAACCTCCAGGAGCTCGCCGCCGTCGCCCTCGAATTCGAGCAGGAGCGCGGCGACGAGGAGGGTGCGGGCACCCTCGCGGAGTTCCTGGAGAAGGTCGCGCTCGTCGCCGACTCCGACCAGATCCCCGACGAGGACGAGGACGGCTCCGGCGTCATCACGCTGATGACCCTGCACACGGCGAAGGGCCTGGAGTTCCCGGTCGTCTTCCTCACCGGCATGGAGGACGGCGTCTTCCCGCACATGCGGGCCCTCGGCCAGACCAAGGAGCTGGAGGAGGAGCGCCGCCTCGCCTACGTCGGCATCACCCGCGCCCGCGAACGCCTCTACCTCACCCGCGCCGCCATGCGCAGTGCCTGGGGCCAGCCCTCGTACAACCCGGCCTCGCGGTTCCTGGAGGAGATCCCGGACGAGCACCTGGACTGGAGGCGCAAGGGTCCGATGGCCGCCCCGGCCGGACCCACCTCGGGCATCACGTCCTCGCTCTCCTCCTCCCGCTCCCGCTCCGGTCCCTCGGGGTTCGCGACCCGGCGCGGTACGGAGAAGCCAGTCGTCACCCTGGTGGTGGGGGACCGGGTCACCCACGACCAGTTCGGCCTCGGCACGGTGACGGCCGTCGAAGGCGTGGGCGACCAGGCCAAGGCGACGGTCGACTTCGGGGACGAGCGCCCCAAGAAGCTGCTGCTGCGGTACGCGCCGGTCGAGAAGCTGTAGCGGCGGAGAACATGGTGAAGGGGGGCCCGGCCGGGCCCCCCTTCACCATGCTCGCAGGTCAGGTCGGGTCGATGCCCTTGCTGCGCAGCCACGCCAGCGGGTCGACCGCCGCGCCGCCGCCCGGCCGGACCTCGAAGTGCAGGTGCGGGCCGGTGGAGTTGCCCGAGTTCCCGGAGTACGCGATGACGTCACCGGCCTTGACCGGGCCCGAGCGGATCTTGGTGCTGCTGAGGTGGCAGTACCAGGTCTCCGTGCCGTCGGCCGCGGTCACGATCGCCATGACCCCGTACGCGCTGTTCAGCTGTGTGCGCACGGTACCGTCGGTCGCGGCCATCACCGGAGTGCCGTACGAGACGGGGAAGTCGATTCCCGTGTGCACGGACATCCAGTTGATGCCCGCCTGGCCGTAGTAGGCGCTCAGCCCGTGCTGCTTCACCGGCAGGACGAACTTGGGGCGCAGCGCCTCGCGGCGTGCGGCCTCCTCCTCGCGCTTCTTCTTCTCCGCTGCCTGCCGCTCCCGCAGGTCGATGCGTTCCTGGGTGCGGCTCGCGCGCTCGCGGAAGTCGGCGCTGCCCTCGGAGAGCTGTTCCAGCTGGTTGTCGAGCTTGTTGTTGGCGGCGACCGTCTTGACCGTGCTGGGGTCGGCGATCGCCATGGAGGCGGTCGCCTCCTCCGGCTTCTCCTCGCCGCCGGACATCCCGCTGACCGAGGCGGCGGCGATGCCCGCGACGCTCATCACGCAGGCGGAGGGCACCGCGACGGTCAGGAGCGCGGAGCGCTTGGCGGGGCTGCGGCGCCGGGCCCGGTTGCGGGCGGCGGGCGGGCGGGCGGCGGCGCGGTTCACGGGGGGCGGGGCGGGGGCGTGGTCCTCGGCGTCCGGCTCCGGGGCGTCGTCGGTGGCGAGGGCTGCCTCGGTGGCGAACTCGGCGGTGGAGGCCGGGGCTGTGTCCGTGTCCGCTTCCACGGCCGCTTCGTGCGTCTGCTGTTCGTACAGCGGATGCGACGTCTGTTCGGGTCCGTACGCGGACTCCTCGGGCGTGGCGCCGGAGTTCCAGGCGGTCGCGTCATAGGCACCCGTGTCGTACGTGCCCGTGTCGTACGTGCCGGTGCCGTACGCGCTCGTGCCGTACGCACCGGTTTCGTACCCGTCGGCCGTGTAGGCGCCGGTCGCGAAGGCGGTGGTGTCGTGGGCCCCGGTGTCGTACGCGTCGGTCCCGTAGCCGCCGTCGGCCGCGTAGGCGGTGCCGGTCGGGTACGCCCCGGTGTCGTAGGCGTCCGTGCCGTACGGGGCGGAACTGAACGCGGTGGTGGGGAAGGCGCCGGTCTCGGTGGCCGTCCACTGGCCGGTCGCGTCCTGGTCGACGGTCTGCTGCCAGGCGCCGGTGGCGTCCCACTGCTGCCCGGTCGTGTCCCACTGCTGGTGGACCTGCGAATGATCCGTGTAGCCGTCGTACGTGGCGGTCGCGGCGGCCGTGGCCGTCTGCTGGGCGTCCGTGTGAGCGCCCGTGTCCCAGGCGGTGGAGTCGTACGCGCCGCTGTAGCCGCCGTAGGAGTCGCCGCCGTAGGAGTCACCGACGTAGGTGCCGTCGTACCCGGTGGTGGCGGTCGCGGTGGCCTGATAGGCCGAGTCGTAGCCGGCTGCTTGGCCGGATTCGTGCGCACCCGGAAGGGAGCCGAAGAGCGGGTCGGTGTCGAAGCTGCCGGTCGACTGACTGTCGTACCCGACGGGCCCGGCGTGGGGGTGCTGGTCGTTCACCAACTTCTCTCTCGCCTCGGCAGCAGGACTGTTCTGGGTCCCGGTCAGCGGGTCCCCAGGGGGAAGCAGTGGCCGCGACTGTACCCGGCAGTATGTGAGGACGACAATCTTCGACAGGTTTTACGGCCGCAGGAAACGGGCAATCGGCCGTCTTTCGGTGGACGACTGGCACAGCCTTGGCCCTACGTTCGATAAACGTTCTATTTCAGGCCACGGAAGCTGTCGTTCCGTCGGAGGCGGATGTGTCCTCCCGCGCCTCGCACGCATCAAGCGCCTCACGGACGGCGGCGGCCACCGTCGGATGTACGGGCAGCGCGAGGTGCCCGATACCGGTGACGCGTACGTTCACGGCGTCGAGGTCGGGGTGGTCGACGCACGCCGTCCCGACCGGGACCATCACCTGGTCCAGCTCGCTCCAGAAACTGACGAACCGCGTCCGGCAGCCGGGTGCGGGGCTGCGCAGCTCCTCGATCACGGAGGACCCGCCGCGCATCTGCCGCACGATGGGGTGAATTCCCGCCCCCGGTGCGACGGCGGTGCCACTGTGCGGCGTGCCGAGCGTGACCAGGGTGCGGACCCGGTGGTCACCGCCGAGCCGCTGCACGTAGTACCGGGCGATCAGTCCGCCGAGGCTGTGCCCGACGATGTCGACCCGGCGGCGCCCGGTACGCGCGCAGATCTCTTCCACATGTCGGCCGAGCAGTTCGGCGGCGGTACGGATGTCGCGTGTCAGCGGGGAGTAGTTGAGGGACTCCAGGTGACGGCGGCCGTGCCGGGCCAGCGTCCGGCGCAGGAGGAGGAAGACGGAGCGGTTGTCGATGAACCCGTGCAGCAGGACGACGGGCGGCGGGGTGGAGGCCGGGGCGAGGTGCGGGTCGGGCGACGGGTCGGGCGAGGCAACCGGCCGGCGGCGCTCCGGGGTGAGGCCGAAGGGGTAGACGGCCAGGTGCCCGGCGAGGACGGCCAGCTCCAGTGCGGTGGCGCCGAGCAGCGCGGAGGAGAGGCGGGGGCCCGGACGCCCGGGGCGGGCGAGCGGTCCGTCGCGATGCGGTATTCCGGCGCGGTGCAGCAGTCCGGGGAGACGCGGCAGCCCGGGGCGGTTCAGCGGTAGGGGGCGGTTCAGCAGTAGGGAGAGGAAAGGGAGGGCCTTCACGGGCCGACCTCCTGCACTGGTGCACGGGGGAGGCGGCTCCCGTCCCCGTGGACGCTCATGGGGTGTCGGCACGAGGCCGTGACCGGGTCGGCCGGTCGGTCAGCCGGCCGGTCGGTCAGCCGGGCGGCCGGGCGGGCGAAGATGGCCGTACCACCGTGCCGTGCGGCTGGCGGCGCGGTGGTACGGCGACCTCGTAGCGGCTCCCCTTGCGCCGGGTCCCCGCGCGGCCGGAACACCGCGTGGACGGGGGACGACGCCTGGCGAACATGTCCCACGTGTGATTTCCCCCTCCCCGCCTGCCGCGAAACGGCGGCGTGCGGGATGCTGTGGATAACGTTCGTTCACATCCCCGGCCCTTCAGGCGCGGGAGACCATGTGGAGGCAGTGATGGGTGTGACCGGTCCGATCCGTGTGGTGGTGGCCAAGCCGGGACTCGACGGCCATGACCGCGGGGCCAAGGTGATCGCACGGGCGTTGCGGGATGCCGGTATGGAGGTGATCTATACGGGGCTGCACCAGACCCCCGAGCAGATCGTCGACACGGCGATCCAGGAGGACGCCGACGCCATCGGCCTCTCGATCCTCTCCGGAGCGCACAACACGCTGTTCGCGAAGGTGATCGAGCTGCTGAAGGAGCGGGAGGCGGAGGACATCAAGGTGTTCGGCGGCGGGATCATCCCGGAGGCGGACATCCCCCCGCTGAAGAAGCTGGGCGTGGCTGAGCTCTTCACGCCGGGGGCGACGACGACCGAGATCGTCGACTGGGTCAACGCCAACGTCCGCCAGCCCGCGCAGACCTGAGCCCGGACACGGGTGCGGGCCTGGGCGGGGGTGTGGGCGTTGGCCTGGACTTGGATGTCGGTGTCGGTGTCGCTGTCGTTGCCGGCGGGTGGCGGTGCGGGCCCGGGCGTTCCAGGTGCGAGGAGGCGGGGCGGGGTCGTCAGGTCGTCAGCTCCGCCTCCATCGCGGCGCGCAGCCGCAGGGTGGAGACCAGGCGCTGGAAGGCCTCCGACCAGTACCCCCCGGCTCCGGGCGACGCGCCCTCCTGCTCGTCCTGCGCGGCCGTGAGGACTTCCAGTCGATCGGCCTCGGCCGGGTCCAGGCAGCGTTCCGCCAGGCCCATCACCCCGCTGAAGCTCCACGGGTAACTCCCGCCGTCCCGAGCGATGTCGAGCGCGTCCACCACCGCGCGCCCGAGCGGCCCGGCCCAGGGGACCGCGCAGACCCCGAGCGGCTGGAACGCCTCCGACAGGCCGTGTGCCGCGACGAACTCGGCTATCCAGGAGGCGCGTTCGGTATCGGGAAGGGTCGCGAGCAGCTTCGAACGCTCGGCGATCGAGGCCGTCCCCGGGCCGCTTGCCGGAGGCGCCGAAGGGGCCCCGAGCAGGGCTCGCGCCCACTGCGGATTGCGCTGGCGCACCGCCGCCCGGCACCACGCGGTGTGCAGCTCGACGGCCCACTCGTCGGCGACGGGCAGGGCCACGATGTCCTCGGCCGGGCGTCCGCCGAACCGCTCCTCCCAGATGCCGAGCGGCGTGGCCTCCACCAACTGCCCGAGCCACCAGGACCGTTCGCCCCGGCCCGTGGGCGGGGCGGCGACGACGCCGTCGCGCTGCATGTCCGCGTCGCACTCGTGCGGCGCCTCCACGGCGATGGACGCGCCACCTCCCGAACGGTCCGGGTTCACGCAGGACGTCGCACGGGCCGCCATCCGTCCGGCGAGTGCCGACCCGGGCAGGGCGGACAGCAGCTCGGCGGCGGTGGCGCGGACATTGCGGCTGCGGTCCGACAGGGCCTGCTCCAGGAAGGGCTCGTCGGCACCGCTGAGCCCGGTCCGCAGTGAGTCCAGGAACATCAGCCGGTCCTCGGCCCGTTCAGTGGACCAGGTCGTGGCGAGGAGGGCCAGCGCGGTCGGCGGATCCTGGGCCCGTACGGCGTCGAGCAGCGCGATCCGCTCCGCGAACAGCCCCTCATCCCACAGGCCGCGTACCGCTTCCGGGTCGGTGGTGTCGGGCCGGGGTGATCCGTTCGCGGAACCGCGCAGGGCGAACTTCCATTCGGGGTTCAGCCCGGCCAGCCACAGCCCCCGCGGCCCCGCGAACGCGAGCGCCTGCGGCCGCAGATCGGTGCGGGCCCGAGCGGCGTCCAGCAGCGCGGGCACCAGGGCGGCCGGGGCCCGGAAGCCCCTCCGGTTGGCGGTGGCCAGCCACTGGGGAATCAGTTCGGTGAGGTCGGGCGCCGATCCGCGCCGCCCGCCGCCCGAGGGCGCGGCCCGGTCGGCGAGCAGGTGGGCGAGTCGCTGCCGGGCGGCCTCGGGGAGCGGCGGGCGCGGATCGGGGGCGGTGAGCTCCGGACGGGCCTCGGGTACGGCGGGCAGCAGCCCCGCCCGCTGTCGCACGGTGTGCAGCGCGGCCGCGTCCAGCAGTGCGGCGGGGCCGTCGGCCGGTGCGGGGGCACCCTGCGGCACCGGCGGTCGGCGGTCGGTGCCGAGCAGCGCCGAGGTGACCAGCTCCTCCCAGGGGAGCGCGTCGACGGCCGAGGCGGGGGCGGGGGAGGCGGCGGTGGGGGTGGTTGCGTCGGGGGGCGTGTTCCGGTGCGGGTCCGTGGTTGCGTTTCCGGTCGGGCGGTCGGCGGTCGTACGAGGCATCGTTCCCCTCCAGTTCCGGTGGCGATGGTGATGGCGATGGCGATGGCGGTGGCGGTGATCGCGTGGTGGCTGTGCGCGGGTGTCTGACGCGGGCGGCGGGTAGGACGGCTCCCCGGTCGTCGTCGCTGTCGTCGGGGCATGGCGGAGCCCGGTCTCAACGGCGCCCGGCGTCGACGGCGCCAGGGCTCAGCGACGCCCGGCCTGAACGGCTCCCGGGATCAGACCAGTTGCACCAGGGCCCCTCCCGTAGCAGCACCGGACTCCGCCCCGCCCTCCGGGTCCCAGGCCGCGAACGGGTCGAAGCCGCGGTGGCCGATCTCACCGAACACGGTGACCGGGCCACCACCGGACAGCGAGACGAGCTTCCACAGGCCGGGCCGGCGCAGTGCGGCCGGATTGATCGGCAGGGCGGAATCGGCCTGGGAGTCCGCCAGCTGCCAGCCGTTCTTGGACGGCACGGGTATGACCTCGCGCAGGGTGACCGGACAGGCGTCCAGCCAGGGGTCCTCCCGCAGCGCCTCTCCGTAGACGGCGGGCGCGGCGGCCGCGGTGATCCCGGGCGGGGGCGTGGCCGGGGCGGTGCCCGGCAGGGGTGCGGACAGGGCGGTGTTTGACAGGGTCGTGGCCGGGGCGAGGGTCCCGAACTGCTGCCCCAGCTCGGCCCGGAGCCGCCCGCCGCCCGGATACGGGGTCAGCTCGGCGTCGATCGTCGCGCCCACCGGCAGCGTCTGGGCGGGGGAGCGGCCTGCCGCGCCGAAGGAGAGAAGCAGCGCCGTGCGGCCCGACCCCTGCCCGTACAGCCAGATCCGGCGGGTGACGATCCTGCCGTCGGGGGTGTCGTACTGCGCGAGGACCAGCCAGTGGTCGCGGGCCGGGGGGCCTTCGGCGGAGGACGGCAGGCCGACCCTCGTCCGTACCGTCGCGGCCAGCGCGTCCGGCAGCCGCTCCCGGCCGAGCCAGGCCCTGGCCAGCAGGTGGAGCAGGCCGCACTCCTCCAGCAACCGCACCGGCCAGCCCGGACCGGACCCGGCGATCGCACCCAGCTCCCGCACCCGGGCGGCCAGGCCGGGGGCCTGGGCGTCGACCATGCGGGCCGCGGTCTCCTCCCACAGGGCGTAGCCCGAGCGGTCGGCCGCCGCGAGGCCGCCCCGCAGCAGGTCGGCGAGGCGCTGTTCCAGCTCCTGGGCCCCGTCGGTGATCCGGGTGGCCCGGCGCTCCGCCCGCTTCCGGGCGGCGGGGTCGGAGTGACCCGAGTCGGCGGCCCCCGGTGCGGCTTCGCCGTCCCCGGCGGCTCGGCCCTTCGCGGCCGCGCGTATCCGGCGGCCCTCGATCCACGGGGCGGCCCAGTCGGCGGGCTCGCCCCGCTGGAACACCCCGTCGTCGGCCGCCCGGAGCAGCAGCAGCCCGAGCGCGTGCTTGCACGGGAACTTCCGGCTCGGGCAACTGCACTTGTACGCGGGGCCGGTGGTGTCGACAACCGTCCGATACGGCGTGCTCCCGCTTCCCTTGCACAGCCCCCACACCGCACCCGCGTCGTCGAACCCCGTGCCGGACCACGGGCCGGCTGTTGCGAGCTTGGCGCCCGCCTTGCGTGAGGCGTCGTCAGGGGCCAGTGCCAGCACCTGTTCCACCGTCCGGCGCGCCACCGGTCCGCCGGTGGGTGAGGGTTCTCCCCCGTGAGATAGCAGCATGGGAACGACGGTAGGCGGCACCACTGACAGTCCCCTCCCGCCTGCTCTCCCGCCTGCGCTCCGACCTGCCCTTCACGCGGCCGCTGCCCGGGAAATGACCGCAGGTCAGGGCTCGTTGTCAGTGGCATGGTGCACGGTGGGAACCACATCAGGTCGACCGATCTGGAGGGGGAGCCATGACCATGCCCACAACCACTGCGTCCGTCGCGCCGGAGGCCGGCGGCGAGGCCCTGCGTCCGCATGCCGAGGACGCCTTCGCCGACGAGCTGAAGGCCCTGGCCGCCGCCGACGACCGTCCCAGGCCCGCCCGCTGGAGGCTCTCACCCTGGGCCGTCGCCACCTATCTACAGGGCGGGACGCTCCCCGACGGGACGGTGATCACGCCGAAGTACGTGGGGCCTCGGCGGCTCGTCGAGGTCGCCGTGACCACGCTCGCCACGGACCGCGCACTGCTGCTGCTCGGAGTTCCGGGGACGGCCAAGACCTGGGTGTCCGAGCATCTGGCCGCCGCCGTCAGCGGTGACTCGACGCTCCTGGTGCAGGGCACCGCGGGGACCCCCGAGGAAGCCGTCCGCTACGGGTGGAACTACGCCCAGTTGCTCGCCCACGGCCCCAGCCGTGACGCGCTGGTGCCGAGCCCGCTCATGCGGGCCATGTCCGAGGGCATGACCGCCCGCGTCGAGGAGCTGACCCGCATCCCCGCCGACGTACAGGACTCGCTGATCACGATCCTGTCGGAGAAGACCCTGCCCGTCCCCGAGCTGGGACAGGAGATCCAGGCCGTGCGCGGATTCAACCTCATCGCCACGGCCAACGACCGGGACCGCGGCGTCAACGAGCTGTCCAGCGCGCTGCGCCGCCGGTTCAACACCGTCGTCCTGCCGCTGCCCGCCACCCCGGATGCCGAGGTCGACATCGTGTCCCGGCGCGTCGACCAGATCGGCCGCTCGCTCGACCTGCCCGCGGCGCCGGAGGGACTGGCCGAGATCCGGCGTGTGGTCACGGTCTTCCGCGAGCTGCGCGACGGGGTGACCACCGACGGGCGTACCAAGCTGAAGTCCCCCTCCGGCACGCTTTCCACGGCCGAGGCGATCTCCGTCGTCACGAACGGCCTCGCCCTCGCCGCCCACTTCGGCGACGGCATCCTGCGCCCCGGCGATGTCGCGGCGGGCATCCTCGGCGCCGTCGTCCGGGACCCGGCGGCGGACCGCGTGGTCTGGCAGGAGTATCTGGAGACCGTGGTCCGCGAGCGGGACGGCTGGAAGGACTTCTACCGCGCCTGCCGCGAGGTATCCGCATGACGAGCGCGGTGGGGAGCGGGGCGCTCGCGGGGGCCGGGCCGTGGGTGCTCGGGGTGCGGCATCACGGTCCCGGGTCGGCCCGTGCTGTTCTCGCGGCGCTCGCGGCGGCCCGTCCGTCCGCGGTCCTCATCGAGGGGCCGCCCGAGGGCGACGCGCTGCTGCCGCTCGCCGCCGACCCGCAGATGCGTCCGCCCGTGGCGCTGCTCGCGCACGCGGTGGACGATCCGGGGCGGGCCTCCTTCTGGCCGATGGCCGCGTTCTCACCCGAGTGGGTGGCGATCCGCTGGGCCCTCGACCACGACGTCCCGGTGCGCTTCATCGACCTTCCGGCCGCCCACTCCCTGGCTCTGAAGGCGGCCACGCCGGAGGCGGAAGAGGTCACGCCGGTCGTCGACCCGATCCGCGTGCTCGCCGAGACCGCCGGATACGACGACCCCGAGCGCTGGTGGGAGGACGTCGTCGAGCACCGCTCACCGGGCCCGGGCACCGACTCCAGCACGAGCACCAGCACGAGCGGTGGCGCCGGCAATGGCAGCGACGCGGATGACGCGGACGGTACGGGCGACGCGCTCGCCCCGTTCGTCGCGCTGGCGGAGGCCATGACGGCACTGCGCGAGGCGTACGGGGACGGCGGGCAGCCCCGGGACGCCGTGCGTGAGGCGTACATGCGTATCCAACTGCGAGGCGCACGTAAGGAGTTCGGGGACGCCGTCGCGGTCGTCTGCGGAGCCTGGCACGTGCCCGCGCTCGCTGCGCGGACCACCCTCGCCGCCGACCGCGCCCTGCTCAAGGGGCTCCCGAAGGTCAAGACCGAGCTGACCTGGGTCCCCTGGACTCACCGCAGGCTCGCCCGGCACAGCGGATACGGGGCGGGTATCGACGCCCCCGGCTGGTACGGCCACCTCTTCGACGCGGCCGACCGCCCGGTCGAACGGTGGATGACCAAGGTCGCCCGACTGCTGCGCGCGGAGGACCGGCCCGTCTCCACCGCCCATGTCATCGAGGCCGTCCGGCTCGCCGAGACCCTCGCCGCCCTGCGCGGCCGCCCGCTGGCCGGACTGGGCGAGACGACCGACGCGGTACGGGCTGTGATGTGCGAGGGGTCCGACATCCCGCTCGCCCTCGTCCAGGACCGGCTGATCGTCGGCGAGACCCTCGGCGAGGTGCCCGACACCGCCCCGGCCGTCCCGCTGCAACGGGACCTGACCCGCAGCCAGCGCACCCTGCGCCTCAAGCCCGAACCGCAGGAACGCGAGCTGGACCTCGACCTGCGCAAGGAGACCGATGCCGCCCGCAGCCGACTCCTGCACCGGCTGCGCCTCCTCGACGTCGGCTGGGGCGACCCGGTCGCGGGGCGGGGGAGTACCGGCACCTTCCGGGAGAGCTGGCACCTCCGCTGGGAACCGGAGCTCCACATCCGGGTCGCGGAGGCCGGTGTGTGGGGCACCACCGTTCGCACCGCCGCGACCGCGAAGGCCGAGTGGCAGGCCGTCGAGGCGACCGCCCTGGCCGACGTCACCGCCCTCGCCGAGCACTGCCTCCTGGCCGAACTGCCCGACGCGCTGCCCGTCGTGATGAAGGCCCTCGCCGACCGCGCCGCACTCGACGCGGATGTCGGCCACCTCGCGGACGCGCTGCCCGCCCTGGCTCGCTCCCTGCGGTACGGGGACGTGCGCGCCACGGACACGGCGGCGCTCGCCGAGGTCGCCGCCGGTCTCGCCGAGCGCGTCTGCGTCGGACTGCCACCCGCCTGCACCGGCCTCGACGCGGACGGGGCGGAGGCGCTGCGCCGCCAGGTGGAGGCCGTGCACGGCGCGATCGGGCTGCTGCTCGCCGGGGCGGCGCCCGCCCCGGGGCTGCGGGAACGCTGGGACGCAGTGCTGCACAAGCTGGCGGGCCGCGACACGGTCGCCGGGGTCATCCGGGGCCGGTCCGCCCGGCTGCTCCTGGACGAGGGACGGCTCGCGGAGGACGAGGCGGCACGGCTGATGGGCCTGGCGCTCTCGCCCGGCACCCCGCCCGCCGACGCCGCCGCCTGGATCGAGGGGTTCGTCGGCGGCGCGTCGGGCGGCGGCATGCTGCTGGTCCACGACGAGCGGCTGCTCGGCCTCATCGACACCTGGCTGACCGGTGTGCCCGCCGACATGTTCACCGATGTGCTGCCGCTGCTGCGCCGTACGTTCTCCGCCTACGAACCGGGCGTACGCCGCACCCTGGGCGAGCTGGTCCGGCGCGGGCCCGTCCCCGGGAGCACCCACCGGGAGGGCGTCGACCGGGCGCCCGCAGGGTTCGGCCCCGGGATCGACCGGGCCAGGGCCGACGCGGTGGAGCCGGTGCTGAGTCTGCTGCTGGGTCGGCACCCCGAGCCGACGGGAGCGGCCGGATGACGACGACCACCACGGTAGGGGCGAGCGCGGCGATCCGGACGGACGCGGCGATCGGGACGACCACGACGACCACGGTGAAGGAACGGGCGGAGGAGACGATGGACAGGACGGCTCCGGGCGCACGGCACCCGGACGACAGTGAGCGGCTGCGGCGCTGGCGGTTGGTGCTCGGGGCGGACAGCGCCGACAGCACCGGCCGCACCCTCAGCGGCCAGGACGCCGCGATGGACAGTGCGTTGAACGCGCTCTACGGCGAGGCCGCCGGGAGGAATCGAGGCAGGGGCGGCGGCCGTTCGGCGGGGCTCGGCGCGTCGGCCCCCTCCGTCGCCCGCTGGCTCGGCGACATCCGGACGTACTTCCCCAGCTCCGTGGTCCAGGTCATGCAGCGCGACGCGATCGACCGGCTCGGCCTGGCGGCGCTGCTGCTGGAGCCGGAGATGCTGGAGGCGGTCGAGGCGGACGTCCACCTCGTCGGCACCCTGCTCTCCCTCAACAAGGCCATGCCCGAGACGACGAAGGAGACCGCACGGGCCGTCGTCCGCAAGGTCGTCGAGGACCTGGAGAAGCGCCTGGAGCACCGCACCCGGGCCGTCCTGACCGGGGCCCTGGACCGCTCGGCGCGGATCAGCCGGCCGCGCCACCGTGACATCGACTGGGACCGTACGATCCGGGCCAACCTGAAGAACTATCTGACGATCCCGGGACCGGACGGCACGGCGGCGACGGGCACGGTCGTGCCGGAGCGCCTCATCGGCTACGGACGTGCCTCCAGGGCCGTCAAGAAGGACATCGTCCTGTGCATCGACCAGTCGGGCTCGATGGCCGCCTCCGTCGTCTACGCCTCCGTGTTCGGCGCGGTGCTCGCCTCCATGCGCAGCCTCGCCACCCGGCTCGTCGTCTTCGACACGGCGGTCGTCGACCTCACGGACCAGCTCGACGACCCGGTGGACGTCCTCTTCGGCACCCAGCTCGGCGGTGGCACCGACATCAACCGGGCGCTCGCCTACTGCCAGTCGAAGATCACCCGCCCCGCGGACACCGTCGTCGTCCTCATCAGCGACCTCTACGAAGGCGGCATCCGCGACGAGATGCTCAAGCGGGTCGCCGCGATGAAGGCCTCCGGCGTGCAGTTCGTGACGCTGCTCGCGCTCTCCGACGAGGGGGCGCCCGCGTACGACCACGAGCACGCGGCGGCGCTCGGGGCGCTGGGCGCACCCGCGTTCGCCTGTACGCCGGATCTCTTCCCGGACGTCATGGCGGCGGCGATCGAGAAGAGGCCCCTGCCCATACCGGACAAGGAGACCCAAGAGTAGCCAGGGGCTTGCGTGACCCCCACGGGCTCGTGCAAGCATCGCCCATCGCCACGGAGGGCGGTATTCCGCTGCGCCGGGTCCCGCTGCCCTCGGCCACCGTCCGACGCGGTCGCGCCGTTCGCACAGGGGGTCACCGCCCGGGTGCAGCCGCTGGCCGAGGGCGTCGGGGCGCAGGCCCGGCCGTTCGCGGGCGGTGTGGCGGACACGGCCCGCGCGGACGCCGGGCCCGCCGTCGGACACGCGGCCTCCGGTGCCCAGGCCGCCACCTCGATCGCCCCGGCCTTCGTGACCGACGCGGTGCCGTCGTTCGCCGCTCCGCAGTACCCGGCACAGGGCGGCTGACCCGGCCCCTCCCGGCCCCTCCCGGTTCTCCTGCCCCGCCTCGCCCCTCCCCGTCCCTCCCGCCCCTCGCTGGTCTTCCGGCTCCCGGCGTCACCCTCCCCGGGGGGCCGGAAGGCTCAGGCAGATCCCGCGCAAGGCCTCATGCGAGGTCCCGGGCGAGATCCCGGGCGAGATGCCGGGCACGGCCTCACGCAAGGACTCGGGCAAGGTTCCGGACAGGGCCGGAAGGCAGCCTCGGCCGGAGCCCGAGCGGCCCGGCGGTGTCACGCGCCCCCGGCACCCTCTGTGACCGTTATCACCGCTCAGGTGTGATCTGCGATTTAGGGTCACGCCGAGCGCGGGGATAACCTGCCGGATGGACATGCCGCGTACTCGGACACCGTGTACGCCTCCCTAGTGACAGAGCAGTCACGTTGCCCTTCGCGGCACGCCCACGCAGAAGAACGAACCGCGATACCACTAAAAGGGACGGACGCGCGTGGACCTGTTCGAGTACCAGGCGAGGGACCTCTTCGCCAAGCACGGTGTACCGGTGCTGGCCGGTGAAGTCATCGACACGCCTGAGGCAGCCCGCGAGGCGACCGAGAAGCTGGGCGGCAAGTCTGTCGTCAAGGCGCAGGTGAAGGTCGGCGGCCGCGGCAAGGCCGGCGGTGTCAAGCTGGCCGCCGACGCCGACGAGGCGGTCGCCCGGGCGACCGACATTCTCGGCATGGACATCAAGGGCCACACGGTCCACAAGGTGATGATCGCCGAGCTGTCCCCGGAGATCGAGGCGGAGTACTACGTCTCGTACCTCCTCGACCGCACCAACCGCACCTTCCTGGCCATGGCCTCGGTGCAGGGCGGCATGGACATCGAGGAGGTCGCGGAGAAGACCCCCGAGGCCCTCGCGAAGGTCCCGGTCGACTCCAACTCCGGCGTTGACATCGTCAAGGCCCGCGAGATCGTGGCCCAGGCGAAGTTCCCGGCGGACGTGGCCGAGGGTGTCGCCGAGGCCCTGGTGACCCTGTGGGAGACCTTCGTCGCCGAGGACGCCCTCCTCGTCGAGGTCAACCCGCTGGTGAAGACCAAGGACGGCCGCATCCTGGCGCTGGACGGCAAGGTCTCGCTCGACGAGAACGCCGACTTCCGCCAGCCGGGTCACGAGGCTCTTGAGGACAAGGACGCAGCCAACCCGCTCGAGGCTGCTGCCAAGGCCAAGAACCTCAACTACGTCAAGCTCGACGGCGAGGTCGGCATCATCGGTAACGGTGCCGGTCTGGTCATGTCGACCCTGGACGTCGTCGCGTACGCCGGTGAGAAGCACGGCAACGTGAAGCCCGCCAACTTCCTCGACATCGGTGGCGGCGCCTCCGCCGAGGTCATGGCGAACGGCCTGGAGATCATCCTCGGCGACTCGGACGTCAAGTCCGTCTTCGTCAACGTCTTCGGTGGCATCACCGCCTGCGACGAGGTCGCCAACGGCATCGTGCAGGCGCTCGCGCTGCTTGAGTCCAAGGGCGAGAAGGTCGAGAAGCCGCTGGTCGTGCGTCTCGACGGCAACAACGCGGAGCTGGGTCGCAAGATCCTCTCCGACGCCAACCACCCGCTCGTGCAGCGCGTGGACACCATGGACGGCGCGGCCGACAAGGCCGCCGAGCTCGCCGCGGCTGCGAAGTAAGGAAGAGGGACTCAGACCACCATGGCTATCTTCCTCACCAAGGACAGCAAGGTCATCGTCCAGGGGATGACCGGCGCCACCGGCATGAAGCACACCAAGCTCATGCTGGCCGACGGCACCAACATCGTCGGCGGCGTGAACCCGCGCAAGGCCGGCACCTCCGTCGACTTCGACGGCACCGAGGTCCCGGTCTTCGGCTCCGTCAAGGAAGCGATGGAGAAGACGGGCGCGAACGTGTCCGTCCTCTTCGTGCCGCCGGCGTTCTCCAAGGCCGCCGTCGTCGAGGCGATCGACGCCGAGATCCCGCTCGCGGTCGTCATCACCGAGGGCATCGCCGTTCACGACTCCGCCGCCTTCTGGGCGTACGCGGGCGAGAAGGGCAACAAGACCCGGATCATCGGTCCGAACTGCCCGGGTCTCATCACCCCCGGCCAGTCCAACGCCGGCATCATCCCGGGCGACATCACCAAGCCCGGCCGCATCGGTCTCGTGTCCAAGTCCGGCACGCTGACCTACCAGATGATGTACGAGCTCCGCGACATCGGCTTCTCCTCCGCCGTCGGCATCGGTGGCGACCCGATCATCGGTACGACGCACATCGACGCCCTCGCGGCGTTCGAGGCGGACCCGGAGACCGACCTCATCGTGATGATCGGCGAGATCGGCGGCGACGCCGAGGAGCGTGCCGCCGACTTCATCGCGAAGAACGTCACCAAGCCGGTCGTCGGCTACGTCGCGGGCTTCACCGCTCCGGAGGGCAAGACCATGGGCCACGCGGGCGCCATCGTCTCCGGCTCCTCGGGCACCGCGCAGGCGAAGAAGGAGGCCCTTGAGGCCGCCGGCGTCAAGGTCGGCAAGACGCCGACCGAGACCGCCAAGCTGGCGCGCGAGATCCTCGGCGCCTGACTCAGGCGGCAGAGGCATCACAGCCACGCGTGAACGGCGCGGGCCCGCACCCCCCTTTTCTTCTCCACCAGGGGTGCGGGCCCGCGCCGTTCGCGTACACAGCTGTCGCACGGCTCACTTGGGCTGCGGGACCAGCCGTTCCGGACCGTGGGCCAGCTGCTCGCTCAGTGACTTCTGGAGCTTCAGGTCCTGTGCGGTGAGCTTCTGCGGACCACCGCGCGGCGGTACGCCCCCGACGCGTTCGGCGGGGGAGATCGGCTGCTCGTAGTGGGTCGGCGCGGTGTGCAGGGTCAGCCCTGTCACGCTGATGAGGAGGACGGCGCCCGCGATGGCGGCCTTCGTCCACAGCTTGGCCTTGTTCTCGCTGCCGGTGCGCACGGCACGGGCGGGCGGTGGTACGGGGACGTGCTCGGCGCGGGCGAGACCGCCGAGCCGGTCGTGCAGCAGGGCGGACTGCTCGGCGGGCGATCCGGCCTCCGCCAGCTCGGGCAGCCGTTCGGCGACGGCGGCGCGGGCGGTCATCAGGCGGCCCGCCGCAGCCGGGGTGCTGGCCTCCGTCTCGGCCGCGGTCTCCGGGAGGTCCAGGCCGACCCCGTCGTACAGGAGCAGCGTGCGCCGGTAGGCCGGGGGCAGGTCGAGCAGCGCGTCGAACAACGCCCGCTTGCCCGGCTCGGTGGGCGGGGCGTCGGGGTGCCGGTGGACGCGGCGCAGCCGGTGCCAGGGGGACATCGCGTACTCGTATGCCGCCGCGCGCACCCACCCGGCCGGATCGCGGTCGACGGCCACCTCGGGCCAGCGGTGCCAGGCCAGTTGGAAGGCGCGCTCCACGGACTCGCGGGCCAGGCCGCGGCGCCCGGTCAGCAGGAAAGTCTGCCGGACGAGGGCGGGCGCGGTGCCGGCGTACAGCTCGTCGAACGCTTCGGCGGGGGAGAGAGCGGGGGAGCGGACGGGCATGAGGTCGGGCGCGGGGCCGGGCTGCTCCTCGGGCGCGACCGCTCCAGGGGCCGTTTCCGCCGCGCCTGCCGTTTCGGTTTCCGCTGCGGCCGCTTCCGCTGTTTCTGCTGTCGCTGTCGCTGCCGTCTCCGCTACCGCTACTGCTACCGCTGCCGCTTTCACTTCGGTTTCCGGCTCGGTCGGCGGTTTCGGCCGTGCCGTCGCCGGTGCTGCCTCGGGCGGTGACGGAGTTTCCGGGGCGATCAGCTTGGCGTACAGCGCGCGCTTGCGTCCGCGCGGGCTCGTGCGCCCCGTCTCCCAGGAGCGCACGGTGGCGCGCGTGACGCCGACCGCCGCCGCCACCTGATCCTCGCTCAACGACTTCGACTCACGCAGTCTGCGGCGCTCCTTGGGGGAGGGCAGCGGCGGCGCAGCGGCCTGATCGGTGGTGCTCCGGGTCATGGGTGCCCCCCGGCACCACTGCACTGGGAGAAAAAGTACATAAACGTATATTGAGCGACACAACGGCTGTTCGCGCGTTACGCGAAATAAGCGCGTGTCGTTGGCAGCATGGGCCGCGTGACCCAAATGACGCAACGCAGTCCGAAGGCCCCGGCCGAGCGGAACCGCACCCTCGCCCTGGCTTCCGCCCTGGTGCGGGGCGCCGTCGCCGCGGGCCTCGGCCTCGGGTCGCTGACCGTGCTGGTCATGGTGATGTGGATCAGTTCCCCGTACCCGGACAGCGGACCCGGCGGGGCGCTGCGCGCCGGGGTCGGGGTCTGGTTGCTCGCGCACGGCGCCGGGCTCGTGCGGCCCGACACCCTGAGCGGCGTGCCCGCCCCCGTCGGCGTCGTGCCGCTGCTGCTCGTGGCGGGTCCGGTCTGGCTGGCGCACCGGGCGGCGCGGGACGCGGCGGAGCCGGAGGAGGGGCGGGCGCGGCCCTCACGGGCGGGGGCGTTCTGCGCGGTTACGGCGGGTTACCTCCTGGTCGTGGCGGGGGCGGCGGCCTATGCGCGGGCCGGTTCGCTGCGCGTCGAACCGGACACGCTGGCGTTCCCGGTGGCGTTCGTGGTGGCCGGTTCGGCGGTGGCCGGGGTGTGGACGGCGGCCGGGCGGCCGCTGGGCCCGCTGCCGTCCTGGTCGCCCCTGGTGCTTCAGGAGGCCGTCGCGCGGACGCTCTTCCGCAACCGGGCCGAGGCGGCGTGCCGGGCGGCCGCTGCGGGGGTGATGGTGCTGCTCGGCGGCGGGGCGCTGCTGGTCGCGGTGGCCCTCGGCCGGAACGCGGTGGCGGCGCAGGACACGTTCCTGGCGCTCGCGGGTGACTGGCCGGGGCGGTTCGCCGTCTTCCTGCTGGCCGCCGCGCTCGTGCCGAACGCCGCGCTGTGGGGAGCGGCGTACGGGCTCGGGCCCGGCTTCTCGCTCGGTACGGGAGCCACCGCCACCCCGCTGGGCCTCGACGGCACCCCGGCGGTGCCCGGCTTCCCGCTGCTGGTGGCGGTGCCGGAACAGGGCCCGGGCTCCCTGCTGAGCGCGGCGGCCCTGGCGGTCCCGGTGGCGGCCGCGCTGGTCGTCGCCTGGTTCACCGTACGCGGGGCGGCCCCCGCCGACGCCCCGCGCGACCGGGCCTGGACCCCGCGCGAGACGGTGCTGGTGACCCTGCTCGGCGCGCTGGGGTGCGGTGCCGGTACGGCGTTGCTCACGGCGGTCGCGGGCGGACCGCTCGGCACGGGGGCGCTCAGTGCGTTCGGGCCCGTGTGGTGGCTGACCGGTCCGGCGGCGCTGGTGTGGACGGCGGCCATCGGCGTACCGGCGGCGTTGCTGCTGCGGGCGTGGCGGCTGCGCACACCCGGGTGGGCCTGGCGCCGGGACGTACCGGAAGGGGGCGCGGGGCGGGTCCCGGAAGCGGACGCTCCGCCCGCTCCCTCCGTTCCACCTGAGGCTGCGCTACCCGCAGACGAAGGCGCCGGAAAGGGTGCTGAGAAGGGCGCCGGAAAGGGTGCTGGGAAGAGCGGACCCGGGACGGCGGAAGGCGACGAGGAGGAGGCCGCCGCCGTCATCGGCCGGCCGCGCCGCTGGTGGGCGTCCTGGCGCAGGGGCAACGGGACGGGGGACGAGGCCGTCCCGGCCGCTTCCTCCGTACAGGCCCCTGTGCCGGCCTCCGGCGCGGCTCCCGGTGCGGCCCCCGAAGCGGCCTTCCGGGCGTCGGCGGCGTTCCAGCCCTACGACTTCCTGCCGACCGACCCCTGGCACGAGAACGCGGCCCGGCAGGCCCGGTGGGCCTCCCTCAAGCGGGAATCCGGCGGGCTGATGGCCGACTTCCCCGCCGGGGAGGCGGTGCGGAAGCCGACCACGACGGAGCCGACCGGTCCGGACGGCCCAGGCGGTCCGGACGGCCCGGAAGGCGCTACTCCTTGACGCCGAAGAACGGCTCCAGCGGCTTCGGCAGCTGATCGTTGCAGGACAGTGCGCCGGTCTTGGTCAGGGCGTCGTTCACGCACGTGTAGTAGTCGCGGTAGACGAGCTGCACGGTGAACGTCGTCAGCACGATGAGCAGGGCGAGCAGGGCCGTCACCAGTCCGCTGATCGCCGCCGTGGTCTGCTGCTTGCTGCTGACGCCCTGCGCGACCGTGGGCGCGGTCCCCGTGCCGCCCCCGGGAGCGGCACCGGTCGCTCCCGTACCGCTGACGACGGCCGCGCGGTCCGCCGCGGCGGCGTCCTTCTTCGGCGGCGTGCGCAGCGCGCTGATCGCCCAGTAGACGGAGAGCGAGCCCAGAAGCAGGGCGATCTCCGGGAGGTCGAAGAGGGCGAAGAAGACGGCCCACATACCGCCGAGCAGCGCGTAGCGGGCGCGCCGCTGCCCGGGGTCGGTGGGGTCCCAGCGCATTCCGCCGGGACCGCCGTCGGGTCCGCCCCTGCCCCCGGGGCCGCCGGAGCCGTTCCCGCCGGGGCGGCCGCCCCAGCCGCCGCTGCCCCGGCCGGGCTGCTTGCTGCTCCACTGGCTGCCCCACGCCGGCCGGTCGCCGGAGGAGCCGTCGCCGGAGCCCTCCCCTGATCCGTCGCCGGAGCCCTCGCCGCCGTTCCCGTTGCCCGGACCGGAGGGGTGGCGCGGCTGCCAGGGCTGGTCCGGCCGGTCCGCGGGCGGGGCGGCGAACGGATTGTCGCGCTCCGGCTTGTCGGCCTCCGGCGAGGAGGACTGGCGTTCCCGCATCAGCAGGGCGGCCCGCTCGGGCAGCGGGAGGCGGAAGGCGGTGCGGCGGCGTCGGTCCGGCATGTGGTGAACGTCTTCCCCATCTCGTCATGTCCGCCCGGAGGACGGTTCGTCCGCCCGGAGGACCCGGTGGACGGTGAGCTGTCCCCTGACGCTACCTCCCGGTCACGCCCCCGTCCCGTGGGGGCCGTCGGGTGTGCCGGTATCGTTGCTGACGGTCGGCCCGTTCGTAGGGTTCCCCGTATCGGGCGAAGCGATTCTCTCGTACGACCCTACAAAGAGCATCCCCCGGTGCCGCCGCGCCTGTGTCACCACGTGGTCATCACGCGAGAAAGGGCCCCGACGTGGCCTCCCCGCCCCCCTCCTCCGTTCCCGCCCGGCTGGTCGTGCTGGTCTCCGGATCCGGTACGAATCTCCAGGCCCTGCTCGACGCCATCGGCGACGACCCGGCGGCGTACGGAGCGCAGATCGTCGCCGTCGGCGCGGACCGTGACGGGACCGGGGGCCTTGAGCGCGCCGAGCGGGCCGGAATCCCCACGTTCGTGTGCAAGCTCAAGGACCACGCGACCCGTGCCGAGTGGGACGAGGCGCTCGCCGCGCAGGTCGCCGCGCACCGCCCGGACCTCGTCGTCTCCGCGGGTTTCATGAAGATCGTCGGCCCGGCGTTCCTCGCCGCCTTCGGCGGCCGGACCGTCAACACCCACCCCGCCCTGCTGCCCAGCTTTCCCGGCGCGCACGGAGTGCGTGACGCACTCGCGTACGGCGTGAAGGTCACCGGCTGCACCGTCCACTTCGTCGACGACGGTGTCGACACCGGCCCGATCATCGCCCAGGGCGTGGTCGAGGTGACCGAAGAGGACACCCCGGAGGGCGAAGCCGCCCTCCACGAACGCATCAAGGAAGTCGAGCGCACGCTGCTCGTCGAGGCCGTGGGGCGGATCGCCCGTGACGGTCATCGCATTGAGGGACGAAAGGTTCATCTCGGTCATGTCGGTGAATAAGCCCATCCGCCGCGCCCTGGTCAGTGTCTACGACAAGACGGGGCTCGAAGACCTCGCCCGCGGTCTGCACGAGGCGGGCGTCGAGCTCGTCTCCACCGGCTCCACCGCCGGGAAGATCGCCGCCGCCGGGGTCCCGGTCACCAAGGTCGAGGAGCTCACCGGCTTCCCGGAGTGCCTGGACGGCCGCGTCAAGACCCTCCACCCCCGCGTCCACGCGGGCATCCTCGCGGACCTCCGCCTGGACGCCCACCGCGAGCAGCTGGCCGAGCTGGGCGTCGAGCCCTTCGACCTGGTGGTCGTGAACCTCTACCCGTTCAAGGCGACCGTCGCCTCGGGCGCCTCGGACGACGAGTGCGTGGAGCAGATCGACATCGGCGGCCCCTCCATGGTCCGCGCCGCCGCCAAGAACCACCCCTCGGTGGCCGTCGTCACCAGCCCGGAGCGGTACGCGGACGTCCTCGCGGCCGTCAAGGCGGGCGGCTTCGACCTGACCGCCCGCAAGCGGCTGGCCGCCGAGGCGTTCCAGCACACCGCCTCCTACGACGTGGCCGTCGCCTCCTGGTTCGCGGACGACTACGCGGCCGCCGACGACTCGGGCCTCCCCGAGTTCCTCGGTGACACCTTCGCCCGCAAGAACGTCCTGCGCTACGGCGAGAACCCGCACCAGCCCGCCGCGCTCTACACCTCCGGCGAGGGCGGTCTCGCCGAGGCCGAGCAGCTGCACGGCAAGGAGATGTCCTACAACAACTACACGGACACCGACGCCGCCCGCCGCGCCGCCTACGACCACGCCGAGCCGTGCGTCGCGATCATCAAGCACGCCAACCCGTGCGGCATCGCCATCGCCGACGACATCGCCGAGGCGCACCGCAAGGCCCACGCCTGCGACCCGCTCTCCGCGTTCGGCGGCGTCATCGCCGTCAACCGGCCGGTGACCGTCGAGCTGGCCGAGCAGGTCGCGGAGATCTTCACCGAGGTCATCGTCGCCCCGGCGTACGAGGACGGCGCCGTCGAGGTGCTGGCCCGCAAGAAGAACATCCGGGTGCTGCGTGCCCCGGACGCCCCGGCCGCCGCGTTCGAGGTCAAGCCGATCGACGGCGGTGCCCTGCTCCAGGTGACCGACCGCCTCCAGGCCGAGGGCGACGACCCGGCCAACTGGACGCTGGCCACCGGCGAGGCGCTCTCCGAGGCGGAGCTGAAGGAGCTGGCCTTCGCCTGGAAGGCGTGCCGCGCGGTCAAGTCCAACGCGATCCTCCTCGCCAGGGACGGCGCCTCGGTCGGCGTCGGCATGGGCCAGGTCAACCGAGTCGACTCCGCGAAGCTCGCCGTCGAGCGGGCGGGCGAGGAGCGGGCGGCCGGTGCCTACGCCGCCTCCGACGCGTTCTTCCCGTTCCCCGACGGCCTGGAGATCCTCACCGCCGCCGGTATCAAGGCCGTCGTCCAGCCCGGCGGCTCCGTCCGCGACGAGCTGGTGATCGAGGCCGCGCAGAAGGCGGGCGTCACCATGTACTTCACCGGGACGCGCCACTTCTTCCACTGACCGGCAGCTCTACGTTTCCCACTGACCGGCAGCTGTACGTTCCCGACCGGTACCTGTACGTTCCGTGGCCGCATCCGTCCCAAAGGGTGCGGCCACGGCCGTGTCCGACGTCCGGAATCCGCTCGCCGCTCTGTTCTAATGAACGGCCGTATCCAAAGAACGGCCGTAGTAATCCCTAGCGGGGGCAGTCACCGTGCTTGAGCTGAACAAGAGTGGAACGGACCGGTCGGAGCCGGGCCGGCTGCCCGCGCAGGGCACCGGGCCGGACGCCCGCCCGGCGGACGGTTCCCCGGGCGCGGCCACCGGCGACGAACGCGTCCCGCTGCGCCCGTACCTGATCGCCGCCGCGATCCTGTGCGCGCTCTACTTCCTCTACTCGTACTTCCAGTACGCCCGCTTCGGCTCGCCCTCCTGGGACCTCGGGATCTTCGAGCAGGAGGTCAGGGCGTACGCGGCGTTCGAGGCCCCGGTCGTCGACATCAAGGGCCCCGGCTATCTGATCCTCGGCGACCACTTCTCCCCGATCGTGGCGCTGCTCGCCCCGCTCTACTGGGTCTGGCCGTCGGCGACGGCCCTGCTCTTCGCCCAGGCCGCGCTGTTCGCGCTGGGGGCGGTCGTGGTCGGCCGCACCACCCAGCAGCTCCTCGGCGGCCGCTCCGGGCTGTGCGTCACCGTCGCGTACGGGCTGTCCTGGGGCATCCAGGAAGCGGTGAAGTCCGACTTCCACGAGATCGCCTTCGCCGTGCCGCTGCTGGCCCTCGTCTGCCGGGCGCTGCTCCTGAAGCGGTGGACGGCCGCCCTGCTCTGGTCGCTGCCGCTCGTCCTGGTCAAGGAGGACCTCGGCGCGACCGTCGCGGTCGTCGGCTTCCTGCTCTTCGTGTACGGCCGCCGCCTCCAGGGTGCGCTGCTCGCCGCCTACGGCGTCGCGGCCTTCGTCCTCACCCTCGTCGTCCTCATCCCGGCGGCCAGCAGCGCGGGCACGTACGACTACTGGCAGAAGATCGACAAGAAGGGGGAGCAGGACGTCTCGATGCTGGACTCCGTCCTCGGCGTCCTCAACTCCTCCGTCAAGATCGAGATGCTGGTCTTCCTGATCGGGATCACCGCGTTCATGGCGCTGCGCTCGCCGCTGACGCTGCTGATCATCCCCACGCTCGGCTGGCGGCTGCTCTCGCAGGACAGCAACCACTGGGGCATGGTCTGGCACTACAGCGCGATTCTCATGCCGGTGCTGTTCCTCGCGATGGCCGACGGCGTCCGCCGCAGCCGCGACTCGCACCGCCCCTGGCTCGCCTCGTACGCGAGGGTCGCCGTCCCCGTCGCCACCGCGATCGCCATCGCGATGACCCAGCACCTGCCGCTGCGCGACCTGCTGCGCCCGGAGACCTACCGCACCGACGACGCCCGCGCCCAGGCGGCCCGGGCGGCGCTGGACGCCATCCCGGCCGGCTCACGCGTCGAGACGGACATCACGCTGATGGCCCACCTCACCTCCGACCGCACCGTCTACTGGGTCGGCGGAGCCCCGGGCACCGCGCCCGACATCGTCGCCATCAACCTCGACTTCGGCTGGTCCCGGCCGATCCAGGACCCCGTGGCGTACGCCGAGCAGCTGCACCCCGAGGCGCGCTACCGCCTCAAGCACCGGGGCGGCAGCTTCGTGGTGATGGAGCGTACGACGCCGGAGCCGGCGGAGATCCCGGGCGTGCGCGGGGGCCGCTGAGACCCGCGCGTACGCGCGAAGGCCGCCCCGACGTGCCGGGGCGGCCTTCGCACGCACAGGGTGTGCGGGTGGGTCACTTGGACTTGACGACCACCGACGAGCAGACCTTGTCCGCGAACGTCTGCTTCTTCTCGTCCCACAGCGGCCACAGCCAGCCGATGTAGCAGGCGAGGCTGTCGAGGAAGTGGGCCAGGCGGCGCACGAAGGCCATGCCGAAGCCCAGCGGACGGCCGTCGGCCTCGCGCAGCAGGCGGATGCCCACGGCCTTCTTGCCGACCGTCTGGCCGGTGGTGCCCTCCTGGTACAGCTGCCAGATGGCGACGCCGATGAGGCCGAGGAAGCCCACGATGGCGAGGATCGCGCCGAACGCATCGCCGACCGCACCGCCGATGACGACGAGGATGTACGGGACCATCAGGACGAGTCCGTCGATGATCAGCCCGCCGAACCGCAGACCCCAGTGGGCCAGCTCCGGCATGCCGCCGCCGTACCCGGGCTGCTGGCCCTGCGGGTAGGCCCCGTACGGCTGGCCGGGCTGCTGCGGGTAACCGGGCTGCTGGGGGTAGCCGTAGCCCTGCGGCGGGACACCCTGCGGAGCCTGCTGCGGGTAGCCGTACCCGGGCTGGCCCTGCGGCGGCCCCTGGGGCGGCTGACCGGGCTGCTGCCCGTACGGGTTGTTCGGGTCGCCGAAGCTCATATGGGGTGTTTCCTTCAACAGACGTGTGGGGACGAAATGGCCACACGGAGGAAGGACGACGTTCAGCGGCCCGCCCCCCGTACAACCGCGGCTTTCATCGTTATAAGGGGGACCCGCGTTTGTCCAGTCCGGGGCCCCAGACGTTGTGCAAGTGCAATCTCGTGTACGGGGGAGGCGCCGGCAATTGGTATGCGGGCGGGGTCATCCGCGAGGATGGGCCCATGACTGCCCAGATTCTCGACGGCAAGGCCACCGCTGCCGCGATCAAATCCGATCTGACCGTCCGTGTGGCGGCCCTCAAGGCGCAGGGCATCACCCCCGGCCTGGGAACCCTGCTCGTCGGGGACGACCCGGGCAGCCGGTGGTACGTCAACGGCAAGCACCGTGACTGCGCCCAGGTCGGCATCGGCTCCATCCAGCGCGAACTCCCCGACACCGCCACGCAGGAGGAGATCGAGGACGTCGTACGGGAGCTCAACGCCAACCCCGAGTGCACCGGTTACATCGTCCAGCTGCCGCTGCCCAAGGGCATCGACACCAACCGGGTCCTGGAGCTGATGGACCCGGAGAAGGACGCCGACGGGCTGCACCCGATGAGCCTCGGCCGCCTCGTCCTCAACGAGACCGGCCCGCTGCCCTGCACCCCGCAGGGCGTCGTCCAGCTGCTGCGCGCCCACGGTGTGGAGATCAACGGGGCACATGTCGTGGTCGTCGGACGCGGTGTCACCATCGGCCGGTCGATCCCGCTGCTGCTGACCCGTAAGTCGGAGAACGCCACGGTGACCCAGTGCCACACCGGCACCCGGGACCTCTCCTCCCACCTGCGTCAGGCCGACATCATCGTCGCCGCCGCGGGCGTCCAGCACCTGATCAAGCCCGAGGACGTGAAGCCGGGGGCCGCGGTCCTCGACGTCGGCGTCAGCCGGGACGCGGACGGCAAGATCGTCGGCGATGTGCACCCGGGGGTCCGCGAGGTGGCCGCCTGGGTCGCCCCGAACCCCGGCGGTGTCGGCCCGATGACCCGCGCGCAGCTGCTGGTCAACGTGGTCGAGGCGGCCGAGCGGCTCGCCGCCGAGGCCGCCGACGCCGCCGCCGCGGGCTGACGGCCGGACGGCGGAGGGAACCCCATGGGTGCTGGTACGAGTCCGGCCGAGCCGGACGGGTCGAGCGAGTCGGGCGGCGAGGGCGCGGTGGCCGGGGCCGGTGCCGTGACCGAACCCGGGACAGGGAGCGCCCCCCGGCGCCGGTCGCGGCGGTTCCCGAAGCTCACCCGGGACACCGCGCGCCCCGAGGGCGGCGGCCGGGCGGCGTCCGGCGACGCGCCCGCACCGGCCCGGCAGTGGCCGCTGCTCACCGTGCTCTGCGCGGCGGGCGCGGGGCTGCTGATCGTGGCCCTGGACCCGTTCGACCAGGCGTTCCGCATCGGCACCATCCTGATCGGCGGTGCGCTGATCGCCGGTGCCGTGCTGCGCTGGGTGGTGCCGTCGGTCGGCATGCTGGCGGTACGTTCCCGGTTCACCGACCTGGTGACGTACGGGCTGATGGGTACCCTGATCGTGCTGCTCGCGCTGGTCGCGCAGCCGAAACCGTGGCTGGACGTGCCGATCCTGGAGGACGCCGTCCGCTTCACGATCCGCTGAGGGCCGCCCCGTGATCCCGCCCGTGGTGACCGTCCCCTCCCCCGTAGAAGGGACGGGCACCTCGGATCGGAGCGACCAGGACAACAAGTCCTGGTATGGGGTGGAATGAGCATCCTTGCCCCGTCCTGCTCCAAGCGTCATGGACACGAAGAGCCGCTTCAAGGGTTCCCTGGGGCCTGTGGCACGGAAGTGACCATTCCGGCACGGTGTGATCGTCGCGCAACGATGGCAGACTGGCCCGGCGCACAGAGCAGCACGGAGCAGACAGAGCAGTGATCGGGGCAGTCATCGGGGCGCGCGAAGATGCGCACCCCGTCCCGAATGCTCCCGTGCGCCCCCTCGTCAGGAACTGACACCCTGGCTTCGCGCATCCTCGTGGGTAGTCCGGCGGGGTTGCGTGGGTCGGGGGGACCGGCCGCAGCGGGGCACAGCAAGCACGTCCGGGGGACATGAGGGGGGAAAGCGATGCCTCGTTGGAAGGCACTGCCCGAAGAGCTCGATCCGCAGATCAGGGAGTTCGCCAGCCAGCTGCGCAGGCTCGTCGACCGCAGCGGGCTCAACATCAACGCGGTGGCCGACCGCACGGGCTACAGCAAGACGTCCTGGGAGCGGTACCTCAACGGGCGGCTGCTCGCCCCGCGCAGGGCCGTCGTCGCCCTCGCCGAGGTGACGGGCACCCCGCAGCACCACCTCACGACCATGTGGGAGCTGGCCGAGCGCGCCTGGAGCCGGGCCGAGATGCGCCACGACATGACGATGGAGGCCATCCGGATCACCCAGGCCCGTGAGGCGCTCGGTGAGCTGGGCGCGACCGGCCCCGACGCCCCGGCGGGCGGCCGGTCCGGCCGTTCCTCCGCGGGCGGCCGTCACAGCGCGGCCGGCTCCGGCGGCGCCCGGGTCCCGGCCGCGGCGGGCGCGGACGCCCCTCCGTACGACGCCTACGGCAGCGAAGCCCACAGCGGCGATCCCTACGGCCGCGACGCCTACGGGACCGGCCGCGACAGCACGCGCCCGCCCTCCGTGCCCGCCCAGCGCGGAGCCGCGCCGCACGTCCCCCAGCAGCACCAGGGCGGGCAGCGACCGGAGCGGTACGCCGGAGAGGGCGCCGGACGGAGCGCCGGCAAGGGCTCCGGAACGAGCGCCGGAGGGAAGGCGCCCGGCGGCCGCCGCAAGGGGGCCATGCTCGCCGTCGGGGCCGTCGGCGCCCTGATCGTCGTGGTCGGCGCGGTGCTGCTCGCGCCGGGCGGCGACGACCCGGCCAAGGCCACCCCGCCCCCGTCGGCCGCCCCCACCACGGCCGCCCCCGAACTGCCCGTCGGCGTCGAGTGCAGCGGCACCGACTGCGCCGGGCAGGACCCGGAGGCGATGGGCTGCGGCGGCGAGTTCGCCCGTACGGTGTCGACCGCCGTGGTCGGCGGCAGCAAGGTCGAGGTCCGCTACAGCGAGGTCTGCTCCGCCGCCTGGGCCCGGCTCACCGAGGCGGCGATCGGCGACACCGTACGGATCACCGCGGGCGAGGGCGCGCAGGACGGCGAGGTCATGGGGGACACGAACGCGTACACCCCGATGGTCGCGGTGAAGAAGGCGAGCGACGCGAACGCCTGCGCGACGCTCACCTCCGGCACGAAGGGCTGCACCGACCCGGACGCGTGACGCCGGGGCCG
This sequence comes from Streptomyces sp. NPDC033165, assembly GCF_055577965.1. Lineage (NCBI taxonomy): Bacteria > Bacillati > Actinomycetota > Actinomycetes > Kitasatosporales > Streptomycetaceae > Streptomyces > Streptomyces sp. NPDC033165. Next base: position 426,543 of record NZ_JBVIPK010000002.1, read on the forward strand.
GGCAGGTGACCGGTTGTGTGCGGTGCAACAGGGGGCCGGGCGGTCCCCCCTGCCCGGGTCCGATAGCCTGACCGCTGGATATCTCTTCACGTCAAGATTGGTCGGCGCGCGGAGACGTCCAGCACCAGGGTCCGGCACCAGGGGCCGGGACCCCCACCGCCAGCTGTCTAACGGAGACCGCCATGACCCGCACTCCCGTGAATGTCACCGTGACCGGCGCAGCCGGCCAGATCGGCTACGCGCTGCTCTTCCGCATCGCCTCCGGCCACCTGCTCGGCCCGGACGTGCCGGTCAACCTGCGACTCCTGGAGATCCCGCAGGGCCTCAAGGCCGCCGAGGGCACCGCGATGGAGCTCGACGACTGCGCCTTCCCGCTGCTGCGCGGCATCGAGATCACCGACGACCCGAACGTCGGCTTCGCCGGTGCGAACGTCGCCCTGCTCGTCGGCGCCCGCCCGCGCACCAAGGGCATGGAGCGCGGTGACCTGCTCGCCGCCAACGGCGGCATCTTCAAGCCGCAGGGCAAGGCCATCAACGACAACGCCGCGGACGACATCAAGGTCCTCGTCGTCGGCAACCCGGCCAACACCAACGCGCTCATCGCGCAGGCCGCCGCCCCGGACGTACCGGCGGAGCGCTTCACCGCGATGACCCGTCTGGACCACAACCGCGCGATCTCGCAGCTGGCCGCCAGGACCGGTGCCGCCGTCTCCGACATCAAGAAGCTGACGATCTGGGGCAACCACTCGGCCACCCAGTACCCGGACATCTTCCACGCGGAGATCGCGGGCAAGAACGCCGCCGAGGTCGTCAACGACGAGGCATGGCTGGCCGACACCTTCATCCCGACCGTCGCCAAGCGCGGCGCCGCGATCATCGAGGCCCGTGGCGCGTCCTCCGCCGCCTCCGCCGCCAACGCCGCCATCGACCACGTGCACACCTGGGTCAACGGCACCGCCGAGGGCGACTGGACCTCGATGGGCATCCCGTCGGACGGCTCCTACGGCGTCCCCGAGGGCATCATCTCCTCCTTCCCGGTCACCACGAAGGACGGGAAGTACGAGATCGTCCAGGGCCTGGACATCAACGAGTTCTCCCGTGCGCGCATCGACGCGTCGGTCAAGGAGCTCACCGAGGAGCGCGACGCGGTCCGCGAGCTCGGCCTGATCTGAGGTCACTGCCCGCACCACACCGACGGCCCCCGGCAGCGCATCCGCTGCCGGGGGCCGTCGGCGTCCTCACCGCAGCCGCTGTGCCGCCTCGCGTACCGCTGCCGCCGCGAGCCGCTGGAGGGCGGGGCCGAACGTGACGCGGGACGCGCCGAGTTCGCCCAGCCGGCGCACAGCGGCCGGGGAGTCCGGCGTGCCGATGGCGTTCAGCGGTACGGGGACGGCGGCGGCCAGCCGGGGCAGGTCGTCGGGCGGGGCGGCGATCGGGTAGACGCAGTCGGCGCCCGCCGCCGCGTACCGCAGGGCCCGGCCGGTCGCGGCCGACGCCCGGTCCGTACCGGAAGGCGCCGCGTGGAGGTGGACGTCCACGCGGGCGTTCAGGAAGAGCCGGTCGCCCGCCGCCGCGCGGAAGCGGGCCAGCCGGTCGGCCTGGCGGTCCGGGTCCAGCAGGACGCCGTCCACCGAGTCCTCCAGGTTGCAGCCGACGGCCCCCGCCGCCAGCAGCCGGTCCACCAGCTCCTCCGGCTCCAGCCCGTAACCGGCCTCGATGTCCGCCGAGACGGGTACGGAGACCGCGCGGACGATCCGGGTCACGGCGGCGAACATCTCGTCGGCCGGGGTCCGCCCGTCCTCGTGGCCCAGCGAGGCGGCGACGCCCGCGCTCGGAATCGCCAGCGCCGGGAACCCGGCCTCCTCCAGCGCCCGCGCGCTCGCCGCATCCCACGGCCCCGGCAGGACCAGCGGATCGTCGGGGGCGCGGCCGTGGTGCAGCGCACGGAACACGGCGGCCGGATCGGCCATGGGATCTCCTCCTGGCTGTGGGCCTGGCTGTGGGCCTGGCCATGGGTGCGGAGCCGTCAGTGCTGGAAGTCGCCCGGCGTGTAGTGGCCCGGTGCGAGCCGTCCGGTGACGCCGAAACGGTTCCAGGCGTTGATCACCGTGATGGCCGCGACCAGCTGGGCCAGTTCCGTCTCCTCGAAGTGCTCCGCCGCCTCCGCGTACACCTCGTCCGGGACGAAGCCGTCGGTGAGGACGGTGACCGCCTCGGTCAGGGCGAGCGCCGCCAGCTCCTTCCCGGTGTAGAAGTGCCGCGACTCCTCCCAGGCGCTGAGCTGGACGATCCGCTCGACCGACTCGCCCGCGGCGAGCGCGTCCTTCGTGTGCATGTCCAGGCAGAACGCGCACCGGTTGAGCTGCGAGGCCCGGATCTTCACCAGCTCGACCAGGACGGGGTCCAGCCCCTTCCGGGCCGCGATGTCGAGGCGGACCATCGCCTTGTAGACATCGGGGAGCAGCTCGGAGACGGAGAGGCGCGACGGGTGCTCGGCGGCTCGGTCGGCGGGGGCGGCGGGGGCGGCGTGGTGTGCGTGCGGCGTGGTGGTCATGGGGACGACGCTACGGGCCCGATGGCTCGGCGGTATGGTCCATTCCCATGACCGATTCCTGGGCCACTTTCGGTGCCGACCTGCATCTGGAGCCGGTCGGCACGGGTGTGCGCAGCGGGCTGATGGAGGCGCTGCGGGAAGCGGTGCGCAGCGGGCGGCTGGCCCCCGGAACCCGGCTGCCGTCCTCCCGGGCGCTCGCCGCCGACCTGGGCATCGCCCGTAACACGGTCGCCGACGCCTACGGCGAACTGGTCGCCGAGGGCTGGCTCACCGCCCGCCAGGGCTCCGGCACCCGGGTCGCCCAGCGGGCCGCGCCACGCCGGACGCGGCCCCCGGCGGCCCCCGCCCGGCCGGTGCGGTCCGGGCCCGCGTACACCTTGAAGCCCGGCTTCCCCGACGTGTCCGCCTTCCCGCGCACCGCCTGGCTCCGGGCCGCCCGCAAGGCGCTCACCGCCGCACCCGACGAGGCCTTCGGCTACGGCGATCCACGCGGGCGCGTCGAACTGCGCACGGTCCTGGCGGAGTACCTGGCGCGGGCCCGCGGGGTGTACGCCGACCCGGAGCGCATCGTGATCTGTTCCGGCTTCGTGCACGGGCTGGCGCTCCTGGGCCGGGTGCTGCGGCAGCGCCGGGTCCGGGAGGTCGCCGTCGAGTCCTACGGCCTCGACTTCCATACGAACCTCCTCACCGACGCCGGGCTGCGCACCCCGTGCCTGCCGCTGGACGAACGCGGCTCCCGGACCGAGCAACTGGCCGCGATGCGCGCCACGGGGGCGGTGCTCCTGACCCCGGCGCACCAGTTCCCCACCGGCGTACCCCTGCATCCGGACCGGCGGGCCGCAGCCGTCGACTGGGCCCGGGCCACCGGCGGGCTGATCCTGGAGGACGACTACGACGGGGAGTTCAGGTACGACAGGCAGCCGGTGGACCCTACGCCCTGGGAACTCGGCAAGTCACCGGTCCGGTACCGGGAAGGGCAGGTCGGTGCGCTGCAGGGACTCGACCCCGAGCGGGTCGTCTACATGGGTACTGCCAGCAAGTCTCTTGCTCCGGGGTTGCGTTTGGGGTGGTTGGTCGTGCCGGAATCCCTTGTTACGGAGGTAGCCGACGCGAAGGGGCCCGCAGACTCGTGCGGGGCCTTTGACCAACTGACTCTCGCCGAGTTCATCGGGTCCGGTGCGTATGACCGCCACATCCGCCGGATGCGCCTCCGCTACCGGCACCGCCGTGACGAGCTGGTGGCGGCCCTCGCCGAGCGCGCACCGCGCATCGGGGTAACCGGGCTTTCCGCAGGTCTGCATGTGGTGCTTCGCCTGCCTCCGGGCCTTGATGAACGAACGGTGGTTCAAGCGGCGCACTGGCAGGGTCTTGCTGTTCAAGGCGTTGGGGCGTACCAGCATCCCGACGCGAGGGCGGAGACCTGGGGCGGGCTTGTGGTGGGGTACGGCACACCCTCGGACTCGGCATGGTCAGGGACATTGGAAGCGCTGTTGCAAGCCCTGTCAGCGGTGGGGGACATAGAGGAGCCCCGCCCGGCATTGAAGCCGGACGGGGTCGTTTAACCGTCTGCACACCCGCCCACGGGGCGCGTAGCACGTCTTCGGGGGTCGGGCCCGCGCCGAGCGTCACGGCGTGTTCGGGGCAGGCGTAGAGGGTCGTTCCGGGGCCGCTGCTGCTGCTCTGCATCCAGCGGACGGGGATCGGGGTGCGCGTGTTGGTCTTGTACTCAATGCAGAGCGCGACGCGTCCGGCGAGGGCGACCGGGAACAGGTCGTCGGCGGCCATGCGTCGGCGCGGCTTCGTTCTCGCTGCGGGGAGGGCAGTCCACGCGTGTGCGCGTCATTGAAGAGGGCGCGTACTCCCTCGGTGACGGTGCGGTCCGCGGGCGGGACCACGGCGACAAGGGAGGCAGGAAGCGGTGGTGCGGCGGGGGGTTCGGCGGTGTGCCGCCCCTCGGAGGGCAGCAGAAGACGCAGGACCCATACGAGTGCACGGGCGATAGAGTCACGCATAGCGTCGACACCCCCCGTGATGGAGTTCGACCCAACGCAACCGAAGTGGCAGCAGATCGCGGAGGTGGTGAGGCAGCGCATTGCCAGCGGCCAATACCCCGCCCGGCACCTGGTTTCCGAAGTGCAGCTGGAGAACGAATTCGGCGTAGCCCGAACAACGATCCGTAAAGCGACGGCGGCCCTGCGGGATGAGGGCTTGATCATCACTACCCCGCATGTGCCCTTTCGTGCGCGACCGCAGCGCGGACGAGGGCCAGGACGCGCGGTAGCCCCGGTCGGCATCCGGGGGACGCCGACCGGGGCGGTATGAGGTGCTGCTACTCGTCGTCCTTCTTCGGGGGCAGCACGAAGCCCCTGGTCGGCCCGCTCTGCCGCCGAGGGGCAGGGTCGGGAGTGGACGGCCGGAACTTCGCCGCCAGGGCTGCCAGCGCGTCAGCAGTGGTGTCCTTGCGGGTCGCAGGATCGGCCTTGTCGAACACGCGCCATGAGCCCGTCGGGTTCTCCGGGTCCTCCGGCGCGACGACACCCGGAATGCCCAACTGCCGCAACACGTGGTCTACCTGTCGGCCCTGTTCCGCGTCCATGCGGTCACCTTCCGTTGTGTGCGGGCAGCGTAGCTACTCGCCGGTGGTCGCACAGTTGCCCGGACGGATCGGGCCGCAGCCACCGGGCGGCGTGTGCTGGCACTGTGCCGCCACGGACACCAGGGATTTTGTGGGGCTCGTCCACAGGTCCGAGTCCGTCTCGTACCCGGCCTGTTCGATGGTCGCCATGGTGCGGGTGATGACGTGCTCGTCGAAGCGCTCGGGGTCGGGGCGTTCGGGGTAGTGGTGCACGAACCGGCCCAGCCCCTCACACAACTTGGCGTACAGCTCGGTGTGCAGGATCAGGGCGTGCCACCCCTCGTCCACGACCTTGGAAGGGGTGATCCTGCTGGTGGGGAACTGCGCTGCGGCTTCGACGAACTTGATCGCCTCCGCGACGATCCGTTGCGCCGTACCCTCGGTCATGCCGGGGTTGTTGTCGATGACCGTTGCGACGACACCCCCAAGCCCTTCGGGGGTGAGTAACGCGAGTGCGTTTCGCATCTGTGTTGCCTTCCTTGTTGGGTTGGCCCGTTCCGGCCGTGCGTCCTGTCCAGGGGTGAGAACGGTCGGAACGGGGGTCGAGCCCCGCCCCTGCCGAGATGCCGAATCGAGTACGGGGGAGCCTTGAGTACGGCCACGTTCAGCAGGGACGAGAGATTAGGGGGCCACCCTTATGCGGCCGGCGAGCGCACAAATGCCGAACGGTGGGAACCGCTTCACTCGCACGAGGTATCCGCCCGCCGTGCAGAACCACCACAGGAGGTCACGCGTCGCCGGTTCGCCCGCCGGTTCTTCGGTGCCGTCGGGGGTGGGCTTGGCGGGGCGTACGCAATCGACGGGGGTGACCCAGCACGCTTCGCATGTCGTTACGTCCGTAGCCATCCGCGCGAATCGAGTAGTGATCACTCTCACCTGCCTGCCTATCGACCTGGGACTTTCGCAGTGAGGTTGTGCAGCCGCTGAAACTCCTTGGTGTGATCCTGGAGTTTCGCTGCGATCGATTCGGCTTCTTCGGGTCGCAGGTTGCCGAGGTCGATGACGTAAGAGGCGGTCACAGCAGTACAGGTGTGGCAAACCTTCGATACGCCGATTCCGTCCAGGTCGATGTCATACGGGATCAACGCGTTGACGAGTGCGACGCCCGCTTCAACTGCCTTGATACGATCGCTCTCGTCAAAGTGATCGGAACCGACCGGGCGGCTTTCGTTTTTCATGTTCATTCCTTATGTGCAGCAGAGAGGGGTTCAGGGGGCCGCACCATTCATGCCGCCTCGCGGCTGGCGACCACGAGAGCGACCAGGCCGACCCAGACAAGCCAGCCGACGAAGCAATGGTGGAGACGGAGACGCGTCTCACGAAATTGCCTCCGGCTGAACGCAGTTGGGGAAGTCGTCGGCATGAAACGAGGCCGGGGGTGATGAGGGCCGGGCAGGTGGACCACGCCCGACTTCATGTCCAGCGCGCCCCGTACGGCGTCCACCACTCCTCGGGGCTCCCCTCTACGCCGTATCCGTGAAGAGGCCCACAGCGGACATCTCGACGCTCACTGACGCCTCCCGCGCGCGGCCGTTCTCCGCCTCGATCAAGGGCCGAAGGCGCTGCATGGTCGGACTCTGCGACCGGTCGTCGCTGGCTGCGTCAACCGCTCCCGCTGTGTCCGGGCACTGCGTGGAACCACACGTACACCGGGGCCACAGGAACGCCGACCGGACGGGCGGCTCACCTCGGTCGGGGAAGCCCTGGCGGGTCACCATGCCCGCACCGGCCTCCCAGCGCTCGCGTTGCCGTTCAGCCTGGCCGCCCGGCGGCACTGAGAGCCGGCGGGGAACGAGCGGGCTCCCTCCAGTGTCGCTGTGCTCTTGTTCCATGTCTGAGCCCTCCTTGCACTGTCATCCCTTGGTGGTCCGTGCTCGCACTAGGCAACCGTCCGGTCACGCAGAGCGGTACCGTTGGGAAGCGGGCAAGAGATAAGAGCGTTAAGCGGTCTGAACACGAGAGTTGGGCCATGGCGACACGACAGCTGAACGCCGGACTTGAGCGGTTGTTCCGTGAGAGCGGGTGGACCATGCGGCAGCTCGCCCAGGCGGTCAACCGCATCGGGACCGAACACGGCACCCCGCTCAAGTACCAACAGCCGTCGGTGCACCAGTGGTTAAGCGGTCACCTGCCGAAGGAATCCGTTCGACCTCTGGTCCTGGAAGCGTTCGCCCGGAGACTGCTCCGCCCCGTCACGCACGGCGAGGCGGGATTCCCCTCGCCCCCGGAAGAGTCGAACAGTCGCCCGGCTGTCGTGGAGGGGCTAATCGACCTCGGGAGGCAAGACATGGACCCTTCGCGCCGCAGCGTCCTAGGCGCGGGACTGTTCTCTGTCGCGCTGACCGTGCCAGGTTGGCAAGACGTCGTTGGGCGAATGGAAGCAGTCAAGAAGAATCCGAGACTACGTATCGGCCAATCGGAGGTTCAGGCGGTCAGGGCGATGACTGAACGCCTTTCGGGCCTCGATGATGAATTCGGTGGGCGCTACGCGCGGCCCATGGCTGCGGCCTTCCTGGTCAACACTGTCACGCCATACCTAAAAGCGAACATGTCCAGCGAAGCGCGAAAATCCATGCTTTCTTCTGCCGCATTCCTTTGCTACCTGACCGGATGGATGGCGGTTGATGAGGGTGCCCACGGGAGAGCGCAGCAGTATTACGTGAAAGCTCTGGAGCTAGCGGGCGCAGGCGGGGACCACAAAACCTACTGCCACGTTCTGCGCGGCATGTCTGTACAAGCCGCAAATCTCGGTCACGGTACACCAGCGGCACGGCTTGCAAATGCCGCTGCAGAAGCATCCCCCGAGTCCAGCCCCCGAATGCGCGCATTCATGGCAGGTCAGCAAGCCCATTCGTACGCCCTGGCAGGTGAAAAGACAAACGCACTCAACAGCCTGCGAGAGGCGGAGCGCGCCGTGGATCAGGCGGAAAGTCAGCCCGGAACGTTCGGCGGTTTCAGCTCTGCGACGTTGGCGTATTGCATGGCGGAAGTCCGTCATGCTTTGGGTGACACGAAAGGAAGCATCGAATCCCTCCAGGATCATTTCCGACTCAGGGATTCCACGGATATGCAGCGAAGTAAGCTGATCTTTAGTTCTCTGCTTGCCGAAAGGAAACTCGAAATTGGTCACCTAGAGGCAGCGTGCGCCACCTGGAACGCAGTCCTGGATGAGTATCCGGCGATCCATTCAGGGCGAATTGACGGGCAGGTGGCTAGAATCGCCTCTTTGCTTTCGACTTATCAAGCGAACTCGATTGCGCGGCAAACCTCCGAGCGCTCCCGTGAACTCTGCGCCAAATAAGGAATTCCCCGCACCCGACGCCCTGTTCCGGGTGGGACCGGCGCAGACCACCGCCACCGCCGTCCACTCCGTTGCGCTGAGCCGGACCGCCAGCAGCGGGGACGCGACGACCGCGGTGACCGTGAGCGAGGCGGCGAGCGCCGCGCCCAGCGCGTAGATCGGCAGATAGCGCAGCGCGAGGACCTGGAGGACGAAACCGCAGCCATCCAGGGCGAGTCCGGCCACGTAACGCCACTGGCGTAGCGCCCGCAGCAGCAGCGCCGGGGCGACACCCGCCCCCGAGCCGGGACGGGCGGCTGCCCGCGCGGCGACCGCCTGGAGGACGGACGCCGTTCCGAAACAGACCGCCGCCCCGAGCGCACAGGTCATCCCGAAGGGCACAAAGGGAATCTACCGAGCGGAGGTTGCCGCTCCGGCGCCCCCATGTTCCGAACTGGCCACCTGTCGAACTAATCTGACAAGAGATCCGGCGCCGAGGAGGAAGCAGAAGGAAGCAGAAGGGCCGGATTCGATCACGCACCACGGGGGAGAACAGAACATGTCCAAGCGGAGGTTGAGGTCGAGCACGGTCGTGCTCGGCGGAATGGGGCTGCTCGCCCTGACGATCTCGTCCTGCGGATCGGAGCCGGACCGGCGGTGCGCCGACCGGACGACCCGTGAAACCCTGCCCAGCTACGAGTGCCGCGGCGGCAGCGGTGGCGGTTCGGGAGGCAGCGGCGGCTCCGGTGGCGGCACCGGCCGCGGCTCGTACTACTACGGCGGCGACAGCTCGGACGGCAAAGTGCAGGGCGGCAGTTTCGACAAGTCCGCGGTCGACCGCGGCGGCTTCGGCTGCGCCCGGTCCGGCGGGGGCTGACCGCCATGGAGCGCCGCACCACGCAGCCGCGCCCCGGCTGGCAGGAGACCGTCGAGTCCCAGGGCGTCGTCTATCCGCTGACCCGCTACCCGGACGACTCGCTGCGCCCCTACTGGGACGAGAGCGCCTACTACGTCTTCTCGCTGCCCGAGGTCGAGGCCCTGGAGGAGACCGTCGAGGAACTGCACACGATGTGCCTGGCCGCCGCCGCGCACATCGTCGAGCGGGACCGCTTCGCCGACCTCGGCATCACCGACCCGCGCCTCGCCTCGCTGGTTGCCGAGTCCTGGCGCCGCCGCGCCGAACTGCCTTCGGTGTACGGGCGGTTCGACCTGCGCCACGACGGGAGCGGCCCGGCGAAGATGCTGGAGTACAACGCCGACACCCCGACCTCGCTGGTGGAGGCGGCGAGCGCGCAGTGGTTCTGGATGGAGGACCGCTTCCCCGGTGCCGACCAGTGGAACTCCCTGCACGAGCGGCTGGTCGACGCCTGGAAGCGGCAGGCGCCCCTGCTGCCGCCGGGTCCGCTGCACTTCGTCCACTCGGACGGCGACGAGGCGGGCGAGGACCTGATGACGGTCGCGTATCTGCGCGAGACCGCCCAGCAGGCCGGGATCGACACCGAGGCGCTGTCCGTCGAGGAGATCGGCTGGGACCGGCTGTCGGGCCGGTTCGTCGACGACCGGCTGCGCTTCATCCGCAGCTGCTTCAAGCTCTACCCGTGGGAATGGCTGGCCACGGACCGCTTCGGGCCGCAGGTGCTGGACACCCTCGACAACGGCGGCGGCAGCGGTACCACCTGCTGGATCGAGCCCGCCTGGAAGATGCTGCTCTCCAACAAGGCGCTGCTGGCGATCCTGTGGGAGCTCTACCCCGGCCACCCCAACCTGCTGCCCGCCTATCTCGACGGCCCCCGCGAGCTGGCCGGGCCCGGCGGGGCGGGATACGTCTCCAAACCGCTGCTCGGCCGCGAGGGCGCGGGCGTCGACCTGCACGGCCCCGGCTCGCCGCCCGTCCTGCGCGACGAGCCGTGCTGCTACCAGGAGCTGGCCCCGCTGCCCGACATCGACGGCAACCGGGTGGTGCTCGGCGCGTGGGTCGTCGAGGACGAGGCGGCGGGGCTCGGCATCCGGGAGTCGTCGGGGCCGGTCACGGACGAGTACGCCCGCTTCCTGCCCCATGTCATCCTCTGAGGCCCTGAGGCTCCGGGGGGCTCGTGAGGGACCGGCTCAGGCGCTCAGCACCGTACGCAGCTTGTCCAGGCCCCAGTCCAGGTCCTCCTTGCTGATCACCAGCGGCGGGGCGATCCGGACGGTGGAGCCGTGGGTGTCCTTCACCAGCACCCCCTGCTCCATCAGCCTCTCGGAGATCTCGCGGCCGGTGCCCAGCGCGGGCGCGATGTCGACGCCCGCCCACAGGCCCCGGCCGCGCACCGCCTCCACAGCGCCGCCGCCGACGAGCAGCCCCAGCTCGCGGTGGAGGTGGTCGCCCAGCTCGGCAGCCCGCTGCTGGTACTCACCGGTCCGCAGCATCGCGATCACCTCCAGCGCCACCGCGCACGCCAGCGGGTTCCCGCCGAACGTGGAGCCGTGCTCGCCGGGCCTGAAGACCCCGAGCACGTCCGCCGAGGAGACGACCGCGGAGACCGGCACCACTCCGCCTCCCAGCGCCTTGCCCAGCACGTACATGTCCGGCACCACGCCCTCGTGCTCCAGCGCGAACGTCTTCCCGGTCCGGCCCAGGCCCGACTGGATCTCGTCCGCGACGAACAGCACGTTCCGCTCGCGGGTCAGCTCCCGCACCCCGGGCAGATAGCCGGCCGGCGGCACCAGCACCCCCGCCTCGCCCTGGATCGGCTCGATCAGCACCGCCACGGTGTTCTCCGTCATCGCCTCCCGCATCGCGGTGAGATCCCCGTACGGAACGATCTCGAACCCCGGTGTGTACGGGCCGAAGTCGGCCCGCGCCTCCGGGTCCGTGGAGAAGCTGACGATCGTCGTCGTGCGGCCGTGGAAGTTGTCCGAGGCCACGATGACCTTCGCCATCCCGTCCGGCACGCCCTTGACCCGGTAGCCCCACTTGCGGGCGGTCTTGACCGCCGTCTCCACGGCCTCCGCCCCGGTGTTCATCGGCAGCACCATCTCCATCCCGCACAGCTCGGCCAGCCGCGTACAGAACTCGGCGAACCGGTCGTGGTGGAAGGCCCGGGAGGTCAGCGTCACCCGGTCCAGCTGGGCTTTGGCCGCGTCGATGAGCCGACGGTTGCCATGGCCGAAATTGAGCGCCGAATACCCTGCCAGCAGGTCCAGATACCGGCGGCCCTCGACATCGGTCATCCACGCGCCGTCCGCCGAGGCGACGACGACCGGCAGCGGGTGGTAGTTGTGCGCGCTGTGCGCCTCGGCGGAGGCGATGGCGGTTTCCGTGGTCGACACGGGATCTCCGTTCGTCGTGCGGCGTGGGCGGAGGGTGGTGCCCACTTTGTATCGTCGGTCGGATCCCGCGCCGGGAAACCTTCGCCGCCCGGCGCGCCCGCCGTCGCACGCCCAGCGGCCGGAATGTGCCCTTCGTCTCAGCTGTGCGCTCCTGTGCCCCGGGATCGTGCGGGGACGCGCCCGCTATGCCCCGCACCGGCTGCCGGAGATGGCCCGGGCACCTGAGACAATGGGGCCATGGCCTCTGATCGCCCCTCGCTCCCCGCCGACCAGCCGCAGACAGGCCGCACCGGTGCGGCCGCCCGTCCGCGTGTGCTCTCCGGGATCCAGCCCACCGCAGGCTCGTTCCACCTCGGCAACTACCTGGGCGCGGTGCGCCAGTGGGTGGCGTTGCAGGAGACCCACGACGCGTTCTACATGGTCGTGGACCTGCACGCGATCACGGTGCCGCAGGACCCCGCCGAGCTGCGGGCCAACACCCGCCTCGCCGTGGCGCAGCTGCTCGCCGCAGGACTGGACCCGGAGCGCTGCACGCTCTTCGTCCAGAGCCATGTTCCCGAGCACGCCCAGCTCGGCTGGGTGATGAACTGCCTCACCGGCTTCGGCGAGGCCTCCCGGATGACGCAGTTCAAGGACAAGTCCGCCAAGCAGGGCGCCGACCGCGCGACCGTCGGCCTGTTCACCTACCCGGTGCTCCAGGTCGCGGACATCCTGCTCTACCAGGCGAACCAGGTGCCGGTGGGCGAGGACCAGCGCCAGCACATCGAGCTGACCCGCGACCTCGCGGAGCGGTTCAACGGCCGGTTCGGGCAGACGTTCACCATTCCGGCGCCGTACATCCTCAAGGAGACGGCGAAGATCTTCGACCTCCAGGACCCGGCGGTCAAGATGAGCAAGTCGGCCTCCACGCCGAAGGGCCTCATCAACCTCCTCGACGACCCGAAGGCCACGGCCAAGAAGGTCAAGAGCGCCGTCACCGACACCGACACGGTGATCCGCTTCGACGCTGAGAAGAAGCCGGGCGTCAGCAACCTCCTCACGATCCTCTCCACCCTCTCCGGCAGCCCCGTCGAGGATCTGGAACGGGCGTACGAGGGCAAGGGCTACGGCGCGCTGAAGACCGACCTGGCCGAGGCCATGGTGGAATTCGTCACCCCCTTCCGGGCCCGCACCCAGGAATATCTGGACGACCCGGAGACGCTGGACTCCATCCTGGCCAAGGGAGCGGAGAAGGCCAGGGCCGTCGCCGCCGAGACCCTGGCGCAGACGTACGACCGGATGGGCTTCCTGCCCGCGAAGCACTGAGCCCAAGGGCCCTGGCGAGATCACGGCCGCAGGGGTCACACTTGCGGCGACAGGACGCGCGGGGCGGGCACCCGGCCCGCGCGGCATGACCGAGAATCGACCATCGACGGTGGAGGAGAACGACGTGGGGACCGTAACGCTCGGCGTTTCGATCGCGGTCCCGGAGCCCTACGGCAGCCTGCTCCAGGAGCGCCGCGCGAGCTTCGGGGACCCTGCCGCCTTCGGCATTCCCACCCACGTCACCCTGCTCCCGCCGACCGAGGCGCAGGCCGCCGACCTCCCGGCGATCGAGGCGCACCTCGACCGGATCGCCACGGCCGGCCGCCCGTTCCCGATGCGGCTCTCCGGCACCGGCACCTTCCGCCCGCTGTCGCCGGTCGTCTTCGTCCAGGTCGTCGAGGGCGCCTCGGCCTGCTCCTGGCTCCAGAAGCGGGTCCGGGACGCCTCCGGGCCGCTGGTGCGCGAGCTCCAGTTCCCGTACCACCCGCATGTCACCGTCGCCCACGGCATCGCCGAGGAGGCGATGGACCGGGCCTACGAGGAGCTCGCCGACTACGAGGCGGCCTGGACCTGCGGCTCCTTCGCGCTGTACGAGCAGGGCCCGGACGCCGTGTGGCGCAAGATCAAGGACTTTCCGTTCGGCGCCGGGGGCGGCACGCCCGCCGTCCCCGCCCAGGGCGGCTATGTGGTCGACACGCCGTCCGCCGCGTCCCTGCGCCCCTGACCGACTCAGCCGTACGGCCCCGGGTCAGACCGGCAGCCGCCGGAACAGCGGCCGCGGGACGTGCCGCAGCGCTGTCATCACCATCCGGAGCGACCCGGGCACCCAGACCGTCTCCGAACGCCTCCGCAGCCCCGTGACGATCGCCCGCGCCACCTCCTCCGGGCCGGTGGCGAGCGGCTGCTCGGGCCGCCCCGCCGTGGCCCGCGTCCGGACGAAGCCGGGGCGGACCACCATCACCTGCACCCCGGTGCCCTGGAGCGCGTCGCCCAGCCCCTGCGCGAACGCGTCGAGGCCCGCCTTGCTCGACCCGTAGATGAAGTCCGCGCGCCGGGCGCGCTCCCCGGCCACCGACGACAGCACCACCAGCGAACCGTGTCCCTGCGCCTGGAGTGCGCCGGCGCACACCAGTCCGGCGGAGACCGCCCCCGTGTAGTTGGTCTGGGCGACCCGGACCGCCGCCATCGGCTCCTCCTCGTCGCGCGCCTGGTCGCCGAGGACCCCGAACGCCATCAGCACCACGTCGATGTCCCCCTCCGCGAACACCTTGCCGAGGGCCACCTCGTGCGAGGCGGGGTCCAGTGCGTCGAAGCCGACCGTACGGACGTCCGCCCCGCGCCCGCGCAGCTCGGCAGCGGCCGCGTCCAGCGCGGGGGAGGGGCGCCCGGCCAGCCACACCCGCCGGGTCCGCAGGGCGATCAGGCGGCGCGCGGTGGCCAGGGCGATCTCGGAGGTGCCGCCGAGGACGAGCAGGGACTGCGGGGCACCGAAGGCGTCCTTCACGGAACACTCCTGTTCAAGAGGGGCAGGGTGGCTGAGAGTTCAAGAGCGGGCAGGGCGCAGAGGGCGAGGGGTGGACGTCAAGAGCGGGCAGGGCGCAGAGCCAGGGCGGACGTCGAGGGTTCGGCGGTCACAGCCCGAGCCGGCGCGACAGGTCGGAGCGGAACGCCCCCGTCGGGTCCAGTGCCTCCCGCAGCTCCCGGAACTCCGCCAGCCGCGGGTACATCGCGGCCGCGGTCTCCGGCCGCACCCGGGAATCGGCCGCCAGGCAGACCCGGCCCCCGGCGGCCGCCACCTCCTCGTCGAGTCCGTCCAGGAGGCGGGCGAGCGAGGGCAGGGCGGCGGGCAGATCGAGGGCGAGCGTCCAGCCGGGCGCGGGGAACGACAAGAGGCCCGGGTCCGCCGCCCCGAACCGCTGGAGCACCGCCCGCAGCGCGGGGGCCCGGTGCGCCGCGATCCGGCGCACCACCCGGTGCAGGGTCTCCTCCTGCCCGTACCCGACACCGAACCGGTAGCGCACCAGGCCGCCCCGGCCGTGCAGCCGGTTGACGCCCGGGAGGGCGTCCAGGGCGTGGAAGAAGGCCGGGACCGGCCGCGGCTCCCCGGTCCGCGCGTGGGGCGCACTCCGATAGCGGACCTCGTTGCAGAGGGCGGCGGAGGCGCGGCCGAGCGGTCCGTCGGGCAGCGACAGCAGACCGGCGGCGGCCGGGAGCCCCCGGCCCCCTGCCGTGCCCGTGCGCGGGGCACGCAGAATGCGCCGGTCGTGCGCCGGGCGCACATGCGGGGGTGCGTGCTCCCCTCGGGTGATGATTCCGCGCCCTGTCGCCCGGCCCCGGGCCAGCAGATCGACCCAGGCGGAGGCGTACGGCAGCCGGTCGCCGCCCGCCGTGAAGCGGGCCAGCAGCTCGTCCAGGTCCCCGGCGCGCTCGGTGGAGACGGACATCAGCGAAGAGGCGACACGCCGGAGGCGGAGCGTGGCCGAGAGGATCACGCCGGTCAGGCCGAGGCCCCCGGCGGTCGCGTCGAAGAGAGCGGTGCCCGGCAGCACCGTACGCACCTCGCCGTCGGCCGTGAGCAGCTCCAGGGCGCTGACGTGCCGGGCGAAGGAACCGGCCTCCCGGTGGTCGCGGCCGTGTACGTCGGAGCCGATCGCCCCGCCCACCGTGAGCCTGCCGGTCTCCGGCAGCACCGGCGGGAACCAGCCGAGCGGCAGCAGCACCCGCAGCAGCCGGTCCAGGCGCGCCCCCGCCTCGCAGCGCACGGTCCCGGCGACCGGGTCGACCGCGCCGATCCGGGCCAGGCCCGTCATGTCGAGCACCGAACCGCCCGCGTTCTGCGCCGCGTCACCGGGCGCCCGGCCGAGCCCGCGCGCGATGGCGCCCCGGGGGCCCCGGCCGCGGACGACGGCCGCCGCCTCCTCGTACGTACGCGGGCGGAACCGCACGGCGGTCGTCGGGGCGGTGCGGCCCCAGCCGGTCAAGGACACCGTGTCGACGGACATGGGGGTGACCGTATCGTCCGGTAAACCCCATTCGAGGCATTGGTGAATTCGCTCACCGGAACGGGTGATGCTCACCGGAACGGGTGATGGAGGGAGTGTCAGCCCCACGTGCCGGGGAACTCCCGCACCCGTCGGGAAGAGTCCGGGGCGGGCCGCTGGTGTTCCGGGCCCAGGAGGGTACGCGGTAGGTCATGGACTGGCTCAAGAAACTCCCGGTCATCGGGCCCCTGGTCACCCGGCTGATGGAGACGCACGCGTGGCGTTCCTACGAGACGCTGGACCGGGTCCACTGGGCCAGGCTGGCGGCGGCGATCACCTTCATCAGCTTTCTGGCCCTCTTCCCGCTGATCGCGGTCGGCGCGGCGATCGCCGCCGCGCTGCTGAGCGACAAGCAGCTCGCCACCATCAAGGACAAGCTCGCCGAGCAGGTGCCCGGCATCTCCGACCAGCTCGGCATCGACGGTCTGGTCGCCAACGCGGGCACGGTCGGTCTGGTGGCCGGTGCGCTGCTGCTGTTCACCGGTGTCGGCTGGGTCGGCTCGATGCGGGAGTGCCTGCGCGCGGTCTGGGAGCTGGACGACGTCCAGGAGGCCAACCCGGTCGTCGCCAAGCTGAAGGACACGGTGCTGCTGGTCGGCCTCGGCGGCGCGGCGCTCGCCACCCTGGCGGTCTCCACGGTCGGCTCGACGGCCGTCGGCTGGACCGCCGACCAGCTCGGCATCTCCGGGGGAGGGGCGGGCGGCGTGCTGCTCCGGGTGGCGGCCCTGGCGGTCGCGGTCGTCGCCGACTTCCTGCTGATGCTCTACCTGCTGACGCTGCTGCCCGGGGTCCAGCCGCCCCGGCGGCGGCTGGTGGTCGCGGCCCTGCTCGGCGCGGTCGGCTTCGAACTGCTCAAGCTGCTGCTCGGCAGCTATATGAAGGGCGTCGCGGGCAAGAGCATGTACGGCGCGTTCGGCGTCCCGATCGCGCTGCTCCTGTGGATCAACTTCACCGCCAAGCTGCTGCTGTTCTGCGCCGCCTGGACAGCGACCGGCAGCAAGGGCGGGAGCGAGGGCGGGAGCGAAGGCGGGAGTGAGGGGGAGGGCGAGAGAGAAGGCGAGACCGAGGACGAGGGCCATCGCGAGGAGCCGGAGCCCGGAGGCTCGACCCGGGCGGGCTGAGGGACGGACTGGCCGGGCCTCCCAGCACGGGGTGACCGGCCGGGCCTCCCACCCGGGGCGGCCCGGCCCGGGCGTCAGCGGCGGGGCAGGCGCAGCGGCCACCGCCGGTTGACCAGGAACACCCCGCCCGCCAGGACCACCAGCACTCCGCCGACGACCGCCAGGGCGATCCCGACGCCGCTGGAGCCGCCGGCCGCCGACGCGTGCGCGGCCTCCGCCTGGCCGCCGGAGCCCTGGTCCGCCCCGGCGGCTGGCTGCGCGCCCTTGCCGCCGGTCGTGGTCCCGCTCCCGGTGTCGATGGACTTCGGGGGCACCAGCTCGCCGACCGGGGTCACCTTGCCGCTCGCGGCGAAGCCCCAGTCGAGCAGCTTCGCGGCCTCCTTGTAGACGGCGTGGCTCTCCTCCTGCGACGGGTTCATGACCGTCACCAGGAGCACCCTGCCATTGCGCTCGGCGATGCCGGTGAAGGTGTTGCCCGCGTGGGTGGTGTAGCCGTTCTTGACGCCCGCGATGCCCTTGTACGGGTCCACGCCGGTGTCCCCGGTGATCAGCCGGTTGGTGTTCTGGATCTCGAAGGTCTCGCGCTTCTTCCCCTTCTTCTTCTCGCCGGGGAAGTCGGCCGACGCCGTCGCCGCGTACTCGCGGAAGTCCTTCTTCTGCATCCCGCTGCGGGCGATCAGGGTCAGGTCGTAGGCGCTGGAGACCTGGCCGGGCGCGTCGTACCCGTCCGGTGAGACCACCTTGGTGTCCAGCGCCTGGAGCTCTTCGGCGTGTTTCTGCATGGCGGAGACCGTCTGGGGCATGCCGCCGTACATCTGCGCCAGCACGTGCACAGCGTCGTTGCCCGAGCGCAGGAAGACACCCAGCCACAGGTCGTGGACCGTGTAGGTGTGGTCCTCCTTGATCCCGACGAGGCTGCTGCCCTCACCCACCGCCGCCAGGTCACTGTCCGTCACCTTGTGGGTCAGGGTGGTGGGCTGGAGCGCCGGAAGGAGCGTGTCGGCGAACAGCATCTTCATCGTGGAGGCGGGCGGCAGCCGCCAGTGGGCGTTGTGCGCCGCCAGCACATCCCCCTTCTCCGCGTCCGCCACGATCCACGACCGGCCGGTCAGCCCCTTGGGCAGCACCGGCGCACCCGGACCCAGGGCGACCTGGGTGCCGGGCTTGCCGAGCCGCTCGCCGCCGAGGCTCGACATCGTGCCCGGCGGCTTGGGCTGCTTGTCGTCACTCTTGTTCTTGTCGGCCGCCGACGCGGGACTGAGGGCCAAACCGGACAGCAAAACGGCGGAGGTGACCGTCAGGGCGATCTTTTTCAGAGCAGGCACGGTCGGAAACGTACAGGGCGAAGATGTGGATGCGGACCCGGAGCGGCTGACCCGCCGCAGGGACCGCCGGGACGGCCGTGTCCGGACACCACCCCGGGCGAGGGTTCCGGAGAGCGGCGGCGATACTGGACCCATGAAGCTCAGCCGCCCCGCCTCCTGGTTCCTGCTCGTGTTCGGGGTGTGGAGCTGGTTCATCTGGATCACTTTCGTCAAGAACCTGTGGCAGGACGGCAGCGGGCTCGCCTTCGACGACGCGGGCGAACCGACCGGGTACTTCTGGGTGCACCTGCTGCTCGCCATCACGTCCTTTCTTCTGGGGACGGCGGTCGGCGCGATCGGGTTGCGTGGTGTCCGGGCATTGCGCGACGAACGCACTGACGAGGACGAGAAGGCGTAGGTAGGCACGGATGGCCGCAGTGGTGTTCGCGCTCGTGGCGCTCGTGGTGCTGGCGCTGCTCGCCGCCGTGCACCGCTATGTGTGGCGTCGCTTCGTCGGCGACACGACCGCACCCGGCAGCACGATGCGCAAGGCGGGCACGGCCGCCGCGTTCGTGCTGCCGCTGCTGAGTGTCGGAGCCATGACCTCCGGCCGGATCGGCGCGCCCTTCTGGCTCCAGCAGGTGCTGGCCTGGCCGGGCTTCCTGTGGCTGGCCTGCCTGTTGTACCTGACGCTGGCGCTGTTCGTGGGCGAGCTCGTGCGTCCGGTGCTCCTGCGGGTCCTCGCGCGGCGTGACAAGGCGGCGGCGAAGCCGGTCACCGCGCGTCCGGCGCCGGAAATCGGAACACCTTCCGGAACCACTGCCGAGGTCCCGGGTGAGACCCGTCCCCGTACGGAAGAGCTCGTCCCGGTCGCATCCGCCGGCGCCCCCGCCTCATCGGAAGCCTCCGCACGTACGACCCCGGAGACCGCACCGGAACCAGCACCGGAAGCCAAACCGGAACGGGTACCGGAATCGGGAGCGGAACCGGAGCGCCCGGCGGCCCCCGGCCCCTCCCGCCGTCTCTTCGTCTCCCGGGTCGTCGGCGGCGCGGCGGCCGCCGCCGGGCTCGCCACCGTCGGGTACGGGACCCACAACGTGCTGCGCGGGCCGAGCGTCAAGCGGGTCTCCGTGCCGCTGGCCAAACTGCCCCGCGCCGCCCACGGCTTCCGCATCGCCGTGGTCAGCGACATCCACATCGGCCCGATCCTCGGCCGCGCCCACACCCGTCGCATCGTCGACACGATCAACGCGACCTCGCCCGATCTGGTCGCCGTCGTCGGGGACCTCGTCGACGGGTCCGTGGCGGACCTGGGCACCGCCGCCGAACCGCTGTCCGCCCTGCGGGCCCGGCACGGCAGCTACTTCGTCACCGGCAACCACGAGTACTTCTCCGGCGCCGAGCAGTGGGTCGACCACGTCCGCGAACTGGGGCTGATCCCCCTGGAGAACGCCCGCACCGAGATCGACGGCTTCGATCTCGCCGGGGTCAACGACGTGGCGGGCGAGACCGAGGGCCAGGGCCCCGACTTCGTCCGTGCGCTGGGCGACCGGGACCGCGCCCGGGCCGCCGTCCTCCTCGCCCACCAGCCGGTCGTCATCCACGACGCCGTCGAGCACGGCGTCGACCTCCAGCTCTCCGGCCACACCCACGGCGGCCAGCTCTGGCCCGGCAACTACCTCGCCGAGCTGGCCAACCCCACCGTCGCCGGGCTCGAACGCTACGGAGACACCCAGCTCTTCGTCTCGCGCGGCGCGGGCGCCTGGGGACCGCCGGTCCGGGTCGGCGCCCCGGCCGACATCACCGTCGTGGAACTCGCTTCCCGCCAGGCGTAGACCGGACGCGCCCAGACACGTTGCGGGTGCGATCTCCCGTTCGACGTCCGGACGTCCGGACATCATGAAATCCGCACCGCAGCGTCACGGTCAGCGACGAAGAACCGCAGGTGGGAGGCGGGAAACGGCCTTTTCGGACAGGGTGAGTCGCAGGTGTCCAACAAAAGGCTGTGAGAGCCCTATTTACTCTTCCAGATGTGAAAATCGTGTGATTGGGTAAGCGCGAGTGTGCGGCGGTGTGCGTGTCTTGGCGCAACTGCCGAGGTGGGGCTGGTAAGGGAGAGCACGGCAATGCGGTCGGTCCGGGTACGGATTCTCGCGATTTTCGCGGTTTTGGTCATCGCAGGCGTCGGCGCCTGGCAACTCCTCCCCTCCGGGGGGGCGAAGTCCGACGCGGTGACGATCGGTACATCGGACGAGGTGACATCACTTGACCCGGCCGGCGCCTACGACGCGGGTTCCTGGGCGATCTACAGCAACCTCTACCAGTCGCTGATGACCTTCAAGGCCGGGGCGGTCACGCCGGAGCCGGACGCCGCCGAGAGCTGCGGCTTCATCGGGCAGAAGCTCCAGACGTACCAGTGCAAGCTCCGCGACGACCTGACGTTCTCCAACGGCAAGAAGGTCACCGCCGAGGACGTCACGTTCTCCTTCGAGCGGCTGCTGCGGATCAACTCCGACGTCGGCCCGGCGGGGCTGTTCCCGACCCTCGACTCCGTGGTCGCCGAGGGGCGCACGATCACCTTCAACTTGTCCGGGAGGGACGCGACCTTCCCGCAGAAGCTCGCGACCGGCGCCGGGGCGATCGTCGATTCGACGAAGTACCCCGAGGATAAGCTCCGTACGGGCAACGAGGTCGACGGCTCGGGCCCGTACGCCCTGAAGGCGTACGAGTCGGGCTCGCGCGCCGAGCTGGTGCCCAACCTGAAGTACAAGGGCGCGCTCAAGAAGACCGGCGAGGCCGTCACCATCCGCTACTACAAGAGCTCCGACGAGCTCCTGTCCGCGTGGAACAGCGGCGAGATCGACGTCACCCACCGTCAGCTCCCGCCGGCCCGCCTCTCCGAGCTGAACCCCAACGACCCGGACCTGCGGGTGACCGAGGCGGACAGCGCCGAGATCCGCAACATCATCTTCAACGTCCGGGACGACTCGCCGTTCTCGGACAAGCGGGTCCGCCAGGCCGTCGCCGCGATCATCGACCGCGGGCCGCTGGTCCGGGAGGTCTACCAGAGCACCGTCGAGCCGCTGTACTCGCTGATCCCGCAGGGCTTCATCGGGCACAGCACCCCCTTCTTCGACGCCTACCCGTCGTCCGACCCCCAGCGTGCGAAGGAGCTGCTCCAGCAGGCCGGTGTCGAGACGCCGGTGCCGATCAACTTCGCCTACCGGGCGGACGACGCGTACACGAAGGAGACCGCCGAACTGCGGCGGCAGCTGGAGAAGGACGGGCTGTTCGAGGTCTCGGTCAAGGCCGTCGAGTGGACGAAGTACCAGAAGGGGTACGCGGCCGGTGAGTACGACATGTACACCGTCGGCTGGCTCCCCGACTTCCCGGACCCCGACACCTTCAGCCAGCCGCTCGTCGGCACCGGCAACGTCCTGCACAGCGGCTACTCCAGCAAGCGCATGGACAAACTGATCGCCTCCACGCAGCAGTTCAGCGACCGCAGCCGGACCGCGAGCGACTTCAAGGACATGCAGTCCCTGGTCGGCGAGGAGGTCCCGCTGCTGCCGCTGTGGCAGAAGAAGGACTACGTCGTCGCGAAGGCCGACGTCGCGGGCTCGCAGTACCTCTCCGACGGCACCGGGGTCTGGCGCCTGTGGGAGCTGGGCCGGATCTGATCCGGCCTGATCCGGTCCGATCCGTCCGATCGGGTCAGTCCTCCGACGGCCGGGGCTTCGCCCCGGCCGTCGCCGCATCCGGCAGGAACTCCACCAGCAGCCCGTGGACCTGCCGCACGAGCGGGCGCAGCACCCGGAACCGGGAGAGCGCGATCGCCCGTGCGGCGATCGGCGCGGTGCGCTCGACGAGCCGGCGGCTGCGCTCGGTGCCCTCCGAGCGGTCGTACACCCAGAACAGCACCAGCCCCATCTGCATCAGCCACATCAACTGCGGCAGCAGCGGGGCGAGTTCCGGGTCGCTCTTGACGTCCGCCCCGGCGATGCAGCGCTCGTGGATGGAGATCGCCGCGTCGCGGGCGGCCGCCGAGTCCTCGGAGAACGGGGAGAGGGGGCTGTCCGGGTCGGCCGCGTTCTTGAAGAACTGGGCGGCGAACCGGTGGTACGGCTCCGCCACGTCCAGCCAGCCGAGCAGCACCCCCCGGATGCGTACGGTCAGATCCTTGTCGCCCTCCAGTACGGGCCCGATCGCCGCGGCGTGTTCGGCGGCGATCCGGTCGTAGAAGCCCTGGACCAGGTGCTCCTTGGAGGAGAAGTAGTAGTACGCGTTCCCGACCGAGACGCCCGCCTCCTGGGCGATGGCCCGCATGGTGGTCCGGTCGTAACCGCGCTCGGCGAAGAGCCGGAGCGCCGTCTCAAGAATCAGCGTGCGGGTCTGCTCGCTCTTCGCGGCCTTGGCCGGCCTGTTCTCCTGCACGTTCTTCTCTTCCTTCACCACGGGCACCAGGTTAGCGGTGGGCCCCCTGTCGCCCGGTCGGCACGGTGCACCCCGCGCCCCCGGGCGCGCAGCGCGGGGCCGCCATCGAGCGGTAGCGGGCGGCGGCCAGCACGGTGCCCCGGGCGAACGGCCGCCCAGCCGGGGTGGTCAGCCAGTGGGCCCTGGAGCGGTACTCGGCGAGCGCCCAGAGGCAGACGATCCAGGCGGAGGTCTCCCGGTAGACCTGGCCCAGATCGCCGACCACGGTGATCTCGGCGAGCGTCGCCGCGTGGTCCAGCTCCGGGAACCGCCGCCGGGCCTCGGCCGATCCGGCCGGTACGAGATCCAGCGGGACGAGCTGCCGCTGCCGCTGGAGCCAGTGGCGCAGGTGGACGCAGAGCGGGCACTGCGCGTCGTAGAGCACGGTGAGCCGGCGGACCGGGGCGGAGGGCCCGGCGGCGGTCACCGGACTCACTGCCCGGGTGCGGGCGTGGGCGCGGTCCATGGGCCCTGGGGGCCCGGGGGCGTCCAGCCCTGCGGAGGTACGGGCGGGGTCTGCTCGCGCTCCAGGGCGCTGCGGCGGCGGATGCGGCTGAGCACGTACACATTGCCCAGGTGCATCACGCCGAGCACCAGCAGGACCACGCCGACCTTCACCGAGAGCGCCTCGAACAGCTCGCGGGCGTCCCGGACGCCGTCGGCGTTCTTCAGGTAGAGCGCGACGAATCCCAGGTTGACCAGGTAGAAGCCGACCACCAGCAGGTGGTTGACGGCGTCGGCGAGCTTCTCGTTCCCGTGCAGCACGTCGGCGAGGAAGATCCGGCCGTTACGGCTGAGGGTGCGGGCGACCCAGACGGTGAGCGCCACGCTGATGAGCAGGTAGATGACGTACGCGACAACAGTGAGGTCCATGCCCCACCCTCCTTTGAACGCGTTCAAAAGTGTGTGTGGGCATGACTGTAGACCCCTTCTTGAACATGTTCAAGAAGGGGTCGGTGAGGGATCAGAGGGCCTTCGGCTCCGCAGGCTCGCCCGGTTCGGTCAGCTCGCCCGGTTCGGTCAGCGCGTCGGCGATCTCCGCGCGCAACGCCTCACCGTGCAGCGGTGTCAGCTCGGCGATCGTGGTGTTCCACTCCCGCGCCGCACTCTCCACCGCCTCCCGGAACCCCCGCTCCACCGGCTTCCGGGCGAAGAACAGGATGACCGCGCCGACCGGCCGCAGGAGCCACCGCCCCCGCGCGCTCAGCGCGACCGTCACCTGCCAGGAACCGTCCCCGTCCGGGCGCGGGGTCACCGTCAGCCGGGCCTTGCCGAGCAGGTGGACCGCCTTGCCCGAGACCGGGGGCCGGGCCGCCGGGGGCGCCGAGGGGGGCCGGTCCACCGCCGCCCACCAGGCGCCCAGATCGGCCTTGGCGCGGCCCGAGAAGCGGTACAGCGAACCACCCTTCGGCTGGTGCCCGGCGAGCGACACCTCGACCGCCCGGGGGCCGCAGGGGCTCGCGCACCCGTACGCCCAGTCGGACGGACATGTCCTCCTCCGCCATCAGGCTCTCCACCTCGACGGAACGGGAGGGCCGCCACTCCCGCAGGACGGTGGCCGCCCGCGTCGCGGGTGCCTCCGGCGCTCCGGGCTCCGCCACGGCCTCCCCGTACCGGGCCCCCGGTCGCAGATGACGGCCCTTCAGCAGCCGGAGGCCGTCCACCGGGCGCCCGTCCGGCAGCAGGACCGCCCCGCCCGGGCCCTCCCGGGAGGCGTCGAGCAGGCCCACCAGCGCACCGGCGGCCTCCTCGAACCAGCCCCGGCCCAGGGCGGCGACGGTGACCGTGTGCGAGAAGCGCGCCATGACCGGGCCCGGGGCTCAGACGCTCATGGACCGGGCCGTGTTGAGCTGGCCCATGATCGCCGGGAACGTGTGCGGTCCCATGGCCGGGATCATCGTGGAGTGGTGACGGCCGCCGCTGGTCACCGTGACCTGGACGAAGCCGGTCGTCCGCTTCTCCTTCATCAGCAGGAACAGCAGACCGATCAGGCAGAACAGCGCGAAGATGATCGCCAGCACGATCGCGTGCGGCGGGATCTTCTCCTCCGTACGCGACATGTCCGTCGCCGTCCAGATCGCACCTCTGAGGGGCATCGGCCCGGACGGGGTGACGATCGAGTCGCTCATGACGGTGATGTCGCCGATCGACAGCACCGGGACCGGGACACCGCCCTGGCCCGGGAACGGCGCGCCCTGCGGTGCGGGGAGGTACTGCCCGGGCAGGGTCGGCTGGGCGGGGTTCGGGTAGCCGTAACCGGGGCCGGGCTGCGCCGCGGACTCGGGCAGCGGCTGCGGATAGCCGTACGCGGGAGCACCGCCCGGGGCCGGGTAGCCGTAGCCCTGGCCGTCCGCGACGGTCGGCGGGTGGCCCGGCTGCTGGGGTGGGCCCCACTTGTACGCGTCGCCCGCGGACGGATTCGGCTCGCTCACGAGGATCCCCGTTCTCTTGCTTCGGTCTTGCGCTCCGCTGACCGTACCGTCCGCACCGGCCCCGCGCAGCAACAGGCCCCGTCCCCGGCAGCGGTTGCGCTGCGGGGGCGGGGCCTGTCGACGTAACGGGCGTTACGGGAGGGTCAGAAGCGACGCGTGATGAGCGCGCGCTTCACCTCCTGGATCGCCTTGGTGACCTCGATGCCACGCGGGCAGGCGTCCGTGCAGTTGAACGTGGTGCGGCAACGCCACACGCCGTCACGGTCGTTGAGGATCTCCAGCCGCTGCTCGCCGGCCTCGTCGCGCGAGTCGAAGATGAAGCGGTGCGCGTTGACGATCGCCGCCGGCCCGAAGTACTGGCCGTCGTTCCAGAACACCGGGCACGAGGACGTGCACGCGGCGCACAGGATGCACTTGGTGGTGTCGTCGAACCGCTCGCGGTCCTCGGGGGACTGCAGACGCTCGCGGGTCGGCTCGTTCCCCTTGGTGATGAGGAAGGGCATGACATCGTGGTACGCCTGGAAGAACGGGTCCATGTCGACCACGAGGTCCTTGAGGACCGTGAGGCCCTTGATGGCCTCCACCATGATCGGCTTCTCCGGGTTGATGTCCTTGATCAGCGTCTTGCAGGCGAGCCTGTTCTTGCCGTTGATCCGCATCGCGTCGGAACCGCAGATGCCGTGCGCGCAGGAACGGCGGAACGTCAGGGTCCCGTCGAGCTCCCACTTGATCTTGTGAAGGGCGTCGAGGACACGCTCCTTCGGGTCGATCTCGATCTGGAAGTCCTGCCACTGGACCTCGTCCGACACCTCGGGGTTGAAGCGGCGGATGCGGAACGTGGCCGTGATGAACGGGGAGTCGGCGAAGCCGGCCTCGGCGTTGCCGGTCTTGTCCAGGGTCGGGGTAGCCATCAGTACTTACGCTCCATCGGCTGGTAGCGGGTCGTCACGACCGGCTTGTAGTCGAGCCGGATCGACTCGGCGCCGTCGGCGGCCACCTCGCGGTACGCCATGGTGTGGCGCATGAAGTTGACGTCGTCGCGGTTCGGGTAGTCCTCGCGGTAGTGACCGCCGCGGGACTCCTTGCGGGCGAGCGCGGAGACCGCCATGACCTCCGCCAGGTCGAGCAGGTTGCCCAGCTCGATGGCCTCCAGCAGGTCGGTGTTGAACCGCTTGCCCTTGTCCTGGATGGACACGTTCAGGTAGCGCTCGCGCAGCTCGGCGATCTTGGCGACCGCCGTCTTGATGGTCTGCTCGGTACGGAACACCATCACGTTGGCGTCCATGCACTCCTGCAGCTCCGTGCGCAGTTCGGCGACCCGCTCGGTGCCCGTCGAGTTGCGCAGCCGCTCCACCTGGTCGGCGACGAGCTGGGCCGGGTTCTCGGGCAGCTCGACGAAGTCGCTCTTCGCCGCGTACTCGGCGGCCGCGATGCCCGAGCGCTTACCGAAGACGTTGATGTCCAGCAGCGAGTTGGTGCCGAGGCGGTTGGCGCCGTGGACGGAGACACAGGCGACCTCGCCGGCGGCGTACAGGCCCGGGACGACGGTGGTGTTGTCGGCCAGCACCTCGCCCTCGACGTTGGTCGGGATGCCGCCCATGGCGTAGTGCGCGGTCGGCTGGATCGGGATCGGGTCCGTGTAGGGCTCGATGCCGAGGTAGGTCCGCGCGAACTCGGTGATGTCCGGGAGCTTGGCGTCCAGCTGCTCCGGCGGCAGGTGCGTCAGGTCCAGGTAGACGTGGTCGCCGGCCGGACCGCAGCCGCGGCCCTCGCGGATCTCCGTGTAGATGGAGCGCGAGACGACGTCACGCGAGGCGAGGTCCTTCATGACGGGCGCGTACTTCTCCATGAAGCGCTCGCCGTCCTTGTTGCGGAGGATGCCGCCCTCACCGCGGGCGCCCTCCGTCAGCAGGATGCCCATGCGCCAGATGCCCGTCGGGTGGAACTGGAAGAACTCCATGTCCTCCAGCGGCAGACCGCGCCGGTAGCAGGCGGCCTGGCCGTCACCGGTCAGGGTGTGGGCGTTGGACGTCACCTTGAAGAACTTGCCGGTGCCGCCGGAGGCGTAGATGACCGACTTCGCCTGGAAGACGTGGATCTCGCCGGTCGCCAGCTCGAACGCGACGACACCGGCGGACTTCTTGACCCCGTCGACCTCGGTGATCAGCTGGTCCAGGACGTAGAACTCGTTGAAGAACTCCACGCCTTCCTTGACGCAGTTCTGGTACAGCGTCTGGAGGATCATGTGGCCGGTGCGGTCGCCCGAGTAGCAGGCGCGACGGACCGGGGCCTCACCATGGCTGCGGGTGTGACCACCGAAGCGGCGCTGGTCGATCTTGCCCTCGGGCGTGCGGCCGAACGGCAGGCCCATCTTCTCCAGGTCGAGGACGGCGTCGATGGCCTCCTTCGCCAGGATCTCGGCGGCGTCCTGGTCGACCAGGTAGTCACCACCCTTGATCGTGTCGAAGGTGTGCCACTCCCAGTTGTCCTCCTCCACGTTGGCGAGCGCGGCGGCCATGCCGCCCTGCGCGGCGCCCGTGTGGGAGCGGGTGGGGTAGAGCTTCGTCAGCACGGCGGTACGGCTGCGCTTGGTCGACTCGATGGCCGCGCGCATGCCGGCGCCGCCGGCGCCGACGATGACGGTGTCGTACTTGTGGATCTGCATGGTTTTCCTCTGGTCCCTCTGTCCCGGCGCCTAGCGGATGTTCGGGTCGAAGGTGAAGATCACCAGCGTGCCCAGCAGGATGGTGAACACCGTGGCGGTGTACAGGAGCATCTTCAGCCAGAAGCGGGTGTTGTCCCGTTCGGCGTAGTCGTTGATGACCGTACGGAGGCCGTTGGCGCCGTGGAGCATGGCGAGCCACAGCATCGTCAGGTCCCAGACCTGCCAGAACGGCGAGGCCCAGCGGCCCGCCACGAAGGCGAAGCCGATCTTGGAGACACCGCCGTCGAGCACCAGCTGGATCAGCAGGTGGCCGATGACGAGGACGACCAGGACGATGCCCGACAGGCGCATGAAGAGCCAGGCGTACATCTCGAAGTTGGTGCGCGAAGCCTTGGGCGTCTTGCCCGTGCGCTTGCGCGGGGGCTCGATCACCGGGGCCGGGTGGTCGACGTCGTACAGGGCAACGCCCTCGACATCGCCGATCGCGGCTGCGGAAGAAGTCTCGCTGGACATGGGCCTCAGCTCCCGAAGATCTCGCGTACGGCGTGCCCGAGGATCGGGTACAGGGCCCCGACCATCAGCACGATCCAGATGCCCACCACGGTCCAGAGCATCTGCTTCTGAAGGCGAGGGCCCTTGGCCCAGAAGTCCACGGCGATGATCCGCAGACCGTTCAGCGCGTGGAAGAGAATCGCGGCCACGAGGCCGTATTCGAGGAACGCCACGGGCCACGTCTTGTACGTGGCCACGACGTCGTCGTAGGCCTCGGGGGAAACGCGGACGAGAGCAGTGTCCAGGACATGTACGAACAGGAAGAAGAAAATGAGGACACCGGTGACTCGATGAGCCACCCAGGACCACATGCCTTCCCGGCCGCGGTACAGCGTTCCAGCCGGCACGGAAGAACCCTCCGGGAGCGGGGATTGGGGTCGGCCGGCTTGACTGTCGGTCTGACCCGGCCGGGTACGGTCCACCGGCCCCGGCCATCGTAGCGACGCATTGTCGGTTCGTTCGCGCCGGGGCCTCTGGTGTGATCAAAGTGGCAATCAAACAGGCACGTACGGGCTAGAGCGGCGCTTCTCGACCCGCCGCGGCCCGCGGGGGCTCAGTCGCCCGAGAGCAGCTCCAGGATCCGGCTCCGGGCGAGCCGCCGCAGCTCCTCCGCCGTCACCGCCCGCTCCTCGTCCGGGTCGTGCGCCAGCCGGACCCGGATGCCCGCCAGCACCTGGTCCACCTGCTGGGCGGGCTGGAAGGCGTCCAGGCAGATCACGAACGCGTGGCCGAACCTGCTCTCGTACGCGGCGTGGGCGGCCCGCAGCGCCAGATGGGCGGCGCGGGGCGCGTCGTGGTGCAGGCAGGGGGCGGGCTCCGCGGCCAGGGCCTCCGCGATGTCCCGGGGCGCCAGGTCGTAGCCCGCCTCGTCGGAGGCGGCCAGTAGGGCGCCCAGATCCGGGTAGGGGCGGTGGACGGCCATCCGGTGGGCCCAGCGGAGACTGCCGCAGCACTCCAGGAAGGCGGCCTCGGCGGCGGCGAAGGGGAGGCTGTTGAGATGGGCCAGCCCGGACGCGTGGGCACCGGTCGGCGCGCCGGTGAGCGGGCCTTCCGGACCGGCGGCCGGGGACGGGGCGGGGGCCGGCCGGCGCAGCTGTACGGGTATGGCCGACCGCCCGGCCGGGGGCGCGGATCGCTTCGGCAGGCCGGCGGGGGACTCGCTGGACCTGGACAGCGTGGACTCCTCGCATGAATGACGACTGTGACCCTGAAGAGGGGCCGGAGCGCAACGAGGTTGCACGGAAAGGGGTGAAGGGAGGGACGAATGTGCCCCAACGCTAGCGAGGCTCGTCGGCGACAGTCCGGCGGACCGCAGAAAAATCACCCGAACGGGAGAGTTTCGGAACGCGTGATGGACGCCTGACCTGCGCGGGCCGGGGTGCCGCCCGATTCGCCGTCGCCCTCGATGGCGGAGAACCGCCAAAAATGTCAGCCTTTCATCCTATTCACTCGTTTCACCCGCATTTGGCCCCTGGATGGAGGAATCCGACTGATGTCGCCCACGCGTGGTGCCCTCGTCACCGGCGCGGCGGTCACCGCCGCGGCCGCCGTCGCCCTCACCGTCGTCGTCTGGCCGGAGGGTTCCGGCAGCAGGCCCTCCCGCGACGCGGCATCCCCCTCCGGCACCTCCGCCGAGGCCGCCGCCCCCTCGCCCTCCACCAGCTATCCGATGTCCTCCGCCCCGAGCACGATCCCGGCGGTGCGCGAGCACACCGCCGCCCGGGGGCCGGGCTGGCAGCCGGGCAGCGACAGCACGGTCGTCATCGCCGAGGGCAGCCAGGTGCTCGCCGACGAGGCGAAGCTCCTCGCCAAGGAGCTGAAGATCAGTTACCGGGGCGCCGAAGCGGCCCGTACCGGAGACGTCGAGCTGGCCCTCGGCGACAAGGAGGCGGGCCCCGCCGAGTCGTACACGCTCACCGTGCGCGACCGCAAGGTGAAGATCACCGGCCCCGACGAGTCGGGCGTGTTCTACGGCACCCGCACCCTCAAGCAGTCCCTCAAGGCCGACGGGACGGTGCCCGAGGGCGTCGTCAACGACCGGCCCGACCGCCCGCAGCGGGGCCTGAACCTCGACATCGCGCGCAAGCACTACACCGCGGAGTGGATAGAGGACCGCATACGCGAGATGGGCGACCTCAAGCTCAACCAGCTCGGCCTGCACTTCTCCGACGACCAGGCCTTCCGGATCGAGTCGAAGACCCACCCCGAGGTGGTCTCGGACGAGGCGCTCACCCAGGACGAGGTCCGCCGCATCGTCGGCCTCGCCAACAGCCTGCACATCGAGGTCGTCCCCGAGATCGACTCGCCCGGACACCTCGGCGCGGTGCTGGCCGCCCACCCCGGCCTCCAGCTCCGCAACACCCAGGGCGTGGCGTCGCGCGGCTCCATCGACATCTCGAACCCGGGGGCGGCCCGGCTCATCGACGAACTCCTCGACGAGTACACCGAGCTGTTCCCGGGGAGGTTCTGGCACCTCGGCGCGGACGAGTACCAGGCCCTGACCGTACGGGACCCCGCCGCCTCCTTCCCCCAGCTCCAGCGGGCCGCCGAGCAGCGGTACGGCTCCGGCGCCACGATCGAGGACCTGGCGACCGGCTGGCTGAACGACCGCGCCGCCGTCGTCGTCCCGATGGGCCGGACCGCCAAGGCCTGGAACGACGGGCTCTTCAGGGACACGAAGGTCAAGGCCGACGAGAACATCGAGATCGAGTACTGGACCGGCAAGGAGATCGGCGCCCGCCCGCCGCAGGAGTACCTCGCCGCGGGCTACCGGATGCTCAACCTCAACGACGAGTTCCTGTACTACGTGCTCGGCGAGCCGAACGAGTTCGTCTACCCGACCGGCGAGCGGATCTACGAGCAGTGGACCCCGCTGGTCCTGCGCGGCACCGAACCCGTGGCGGAGCGCTACTCCCCGCAGATCCTCGGCGGCCGGTTCGCCGTCTGGGGCGACCTGCCGAACGCGCAGACCACGCAGCAGGTGGCGGAGGGCATCCGGATGCCGCTGGTGGCGACCTCGCAGAAGCTGTGGGACCCGAGGAAGCCCGCGCTGAGCTGGGCGCAGTTCCAGGAACTGGCGGAGCGGACGGGCAGCGCGGGCTGAGGGCTCCTCCTGTCCCTCACTGGGCGGATCCCCCGTCCTCACGGGTGCGGGCCCCCTCCCTCACGGGTGGATCCCCCCTCACCTGGGAGGATGAGGGCGGACAGCCCGGCGGTCGCCGGCCTGCTCACGCATCGTCGGCCGCGCGCTCCTGGGGAGGGACGCGCGGCCGTGCACCGACACCGCGTCCCGGGGGACTCTCATGCTCTGCACCCATTGCCGTATCAGAACGGCCGTCACCGACGACGGCCTGTGCACCTTCTGCTCCGGCACCCGGCCCCGGCTGCCCGACGGCCTGATGCCCCCGGTCTCCGGCCCCGGCGGGTGGGGGGTCGGGACCTGGCCGCGCTCGCCCGTCGGCCTGTCCCGGGCGGTGGTCGCCCTGCTGGGGGCCGTCATCGCGGCCGACCTGTTCGCCATCGTCACCGGACTGCGTGTGCGTGACCTCTGGGACCGGCTGGCCACAGGCGGGGTGCCGGCCGTCCACGGCGAGGACGGCGAGCTGGCCGAGCGCCTGTACGCGGGGGCGGCCGCGGCCCAGACCGCGACGTACCTGGCCACCGCGGTCGTGTTCATCATCTGGTTCCACCGGACCCGGCGGAACGCCGAGATCTTCGACCCGGGTGTGCAGCGGATGGGACCGGGCTGGGCGGTGGGCGGCTGGTTCGTCCCGATCGCCAACTTCTGGTTCCCGTACCGGGTCGCGGCGGGCGTCTGGGAGGCCAGTGCGCGGCCCCGGCCCGCCGGAGGCTGGCGCCCGGTTCCCCGGACGCCGCTGAACCTCTGGTGGGCGGCGTGGGTCGGGACCCTGTCGCTCTCCCGCGTATCCGGCCGGATGTGGGACCGGGCCGAGGCGCCGGAGGAGATCGTGCGGGCCGCGGGCCTGGTCGTGGCCTCCGATGCGCTGGACGTCCTCGCCGCGGTCCTCGCCATCGTCTTCGTTCGCACGGTGACCCGGATGCAGGGTGAACGCGCCGCTCTCCGGGAGGCGCCGCCCGCCCCGGAGCCCGCCGCTCCGTAGTGACGATTTTCAGCCATTCGGCGCAGTATCCGGTAGACCGAGGGAGACGTCGATGAGTCTGCTGGAACTGATCGAGCGAGCCGACGAGCGTGCTCTGGCCGCCAGTGCGCTGGCCTGCCTGGACCGGTGCCTGCCGCTGCTCGCGGGCCCGGACGGGCCGGAGCCCCTGCGGCCGCTCTGGGCGAGCTGTGAGAACGGACAGGAATGGGCCACCCGGCTCACCATCGTCCGAACGGCGATGGAGCGGGCGTCCGTCCCCGACGGCCCGGCCGCGCTCGTCCGGGCCATGCTCGGCGCCGCCCCCTCCGACTTCGCCGCCGAACCACTGCGGGAGTGGGCCGACGCCTGCTCGCTGGTGGCGCTCCGGATTCACGGCCGCTTCGACGCCCCGCCCGGGGACACGGCGCGCGACGAGGAGCGGCTGCTGAAGCTGGCCCGCGGCGGTGAACCGGCCACGGTCGGGCCGCTGGTCGCCGGAGACCTGGAGCGGCAGGTCCGCATCCTGGAGATCCTCGCGGAGACCGGCGGCACGGCGGGCAGCGGCGCAGGCCTGCGCAAGGCGCTCGACCTGTCCACGGAGGGCCGGCGGGTGCTGCGCGCGGTGATGTCGCGGAGGGCGAGGGGGCGGCGCTGAGCCCCTGGCCGGCGGCCGCACTGGTGCACCACGTCGGCGTGTTCCGGCAGTCACGGCAGCTCGCCGCCGATCACGTCGCTGAGATGCTGCCCCGGCCGAGCCGTCCGGCTTCCGGTTGGCGGGGCCGAGGCGCACGGTCTGCTCGTGCAGGGCGGTGTTGGTCACGCCGTTGGCCACGCGGAGGTCTGCGCCCAGGGCGTCCCTGGTCAGGGCACGGGCGGAGAGGAGCGACGACCGGGGCCGCCACCCCCCACAGGAGAGGCCCCGGCCGTCTTCCACGGGGCCGCAGCACGACCCCGTACTCATCTCTGCGCCAGGACTGCGTTTTCTGTCACACCGCACGGCCGGAAAGCGAATTGTTGCGAGTTGTACAAGTCATGGACGTGGCCCCTGCCGAGCACGTAGCGTGCTGAGTCGCGCAGTGGCGCAGCAGCGGTGACCAGCTGCGATGAGCAGACAGCAGGACGGGTTGGGGAGTGCTGGGGGACGACGCGGAGCTGACCGCCGCGGTGCTCGCGGCGCAGGACGGGGACGAGGACGCCTTCCGTGCTGTGTACCGCGCGGTACAGCCACGGCTGTTGGGCTACATACGGACGCTGGTCGGGGAGCCGGACGCCGAGGACGTGGCGTCCGAGGCGTGGCTGCAGATAGCCCGTGACCTCGGCCGCTTCAGCGGCGACGCCGACCGCTTCCGCGGCTGGGCGGCCCGGATCGCGCGCAACCGCTCCCTGGACCACCTGCGGATGCGCAGCCGCCGCCCCGCGATCGGCGGCGACGAGACCGAGCTGACCGGCCGGGCCGCCGAGTGCGACACCGCGGGCGACGCCATCGAGGCGCTGGACACCGACCGCACCATGGCCCTCATCGCCCAGCTCCCGCAGGACCAGGCCGAGGCCGTCGTCCTGCGCGTGGTCGTCGGGCTCGACGCGAAGACCGCGGCGCAGACCCTGGGCAAGCGCCCCGGCGCCGTACGCACCGCCGCCCACCGCGGCCTCAAGCGACTGGCCGAACTCCTCGGCGTGGAGGACTCCCGGGCGGCCGCGGCCGCGGCCGACGGTTCGCCCTTGCCCGGTGGCACTCTCCCCGCGGGCGGTGCGCTGTCGCCGGGCGGCACGTTCCCCGCGGGCGGTGCGCTCCCTCCGGGCGGTGCGCCCTCTGCGGACGGTGCCTCCGGCGATACCCCGGCACCCGCTCCGGC
Source organism: Streptomyces sp. NPDC033165 (assembly GCF_055577965.1). Lineage (NCBI taxonomy): Bacteria > Bacillati > Actinomycetota > Actinomycetes > Kitasatosporales > Streptomycetaceae > Streptomyces > Streptomyces sp. NPDC033165. The sequence continues at coordinate 461,170 of NZ_JBVIPK010000002.1, forward strand.
AGCGTCACCGGCCCCGGACCCGGACCCGAACCCGGGCACGGATTCGGATGCCGCCCCGGCCCTGGCCCTGGAAGGCATCCCGGAGGGCATCCCCGCCCTGGCTTCGGGCCCCGGTTCAGCCCCCGTGCAGGGCGCCGGAAGCGACGCGGGTCCGGACGCCGCCGACGGTGCGGGGCTCGGTGCCGTACCCGCGCAGCGGCCCGGCCGGGGTGGTCCGGCGGCGGCCGCCGGGATCACTCCCGGTGTGACGCATTCGCGGCCGTGGACGCAGAAGGACATGTGATGGCCGACGAGTACTACGAGTGGCTTGACAAGGACGCGGCGGAGAAACTGCTCCGCGGCGAACCTGTCGTCCCCGTCGGCGACCAGGCCCGCAACGACGCCCTCCGGCTCGCCGAAGCACTCGGCGCGGCCCGTGACGGCCGGCACCCCTCCGGCGGTGCGCTCCCCGGCGAGGACGCGGTGCTCGCCGCGTTCCGGCAGGCTGCGCACGGCGACGGCGCCGACCGCCTGGCCGGTCGCAGCGCCGGTTCCGCCGTCCCCGGACGGCCCGGAATGCTGCACTCCGTCCACATCGGCCCGGCCCCCGCGCCCCCGGCCCGCCGCCCGCGCTGGAGCCGGCCGGTCCGCTTCGGCCTGGCCGTCTCGCTCGCGGGATTCACGCTCGGCGGGGTGGCGGTCGCCGCCGGTACGGGCGTGCTCGCCGGTTCCTTCGGCGGGCAGGGCTCGCCCGCGCCCGCCACCTCCGTATCGGCTGCCGCCACCCCCGAGCCGCTGACGTCCGACCGGCCCGCCGAGGACCCGTCGTCCCCGGCCGACCCGTCCCCGCCCGACGCCCCGGAGACGTCCTCGTCGCCCGCGACCCGGGAGTCCGCCGGGCCCGAGGAGGAGCCCGGCGGCCCCAGCGGCGGCGGCACCGGACCGGAGCGCGGCGGCGACCGTACGGGCGGCCGGGAACGGCCTGCCAACCCCGGCCGCGAGGAGGGCTCCGGGGGCACCCCCGGCGGCGACGAACGCCCGGACCGCCCGGACGACGCGTCGGGGAACTGGTACCGGAAGTCCGTCAAGGCGTGCGAGGCCTTCCACGAAGGCACCCTGGACGACCGGAGCCGCCGTCGGCTGATCGAACTGGCGAAGGGCGAGCGGAATCTGGAGCGATTCTGCGACCGCCTGCTCGGCGGGGGCGGCGGAAACGGTGGAGGCGGCGGGTCGGGCGGCTCCGGCGGTGACGGCGACCAGGACGGGCCGGGCCCCGGTAAGGGCGACGGGGACGGCGATTCGCTGCCGCCCGTCTCCTTCCACCCCGTGCCGCGCTCCGTCACCGTCCCCGGGGACCGGATCGGCGCGAACGCAGTCATTCCGCTGGTGCCCCTGACTCCGCCGAGCTCCGCCGCGACGGCCGCACCAACCCGCTGACCTGGCATTTTCCCTCCGTATAGAGGCTCATCGCGACCAGGTGTGACGTTTTTCGGCTGCCGGGCGCAGTACAGAGTGAGCCGACTGGTCATCGGCAGCGCGACGAGCCGGGGTTCCCCCCGTACCTTCGGCTCAGCGCATCGGCGCGGGCGGGACTCGTTCCCCCGGTCCCGCCCGCGCCCTCTCCTTCGCCTCCTCTTGCCGTCACCAGTAGACGACGACCTTGTCGCCGTTCTTCACCTGGTCGAAGAGGGCCGCGACCTTCTGTTTGTCGCGGACGTTCACACAGCCGTGCGAGGCACCGCCGTAGCCGTTGGCCGCGAAGTCGGCGGAGTAGTGCACGGCCTGACCGCCGCTGAAGAACAGGGCGTACGGCATGGGCGTGTCGTAGAGCGTCGACACATGGTCCCGGGACTTCCAGAACACCGAGAACGTGCCCTCACGGGTGGGCGTGTACTGCGAGCCGAAGCGGACGTCCATCGCGGAGACGACCTTGCCGTCGATCATCCACGCCAGGGTCCGGCTCGTCTTGCTGATGCAGAGGACCCGCCCCTTCAGACACCGTTCGTCCGGCGCGGCCACCGGCCGCTCGGTCGGCGGGTTCAGCTCGGCGGCCGTCGGCACCCGGCTCATGGCCAGCAGCCGCTGCCAGGTGACCACGTCGGCGCTGCCGGTGGCCGGCAGCCTCCGCTTGTCCTGGAAGGACCGTACGGCGTCGGCGGTGATGGTGCCGTAGTAGCCGGTGGGGTTACGCCCGAAGTGGCCGATCTCGCGCAGCCGCGCCTGGAGTTCCCGCACCTGGCCGCCCTCGGACCCGATGCGCATCAGGACGCGCGGCGGCGCGGCGGTGCTCGGCTCCGGGGCGGGCCGGGCGGTCGGCGGGGCCGGTGCTGTGGAGGACGCCGACGGGCTTCGGGGCGGTGCGGTGCGCGGCTTGGCGTCGGAGGCGGTGGGGGAGGCGGTGGGCGAGTTCGTGGGCGAGGGAGGCGCGGCGGCCTGCGTGGCCCGTACCGGCGGCGGAGCATCCGACGCCCCGGCCGCGGCGCCGGGTCCGCAGCCGGTCGCGACGGTGGCCACCACGAGCGCGGAGGCGGCTGCGACCCGCGCCCGGGGTATCGCACCTCGGCGCACGTCACCGCTCGCGCCCATGTATCTGCCCGTCATCCCGGTCATCCCCGTCCCCCCTGCCATCTCCGCCACCCCGGCCCTCCGGCCCCTGGCTCACGCGATCGTCCGGAGCCTCACCGGACGGATGCCCGCCCGACCCCGTGGTCGAATCCTGCGCATGCCGGGGGCGTGGCGTCCAGCCCCTCGGGGGGAGCCACCCCGCCGGGGCGATCTCTCGCTGAATGTCCGGCGCCCTGGATCAACTCACGGCGAAGCGGCTGGCCGGCTCGCACGTTCGCGACCCGGGCATTGCGTGGAGATGAAGCTCTCCGTGGACCGTCTGCTGGACGGCGACGCGGACTGACGGACGGTGACGAGAACTGACGGACGACGACGAGGACTGACGGCGACGACGGCCGACGGTGACGACGGCCGACGGACTGCCCCCCCCTCGCCCGCCACCGCACGGCGGATGTCGCTCGGTGAAACTGCTGGACGGAGTCGCGCGGGAACGTGCGAGACTCCGTCCATGCTGGGTGTCACCGATCTTCCGACCTATCTCGCCGGCCTTGCGCTGATCGTCCTCCTGCCGGGGCCGAACTCGCTCTACGTGCTCTCCGTCGCCGCCCGGCGCGGCATACGTACCGGCTACCGAGCCGCCGCGGGCGTCTGGACCGGGGACACCGTCCTGATGACGCTCTCCGCGCTGGGAGCCGCGTCCCTGCTCCAGACCACGCCCCTGCTCTTCGCGATCGTCAAGTACGCGGGTGCGGGCTATCTGACCTGGATGGCGATCGGGATGCTGAGGGCGGCGGCGTCCCTGTGGCGCGAGCGGCACCGGCGCACCGCCGAGCTGATGGAGACGGCCGAGGAGTCCGCGCCGGAGGCCTCGGTGGAGAACCCCTACCGCCGGGCGCTGTTGGTCAGCCTGGTCAACCCGAAGGCGATCCTGTTCCTGATCTCGTTCTTCGTGCAGTTCGTCGACCCCGGCTACGCCTACCCGGCCCTGTCGTTCCTGGTGCTGGGGACGCTGCTCCAGCTGGCCAGCTTCCTGTACCTCTCGGTGCTGATCTTCGGCGGCACCCGCCTCGCCGCCGTATTCCGCCGCCGCAAGCGCCTGTCGGCGGGGGCCACATCGGCGGCCGGAGTGCTCTTCCTCGGGTTCGCGGCGAAGCTCTCGCTCAGCAGCGTCTGAGCGCAGCTCCACCCGGAGCGTTCAGCACACGCCGAGCACCCGGCCCACGCCCATCGGCTGCTGGAGCATGGTCAGGTTGACCAACAGTTCCTCCAGGCGCAGCGGCTGCACCACGACGGGCAGTACGACCGCCGCGCCGCGGCGACGGCGATCGCCGCCCGGTACGCCGGGTGGAGCCGTGCCACCCGGGGACGGAAGAAGTCACCGACGGGATGGCCCCAGCTGCTCATGCAGATGACGAAGCCGCTGATGACGAAGAGGAGCCGCACTCCCGGGCTGCCGTACGTCGAGAACGACGACACGGTCGGGAAGAGGCGCGCGGGCGACTGCCCCCAGGGCTCGGCGACCGACCCTCGGCGCACTCGTCCGCATACGTGTCACGTCTATTCCCCCCGAGCGCCGTCAGCCGCCCGTGCTGCGGACCCCGGGGAGCCGTCGGCCCGCGCCCCGCTTCCAGGCGACAGCCTGCCGGGCGATTCTGCGGACCGTCGCATTGCGCGGGATGAAGTCGAGCTGCCCCGGAAGGGCCCCCGGCAGTGCGAGCGAGGTGAGGCGGCGGCGCCGGAAGTACGGGGACGAGGCCGGGGCCGGATGCGCGGCGAGGTACTCCTCTGCGGCGGCCCGCAGGCCCGGGTAGATCTGCGGCTGCATGGCGAAGCCGACCGCTGTGACCAGCCCCGAGAGCTCCTCCCGCACCTGCTCTTCGCTCGGTAGGCGCCACGAGGTGACCGCCTCCCGGTCCTCCAGGCAAGGCAGCAGGGCGTCGACGATGGTGACCGGGATCCGGTTGCTGTTCTGGTACGGGGTCAGTGCGTCCAGTAGCGCCTCGGTACCGATGCGGGCGACGGGAATTCCGTAGAACGTGGCCGCAGTGAGCAGCGCGGTGGAGAACGCCCCGACGACCAGCGCCGGGCGCGTCCGCTCGTACACCACCTCGGCGATCACCGGGCTGTCCAGGACGGTGAGTTCGGCGCCGAGCAGCTCGGCCTCCTGCTCCAGGGCGCGCGACCAGCTCACGGGGGCGGCGGGGTGCGGCTTGAAGACCACACGGGTGTGGCCCAGGGCGACCGTGCCGCGCAGCATCCGCAGATGGAGCTCCTGCTCCTCGTCCGCGGTCAGGACGTCGATAGCGGAGAGATACTGGCCGAGCAGCAGTGCCGGTGAGTCGGGCGGCGCGGTGAACTCGGCCGCTGATTCCGCCAGTTCGCCGAGCACCTTCAGGAATTCGAGCGTCGGCACGACCTCCGGCTCGACGTCGAACTCGGTCATCAGCAGCGGCCGCAGCCCCGGCACCAGGTCGAGGTGGAGGAGCCGCTGAACCCGGGTGCCGATCAGCGGATCGATCTTGCTGCGGGTGGGACCGTAACTCATCAGGCCGTCCGCGTAGAGATGGACAGGGCTCTCCCCGAAGATCTTGGCCGCGGCGCTGGACGGGTTGGCCTGGATGGACTCGCAGGCGATCTCCACCGGCCCGTCGCCCAGCTCCCAGGCCAGGCGCAGATACCGCTCCCAGAGCAGAGTGTCCTGCTCGCGCGGGAACCAGCCGGCCGGGTGGAAGGGCTTGATGAACTCGTTCCACGAGTGGACCCCGTCGAACTCCGGCCGCAGGGAGGCGAATCCCGCCATCCGGTCGAGCGGCGTGCCGACCTCGGGGGCGGGAGAGGTGTCGCTGACGATCAGCAGCCGACGGTGTTCGGTGCGCGGGCCGAACTGTCCTGCCCGGATCGCTGCGGTCACCGTGGCGGCGGCGTACTGGGAGGCCGCGAAGAAGAGCTGGGTGGAACGGATGGCAGACATCAGGTACGTGCTCCGGTGGCGGCGGCAGGTGTGGTGACGGACGCCGGATCGGCGCCGCCGGGGCGGCGGCGCACCCGGCGCAGCAGGGTGGCGCGGCGGTCGCCCAGGGAACGGAGGGTCTCGTCGAGGAGGTCGCTCGGAAGCCTGCGCAGCGCCACAGAGCTCATGGAGCGCAGCTTCCGTGCCACGGCCGGTTCGAACCGCTCGATGGAACCCAGATGATGAGCCATGACCGCGCAGTAGGTGCGAATGGCCTTGGGCAGCAGAATATCCGCGTCGCGATCCTGTGACGTCTCGTCGATGACCTGGTCGAATGCCCGGATGAAATCGAGCTGCCGGACATCGCCGATCTGGGTGAGCGAGGAGGCCACCCCCCGACGGTAGAAGACCCCGAGCAGCCCGACCGCGGCGAAACTGTCCGCCTCGCGGTGCAGCCGCCAGATCCACGGCCGGTCCTCGGCGGTGCGCAGGCCGTCGGTGAAATGCAGGAGGCCCCGGTCGAGAAGGCGCCGGTGGTAAATACCGGCCCAGGCGTACGGATAGTCCACCGAGGTGGTGCGGTCGGCCGGAAGGATGACCGAACGGGGGCTCAGCACCGCGTTTCGCAGGCCGTGCGGAACCCGGTGGACCGTCCGAGTGCGGCCGGTCACCTGTACATGGTCGGTGCGCACGAAGTCGCAGTCCAGCCGCTCGGCCGCGGCGACCAGCTGCTCGAAGTAGCCGGGAGCCAGCCAGTCGTCCCCGTCGAGGAACGTCAGATACTCCCCGCTCGCCGCGTCGAGGCCGGTGTTCCTGGCCGTGGCCAACCCGCCGTTGCGCTGGTGGACGACCACCTTCGCGCCGGGAATGTCCTTCCCCGCACGATGGAGAACATCTGCCGTCCCGTCGGTCGAACAGTCGTCGACGAGGATGAACTCGAAGTCCTCCCGGGCGTTGGCCCGCAGGCTTCTGAGGGTGTCGGGCGCGTATGTCTGCACGTTGAAGAACGGCACGATGACGGAGAGCTTAACCACCCGCATCACGCTAGATGCAGACCTGGCAATTTCCTTGTCCCGGGGGGGTACTGCGGGTGAACGGTGAATGTCCGAACAATGAATCGAACCGAATGGGAAGGCAGTTGACCCCGCCGCACCACCGAATCCCCAATAGTCGGCTCGCTGTTAACCATCTGTTGCCGTCACGTTGGGCCGCGCATCGGAATGCCTTCCTAACTTCTAGGACGTGCCCCCACGTACCAGCCATGAGGCCGAACCGGCCGAAGCCCCCGCCGCTCCCCGACCGGCGCTGCGGGTCGCCGTTCTCGCCGACTCCGACACCCGGTGGAAATGGGGCGCGCTCACCGCGCGCCGCCTGACCGCCGGGACGGACGGGAGCGGCGCACGACCCGTCGAGGTCAGCGGGCTGCTGCTGCGCGGCCGGGCCACCCCGACGCCCCGTCAGCTCGCGGAGGTCGGCGAGGTCGGGATCGACGCGGAGCGGGTCCGTGAGGTCACCGCGGTGGAGTTCCTGCACGCGGTGCGCGACGAGGGGTTCGACCTCGTCGTCCTCGCCCTCGTCGGCGGCGGCGTCCAGGCGATGCTGCACGGACTGGCGGCGCTGGACCTCGCGCGCCGCCCCGCCATCGTCACCGGATATGTGGGCGTCGTCTACGAGAAGCTCACCGACGGCCTCCTGCTCCGCCACGGCGCCGACGTCGTCCTCGCCAACTCCCGCCACGACGCGGAGCGTTTCCGCGCGGTGTACGAAGGAGTCGGCGCCGACGCCTCGGCCGTCACGGAGGCGGCGCTCCCCTTCCTCGGCGGAGCCCCGTACCGCCCCGAAGAGGGCCGCGACACCGTGGTGTTCGCCGCCCAGCCCTCCGTACCGGCCTCCCGCGCCGACCGTACGTATCTGCTCCGCCGGCTCGTCGAGCACGCCCGGCTGCATCCCCGCCGCGAGGTGCTGCTCAAGCTCCGCTCCAAGCCCGGCGAGCACACCACGCACATCGAGGAGCTGCCCTACCAGCGCCTCGCGCAGCGGCTGCCCGGCGGTCTGCCGCCCAACTTCCGCCTGGTGTACGGGCACATGGGCGAAGTCCTGGACCGCACCGACCTCCTGGTCACCGTGTCCTCCACCGCCGCCCTGGAGTCCCTGCACCGCCGCATCCCGACCGCGATCCTCACCGACCTCGGCGTACGCGAACCCCTCGGCAACCACCACTTCGTCGGCTCCGGGCTCCTCACCTCCTGGGACCGGCTCGACGGCGGGTTCCGCCCGCGCCCCGACGGCCAGTGGCTGGCCGGCCAGGGCGTCGCCGCCGACGGCTCGTACGGCACGGCCTACGACAGCGCCCGCGCCAAGGTCACCGCCCTGCTGGACGAGGGGCAACTCCCGCCTCTGGCCCCCTACTACACCCCCGCCACCGCCCCCGGCTACCTCCCCGGCATCCTCGCCCGCCACCACCTGGCCCCCGACGGCACGCCCCTGCCCGGCGCGGCCGCACCGCGGGAGAGCGGCCGGGTGCGGGGCGCGGTGCGCGAGACCGTACGCAACGCGGCGCGGGGGGCGTACCGCCACGGCGTGCAGCGCGTCGCGCCGGTGATCCGGCGGATGGGGGACCTGTGACCGCGCCGACCGGAGGCCCCGCTTCCGCACCCGTGAACCGATCCGCCGGGCGAACCGTGACCACCTCATCAGGAGCCGCCATGCCCCCGACCGTCCTCGCCGTGATCCCCGCCCGAGGCGGATCCAAGGGCGTCCCCGCCAAGAACCTCGCCGAGGTCGGCGGCGTCCCCCTGGTCGCCCGCGCCGTACGCGCCGCGCTCGGCGCGCCCGAGGTCACCGACGTCGTCGTCACCACCGACGACGGGGCCATCGCCGAGGCCGCCCGCAGTGCCGCCGCCCATCTGGGCGCGGCCCACCGGCTGCACTGCGTGGAGCGCCCCGCGGCGATCGCGGGCGACACCGCCACCAGCGAGGCGGCCGTGCTGCACGCGCTGGACGTGTACGAGGCCGAGCGGGCCCGCACCGTCGACGTGGTCCTGCTCGTCCAGTGCACCAGCCCCTTCGTCTCCCGCGAGGACATCGACGGGGTGGCCAGGGCCGTCGTCCACGAGGGGGCGGACACAGCGGTCACCGTCGCCACGTTCCACGGGTTCGTCTGGCGCGACGGGCACGCGGTCGAGGAGGGCACGTACGGCGTCAACCACGACAAGTCCGTACGCCCCCGCCGCCAGGACCGCCCCCAGGACTACCTGGAGACCGGCGCGGCCTACGCCATGGACGCGGCGGGCTTCCGTACCCACCGCCACCGCTTCTTCGGCCACACCGCCCTGGTCCCCACCGACCCGGCCCGGGTGCTGGAGATCGACGACCCGCACGACCTGGCCCGCGCCCGCGCGCTCGCCCCGCTCCTGGACCCCGCGCCGCTGCCCACCCGGGCGGACGTGGACGCGGTCGTCCTGGACTTCGACGGCACCCAGACCGACGACCGGGTCATGGTCGACTCCGAGGGCCGCGAGACCGTCGCCGTCCACCGGGGCGACGGACTGGGAATCGCCGCCCTGCGCAAGGCCGGGGTCCCCCTCCTGATCCTCTCCACCGAACAGAACCCGGTCGTCGCCGCCCGCGCCCGCAAGCTCCAGGTCCCCGTCCTGCACGGCATCGACCGCAAGGACGAGGCGCTGAAGCGGTGGTGCGACGAGCACGCCATCGCCCCCGACCGGGTCCTCTACGTCGGCAACGACGTCAACGACCTGGGCTGCTTCTCGCTCGCCGGCTGGCCCGTCGCCGTCGCGAGCGCCCACGACTCGGTACGCGCCGCCGCGCGTGCCGTCACGACCACCCCCGGCGGCTACGGCGCCATCCGCGAGATCGCGGCCTGGCTCCTGGGTCCCACCCTCACCACGACTACACACCCCGACACCCCTGCCGTCCCCACCAAGTAAGGAAGCACCACCATGAGCACCTCCCGCCTGCGCACGTTCGGCACCCGCACCGCCGGCCCCGGCAACCCCGTCTACATCACGGGTGAGATCGGCATCAACCACAACGGCGACCTCGACAACGCCATCGCGCTGATCGACGCGGCCGCCGAGGCGGGCTGCGACGCCGTCAAGTTCCAGAAGCGCACCCCGGAGATCTGCACCCCGCGCGACCAGTGGGACATCGAGCGCGACACCCCCTGGGGCCGGATGACGTACATCGACTACCGCCACCGCGTGGAGTTCGGCGAGGCCGAGTACCAGGCCATCTCCGAGCACTGCGCCAAGCGCGGCATCGACTGGTTCGCCTCCCCGTGGGACACCGAGGCCGTCGCGTTCCTGGAGAAGTTCGACGTCCCCGCCCACAAGGTGGCCTCCGCCTCCCTCACCGACGACGAGCTGCTGCGCGCCCTGCGCGCCACCGGCCGCACGGTGATCCTCTCCACCGGCATGTCGACGCCGAAGCAGATCCGCCACGCGGTCGAGGTTCTGGGCAGCGACAACATCCTGCTCTGCCACGCCACTTCGACGTACCCGGCGAAGGCCGAGGAGCTGAACCTCCGCGTCATCAACACCCTCCAGCAGGAGTACCCCAACGTCCCGATCGGCTACAGCGGCCACGAGACGGGCCTCCAGACCACGCTGGCCGCCGTCGCGCTCGGCGCCACGTTCGTCGAGCGCCACATCACCCTGGACCGCGCCATGTGGGGCTCCGACCAGGCCGCCTCCGTCGAGCCGCAGGGCCTGACCCGCCTGGTCCGCGACATCCGCACCATCGAGGCCTCCCTCGGTGACGGCGTCAAGAAGGTGTACGAGTCCGAGCTCGGCCCGATGAAGAAGCTCCGCCGCGTCGCGGGCGTCGTCGCCGAGGCCGAGAACGCGTCGGCCCCCGAGCCGGTCGCGGTCTGAGCGCCGACCGGTGAACCTCGCCTTCGTCGAGAGCCCGGTCCAGCTCCTGAACGTCCTGGAGTGGGTTCACACCCAGGGGGGAGACGACCCGACCGCCACCACGGTCGTCGTGCTCCCCCCGGTCGACCCGATGTCGCGCGGTCAGCTGCGCCGGATGGCGGAGCTGGCCCGCGACGAGGGCATCACGGTCCGCTGGCAGGAGGCGCGCGGCGAGTCCGGCGCCCCCCTGAAGGCCCTGCGCGCCCTGACCGGCCTGGTCAGACGCGCGGACCACATCGTCATCGGCGACCCGTTCTCCCGCTACGTCCAGCTCCTGCTGACCCTGGTCCGGGCCGACCGCCTCACGGTGGTCGACGACGGCACGGCGACCATGGAGTTCGTCGCCCAACTGGCCTGCGGCGAGCGCCTGACCCGCTGGCACCGCCGCGGCCGCACGGGCCCCCGCGAACTGCTCCTGGCCCCGGTCACCGCCACCGCCCGCCGCCGCTTCACCCCGTCGGCGAACCACACGGTCGAGGTGTTCACCGCGATGCCGGTCGAGGCTCCGCCCGGCATCGCGGTCACTGCCAACACCTTCGCCTGGACCCGCGCCCGCTTCGGCCCGCCCAGCATCGGCAAGGGCGCGGACCTGGTCGGCACCTCCCTGGTCGAAACGGGCGTCGTCGACCCCGTCCCGTACCAGGAAGCGGTCACGGCCCTGGCCCGCACCCACGGCGCGACCCGCTACTTCGCCCACCGCCGCGAGTCCGCCGAAAAGCTCCACGCCCTGGAGGCGGCCACCGGCCTGGAGATAGTCCGCCCGGACCTCCCCCTGGAACTCATCGCCCGCCGAGGCCCCATCGGCCGCACGATCGTCAGCTTCCCCTCCACGGTCGTCCACACCCTCCCCCTCGCCCTGACCGGCACCGGCGTCCGGGTAGCGGTCTGCGACATCGCCCCGGAATGGCTCCGCGCCACGGCCTCACCCCGCGCCCAGGGGTTCCTGAGCGGGGTCACGGAGACGGCTCGGGGGGTGCAGCGACTGCCGTCGGTGGTGATGTGAGGGGGCTTCGGGTGAGGTGACCCACGGGCCTCGACCCCGGATCTCGGACATTTCGAGACACTTGGATCTTGAGTCCAGGAGAACGGACGTCCCGTGGTCATGAAGCACTGTCCGCCGGAGTTCAAGGCAGATGCGGTCGCGTTGTAGCGAGTCGCGGCCTGGAGCGACGATCAGGTCGGTCGCACGGCAGGCGGCCGACGCCCGGCTCGCCGTCCGAATACGGGCCGTGCACCAGGAATCCGACGGCACCCACGGTGCCCCGAGGACCACCGCCGAGCCCCGAGACGAGGGCGAGCGGGTCAACGATCTGTGGTCGGGGCCAAGGCCCGTGGGGGGTGTGCGACGCCGGAGTGGCTGCGATCGCTACGGTCGACATCGAAGGCACCGAGACAGCCACCGAGCTGCCGTCCAGCGCGGTCATCATGCGCCTGGCCCGCGCACTGGACCTCACGGTGGACGTGCACCTCGCCGGCGGAGACGAGTCCACCGTCACCGTCGTCGCCCCGGCGGCGTGAGGCGTCGCTTGACGATCATTCGGAATTCCTGGAACTCCCCAGGCGGTGCAGGCGGAGCGAGGCGTGTCCACGCCACCCGGGTGGGTACGCCCCGCTCTTGCGGTTCAAGCCCGTCGTGGAAACTACCCGGTATACCCGCAACCGCCCAGCGTCACACGTCCTCCCCTGAACTTTGTTCGCCTGTGCGGCTGAAGTTTTGTTGATCTGTGGCCAGTTGAAGGGGCAAGGGGCCTACGCTTCATAAGGTGAACCAGTTGAAGTCCCGCGCCTCCCGCCTCCACGACCTGCCCGACGCCGAGCAGCCGGGGGGAGGCGGCCTGCCGGGGCGGCTCCCGGACGAGCTTCGGGCCGAGCTGATCGCCTTCCGCCGGGATCTGCACATGCACCCCGAGCTCGGCAACCAGGAGTTCCGTACCACCGCGGCCATCAAGGACCGGCTGGAGAAGGCCGGGCTGAGGCCGCGGGTGCTCGCCGTGGGGACCGGGCTCATGTGTGACGTGGGGGAGTGGGACGGCGTGACGCCCATGCTGGCGTTGCGGGCGGACATCGACGCGTTGCCGATCCCGGACACCAAGGCCGGCGTCCCCTACCGGTCCACCGTGCCGGACCGGGCGCACGCCTGCGGGCACGACGTGCACACCACCGCCGTGCTCGGGGCGGGGCTCGTGCTCGCCGGGCTGGACCGGCAGGGGCTGCTGCCCAGCGCCGTGAGGCTGATCTTCCAGCCGGCCGAGGAGGTCCTGCCCGGCGGTGCGGTCGACGCGATCGAGTCCGGGGTGCTGGAGGGCGTCGGGCGGATCATCGGGGTGCACTGCGACCCGAAGGTCGACGTCGGGCGGATCGGGCTGCGGATCGGGGCCATCACCTCCGCCTGCGACCGGCTGGAGATCGCGCTCGACGGGCCCGGCGGGCACACCGCCCGGCCGCATCTGACCACCGACCTGGTCACCGCCGCCGCCCGGATCGCCGTCGACGTGCCCGCGCTGCTCGCCCGCCGGGTCGACGCCCGCGCCGGGCTCGCGCTGACCTGGGGGCGGCTGGAGACCGGGCACGCGCCCAATGTCATCCCGCAGCACGCCGAGCTGTCCGGTACCGTCCGCTGCCTGAATCTGGACGCCTGGCGCGAGGCCCCCGACCTGGTGCACGCCGCCATCGACGAGGTGGCCGGAATGCATCGGGCCAAGACCGTGATCAATTACGTGCGCGGGGTGCCGCCCGTGGTGAACGACGCCGAGAGCATCGGCCTGCTCGACGCCGCGATGACCGAGCGCCGCGGATCGCATGCGATCGAGGACACCGAGCAGAGCCTCGGCGGCGAGGACTTCTCCTGGTACCTGGAGCGGGTGCCGGGCGCGATGGCCCGCCTCGGCGTCCGCACCCCGGGCGACACGCGCGGGCTCGACCTGCACCGCGGCAACTTCGACGTGGACGAAGAGGCCATCACCGTGGGCGTCGAGCTGTTCACGGCCGCCGCACTGCTCGACAGCAACCGATAGCAGCCGTTGGCGCAGCGTTGACGCAGTCTTCGTGGTCCGTTCGTGGACTCCGGGGACAGCTTGTGGACGCCTTCTGTTCGCGACGATCCGATAACGGCTTCCGTACGTGCTCTTATCTGACATCTACGCGCGTTACGATCGCGGCGAAACCAGCGCCGGAAGAGGCGCTTCGGTCAGGTTTGAAGGAGCCTTCCCTTGCGCCGGATCACCAGGATTGCCACCGCGGGCGTTGCGTCCGCGGCGCTCGCCCTCAGCGTCACCGCGTGTGGCGGAAGTTCGTCGGACGCCGGTTCCGACTCCGACGGCGACAAGGCCGCCATTGCGTACGACATCGGTGGCCGTGGCGACCAGTCGTTCAACGACGCCGCCTACGCCGGACTCGAAAAGGCCGAGAAGGACCTCGACGTCCAGGGCAGCGAGGCCGAGCCCTCCGACGGCGAGGGAGACGCGGACAAGGTCCAGCGCCTCACCGAGCTGGCCCGCTCCGGCAACAACCCCGTGATCGGTGTCGGCTTCGCCTACGCGCCCGCCATCAAGAAGGTCGCGCCGAAGTTCCCGAAGACCACTTTCGGCATCATCGACGACGCCTCGGTCACCGGCGACAACATCGCCAACATCGTCTTCAACGAGGAGCAGGGCTCCTACCTCGCCGGCGTCGCCGCCGCCAAGGTCACCGAGTCGAAGACGGTCGGCTTCATCGGCGGTGTCGAGACCCCGCTGATCAAGAAGTTCGAGGCGGGCTTCGTCCAGGGCGTCAAGGACACCGACGCCTCGGTCAACGTGCTTCCGCAGTACCTGACGCAGCCGCCGGACTTCGGTGGCTTCTCCAAGCCCGACCTCGGCAAGGCCGCCGCACAGGGCCAGCTCGACAAGAAGGCCGACGTGATCTACTCGGCCGCCGGTCTGGCCGGTTCCGGTGCCATCGAGGCCGTCTCCAAGGCGGGCAAGTGGAACATCGGCGTCGACTCCGACCAGTACCAGCAGAAGGGTCTCGCGCCCTACAAGGAGTCCATCCTGACCTCGGTCACGAAGGACATCGAGGACGCGGTCTTCAACCTGATCAAGTCGGTCCAGGACGGCAAGCCGCAGACGGGTGAGATCCGCTACGGCCTGGACAAGAACGGGGTCGCCCTGTCGATGTCCAACCCGGCCTTCGCCGAGATGAAGGACGTCATCGCCGCCGTGGACAAGGCCAAGCAGGACATCATCGACGGCAAGATCACCGTCAAGTCCGCTCCGTAAGGCGCCAGGGGGTGCCCGGCACCCCCTGAGCCCGACGGCCCAGCCAGGGCCTCGGGTCCCGACGGCCCCCGCGCCGTCACCCCGGCCGGTTTCCCAGGCCCTGCCCGTACACCGCTCGGCTTCCGCCGCCGCGGCGCACGGGCAGGGCCGCGGACCGGCCCGCCTCCGCTTCCGCCGTCCGGGGGTTTCACCGAAACCTCCGCGGCGACCCGCGCGGAACCCGACACCCGAAGAAGATCCGCCTCTCGCAGCGCTCTCCCACCCGGCCCGAACCCGCGTCCGGGCCGCGATGTGCACCCGTGTTTCACGATTCGGCAGCGCTACGCGTGTAGACAGCTCTCCGGCGCGATAACTTCACCCCCGCCCCCAGGGGGCCTCCGACAGCCCCTCAGCCCCATCAGCCCCTCCGCCCCCGCTCCTGTCCGGCCAAGGAGAGTGCGTCATCAACGCGTCCAGCAGCCCCCCTGCCGTAGAACTGCACGGCATCACCAAGCGCTTCCCCGGCGTCGTCGCCAACCACGACATCGACATCACCATCGGCAAGGGCACCGTCCACGCCCTCGTCGGTGAGAACGGTGCCGGCAAGTCCACCCTGATGAAGATCCTCTACGGCATGCAGAAGCCGGACGAGGGCACCATCGCGATCGACGGCGAGCAGGTCTCGTTCTCCAACCCGGGCGACGCCATCGAGCGCGGCATCGGCATGGTGCACCAGCACTTCATGCTCGCCGACAACTTCACCGTCCTGGAGAACGTCGTCCTCGGCGGCGAGCAGCTGTACGGCATCGGTGCCGGCGCCCGTAAGAAGATCAAGGAGATCTCCGACGCGTACGGGCTCGGCATCCGGCCCGACGCGCTCGTGGAGGACCTCGGGGTCGCCGACCGGCAGCGCGTGGAGATCCTCAAGGTCCTCTACCGCGGCGCCCGCATCCTGATCCTGGACGAGCCGACCGCGGTCCTCGTGCCGCAGGAGGTCGACGCGCTCTTCGCCAACCTGCGCGAGCTCAAGGCCGAGGGCCTCACCGTCATCTTCATCTCGCACAAGCTGGGCGAGGTGCTCTCGGTCGCCGACGAGATCACGGTGATCCGCCGCGGTACGACGGTGGGCACCGCCGACCCGGCCACCACCACGACCAAGCAGCTCGCCGAGCTGATGGTGGGCAGCGAGCTGCCCTCGCCGGAGACCCGTGAGTCCACCGTCACCGACGTGCCGATGCTGCGCGTGCGGGACCTCGCGCTCACCGTCACCGACCCCGACGGCACCGTCCGCGACGTGCTCGCGGGCATCGACTTCACCATCCACCAGGGCGAGGTCCTCGGGATCGCCGGTGTCGAGGGCAACGGCCAGACCGAGCTCATCGAGGCCCTGATCGGCATGCGCGACCCGGACGCCGGGGTGATCACCCTCGACACGGACGACATCTCGCACGCCCCCACCCGCAAGCGGCGCGAGGCCGGTATCGGGTACATCCCCGAGGACCGCCACCGCCACGGCGTCCTGCTGAACGCCCCGCTGTGGGAGAACCGCATCCTCGGCCACGTCACCGAGAAGCCCAACAGCCGGGGCTGGCTGCTGGACAACAAGGCCGCCCGCACCGACACCGAGCGCATCGTGCGCGAGTACGACGTGCGCACCCCCGGCATCGACGTCACCGCGGCCTCGCTCTCCGGCGGCAACCAGCAGAAGCTGATCGTCGGCCGCGAGATGAGCCACGCACCCAAGTTCCTGATCGCCGCCCACCCCACCCGCGGTGTGGACGTCGGCGCGCAGGCCCAGATCTGGGACCAGATCCGCGAGGCCCGCCGCGAAGGACTCGCCGTCCTGCTGATCTCGGCCGACCTGGACGAGCTGATCGGGCTCTCCGACACGCTGCGCGTCATGTACCGCGGCCGACTGGTCGCCGACGCCGACCCGGCCACCATCACCCCGGAGGAACTGGGCACGGCCATGACCGGTGCCGCCACCGGTCACCTCGAAAGCCCGGAGGACGAGGCCCGATGAAGAAATTCGACAAGGACCGGCTGATCCTGGGCTTCGCCGGCCCGGTGCTCGCCCTGGTCGTCGCCCTCGTGCTGACGACCGTGGTGCTGCTCGCGTCCGGGCAGAACCCCTTCGAGCCGTACCGGATCATGTTCGAGTCGGCCAGCTACGCCGACGTGCAGGTCCTGATCGTCAACCAGGCCGGTACGTACTACCTCGCCGCACTCGCGGTGGCCGTCGGCTTCCGGATGAACCTGTTCAACATCGGCGTCGACGGGCAGTACCGCCTCGCCGCCATGGTGGCCGCACTGGTCGGCGCGAGCGTCACCCTGCCGGGGCCGCTGCACATCGCGCTGATCGTGATCGTCGCGATGCTCGTGGGCGCGTTCTGGGCCGGCATCGCGGGCTTCCTCAAGACCACCCGCGGGGTGAGCGAGGTCGTCTCGACGATCATGCTCAACTCGATCGCCACCGCGCTGGTCGCCTGGCTGATCCTGCCGAAGAACTTCGGTGAGCAGCCGCCCGGCTCCAACAACCTCACCACCGGTGAGATCGCGGAGTCCGGCTGGTTCCCGGGGCTGCCGATGGGCGACCTGGCCGGAGAGATCTACGGCTTCACCTTCGTCGCCGCCGGCTGCGGCGTCCTGTACTGGTTCGTGCTGAACCACACCCGGTTCGGCTTCGACCTGCGCGCCACCGGCGCCAGTGAGAGCGCCGCCCAGGCATCCGGTGTGGACGCCAAGAAGATGATCCTCACCTCGATGCTGATCTCCGGCGCGGTCGCGGGCCTGGCGGGTATGCCGACGCTGCTCGGCGACACCCACACCTACAGCCTCGACTTCCCCACGGGCATCGGCTTCACCGGCATCACCATCGCGCTGCTGGGCCGCAACAACCCGCTCGGCATCGCCCTCAGCGCCCTGCTGATCGCGTTCCTGGACAAGTCCTCGGCCTCGCTCGACCAGTACGGGTACGAGAAGGAGATCGCCACGATCATGCAGGGCCTGATCGTGATCTCGGTCGTCGTCTCCTACGAGCTGGTCCGCCGTTACGGCATCCGCCGCCAGCAGCAGAAGGTCGGCGAGGAGCTCGCCGCCGGACACGCCCTCACGACCGAGAAGGAGGCGGCCCTGTGAGCACCAGCAAAACCATCGCCGCACGCCCCGCCCCTCTGAAGGGCGGCCGCCGCAAGCTCTCCCTGCCCGTCGTCCTGCTGATCATCGCGGGCGCGCTCGCCCTGGTCTCGCTGGTGCGCCTCATCAGCGGCGCCAACGACATCACCTCGGTCGGCCAGGTCCGCGGCGCCCTGGCGCTCGCCGTCCCGATCGGCCTCGCCGGGCTCGGCGGTCTGTGGGCCGAGCGCGCGGGCGTCATCAACATCGGCCTCGAAGGCATGATGATCCTCGGCACCTGGTTCGGGGCCTGGGCCGGGTTCCAGTGGGGCCCGTGGGTGGGTGTCCTCTTCGGCATCCTCGGCGGCTGCCTCGGCGGCCTGCTGCACGCGGTCATCACCGTCACCTTCGGCGTGAACCACATCGTCTCCGGTGTGGCCATCAACATCCTCGCCGTCGGCGTCACCCGCTACCTCTCCAACTTCGCCTTCGACGGCGTCCAGGGCGGCTCCTCCAAGCAGTCCCCGCGCATCGACCCGATCGACAGGATCACGGTTCCGGGGCTGTCGGACTGGATGCAGGACCTGCAACAACAGCACTGGTTCCTGATCTCCGACCTCGCGGGCATCATCGGCGGGCTCGTCACCGGCCTGTCCCTGCTCACCGTCGTCGCCCTGCTCCTGATCCCCGCCACGTGGTGGATTCTGTGGCGCACCCCGTTCGGGCTGCGGCTGCGCTCCTGCGGCGAGAGCCCCACGGCCGCCGAGACCCTCGGCGTCAACGTGTACAAGTACAAGTACATCGCCGTCACCGTCTCCGGCGGTCTGGCGGGCCTCGGCGGCGCGTTCCTCGCGATCGTCGCCACCGGCATCTACCAGGAGGGCCAGACCGGCGGCCGCGGCTACATCGGCCTCGCCGCGATGATCTTCGGCAACTGGATGCCGGGCGGCATGGCGCTGGGAGCCGGGCTCTTCGGCTTCACCGACAGCCTCAAGCTGCGCGGCGGCGCGGAGAACGTCCACGCGATGCTGCTCCTGCTGGCGATCCTGCTGGTCATCGCGGTGCTCTGGCAGCTGTACAAGAAGAAGTACGTCTCCGCGGCGATCGCGGCGGTCATCTCGGCGCTGCTGTTCACCTGGTACTTCCTGACCGACCAGGTTCCGAGCCAGTTCGTCGACGCCGCTCCGTACGTCACCACGCTGCTGGTCCTCTCGCTCTCCGCGCAGCGGCTGCGGATGCCGAAGGCCAACGGCATGCCGTACCGCAAGGGCGAGGGCAAGTGACCTCGTTCGGCGAGTCCGACTGGGAGGCTCTGCGGGAGGCCGCACGGGACGCCATGTCCCGTGCGTACGCCCCCTACTCGGGCTTCCCGGTCGGGGTGGCCGCCCGGGTGGACGACGGCCGCACGGTCACCGGCTGCAACGTGGAGAACGCGTCGTACGGCCTCTCGCTCTGCGCCGAGTGCGGTCTGGTCTCCCAGCTCCAGGCCACCGGCGGCGGCCGGCTGACCCACTTCACCTGCGTGGACGGCACCGGGGCGATCCTGGTGCCGTGCGGCCGGTGCAGGCAGCTGCTGTACGAGTTCGGCGGACCGGAGCTCCTGCTGGAGACGCCGGACGGCCGACGCACGCTGGATGCCATGCTGCCGCAGTCGTTCGGCCCTCAGCATCTCGGCTGAACCGCGACTCCCGGCGGTGGCTCTTCCCCTCGTGGAAGGGCCACCGCTTTTCCCCTCTCCCCCTCCCCCTCTCTATGCGCGTAGAGTCGGCAGGACCCTGCGTACGCACCGGCCGGAAGGACTCCCATGGACGCCATCTCCGTCATCCGCACCAAGCGGGACCGAGGCGAGCTGACCCCCGAGCAGATCGACTGGGTCATCGACGCGTACACCCGCGGCGAGGTCGCCGACGAGCAGATGTCCGCCCTCGCCATGGCGATCCTGCTCAACGGCATGAACCGCACCGAGATCGCCCGCTGGACCGCCGCGATGATCGCCTCCGGCGAGCGGATGAACTTCGACGCGCTCTCCCGCCCCACCACCGACAAGCACTCCACCGGCGGCGTCGGCGACAAGATCACTCTGCCGCTGGCCCCCCTCGTCGCCGCCTGCGGCGCGGCCGTGCCGCAGCTCAGCGGCCGGGGCCTCGGCCACACCGGCGGCACCCTGGACAAGCTGGAGTCCATCCCCGGCTGGCGGGCGCACATCTCCAACGCGGAGATGCTCGACGTCCTGGACACCACCGGCGCGGTCATCTGCGCCGCCGGTGACGGGCTCGCCCCCGCCGACAAGAAGCTGTACGCGCTGCGCGATGTCACCGGCACCGTCGAGGCCATCCCGCTGATCGCCAGCTCGATCATGTCCAAGAAGATCGCCGAGGGCACCGGCGCGCTCGTCCTGGACGTCAAGGTCGGCTCCGGGGCATTCATGAAGACCATCGAGGACGCGCGCGAACTGGCCTCCACCATGGTCGCGCTCGGCACCGACAGCGGCGTACGGACGGTGGCCCTGCTCACCGACATGTCGACCCCGCTCGGCCTCACCGCGGGCAACGCCCTGGAGGTACGGGAGTCGGTCGAGGTGCTGGCGGGCGGCGGCCCCAGGGACGTCATCGACCTCACCCTCGCGCTCGCCCGCGAGATGCTGGACGCCGCCGGACTCAAGGACGCCGACCCCGAGAAGGCGCTCGCCGACGGCTCCGCGATGGACGTCTGGCGCCGGATGATCTCCGCCCAGGGCGGCGACCCGGACGCCACCCTCCCGGTCGCCCGTGAGCAGCACGTGGTGACCGCGCGCTCCTCCGGCGTCCTCACCCGCCTGGACGCCTACGACGTCGGCGTCGCCGCCTGGCGCCTGGGCGCGGGCCGTGCGCGCAAGGAGGACCCGGTGCAGGCGGGCGCGGGCGTCGAACTCCACGCCAAGCCCGGCGACACCGTCACCGAGGGCCAGCCCCTGATGACGCTGCACACGGACACCCCGGAGAAGTTCGACTACGCCCTGAAGGCCCTCCCGGACGCGTACGACATCGCCCCGGCGGGCACGCCGTTCGCGCCGCTCCCGGTGGTGCGGGAACGTATCGCCTGACCTGCGGTTTCCTCGTACGGGTGAACGGGACCGGTGGACTGCCACCGGTCCCGTTCGGCATGCTGGAGTCGGTGACGTACCGATAGAGGAGACCGCCATGAGCGCACTCACCGTCGACCCCGTGCCGGGCCACGGCCAGGACTGGGACGACACCGTCCGGATCTGGGAGGAGACGGACGCACCCGAGGGCTGCAAGGTGGAGATCATCGAGGAGATCGTCACCGTGTCGCCGCCACCGTCCAAGGACCACAACACCACCGCTGAGCTGCTCCAGCGCAGGCTCTACACCGTCATCCCGGAGGACTGGGGGATCTACCAGACCCTCGGCCTCTCGCTGCCGGGCCGGGGCGGGATCTACATCCCCGACCTCGTCGTCGTGGACCGCGCCACCGCCTCCGGGCCGGGGAACACCGTCCCCGCCGAGGAAGCCCGCCTCGTCGTGGAGATCACCTCCCGCGCCAACGCCAACCACGACCGCGTCAGCAAGGTGAACGGCTACGCCAAGGCCGGGGTGGAGCTGTTCCTGCTCCTCGACCCCTGGCACTCCGGCCGCCCGACCGCGACGCTCTACGGGGAGCCGGACGGCGGTACGTACCGGGTCCTGGAAACGGTCGAGTACGGACGGAAGCTGACGCTCCCCGCGCCGTTCGAGCTGGTTCTGGACACCGGCGTCCTCCCGGTCAGCTGACGCACGAACGGCCCGCCGCGCGGAAGGGGTTCCGTGCGGCGGGCCGCCGTCGTGCGGGGCGCCCTGAGGGCGGACCACCCGCGAGCGCCTGCTACTTGCCCAGGTAGGCGCTGTAGATCTTCACCGACGAGATGTTGCCCTTCTTGTCGGTGACCGTGGCGGAGAAGGAGATCGCCTTGCCCTTCGCCGGGTTCTTGACGGTGATCCTCCCCTTCTTGACCGTGACCTTCTTCCAGGTCTTTCCGCCGTTGTAACTGACGTACGTCTTCAGCGACTTCAGGTTCCTGCCCGCGGCCGCGCCGTGCACCTCGACCGGGACGGAGGCGGTCCTGCCCGCCTTGGCCCGGCCGTCGGCGCCCTCGGCCGGGGTGAACCGGACCGTGGAGACCGGCAGCATGGTGAAGCCGGTCTTCTTGGAGCGGAACGTCCAGGACGCGTCCACGCGGGTGGAGAGCGGGCTGATCTTCGCGCTGTGCCTGACCGAGGTCGTCAGCTTGTACTTCGCCGCGCCGGCCGGCACCTCGAAAGGCTCCCAGCCGGTGAGCGGGTCGTTGTTCTGACCGAACTTCTTGCCGTTGCGGTACAGGACGGTCTTGACCGACGAGAGCGCGTGTGAGCCCGGGTTGCCCCGGCCGTCGGCCAGCAGCGGGAGCGATCCGCCGATCGCGTTGCCCTCACGGGTGATGCCGAATTCCTTGTTCACCAGCGGCCCGAACACCGGGGTGTTCACGGTCTTGGAGTACGTCCTGCCCGCCTTGTACGCGGCCATGTCGCCGATCGCGTAGCCGGCCTCGTAGGTCGGGAAGCCGTCCGCGTCGACAGGGCCCAGCTGGCTGAAGTCGAGCGTCCACCGCACCTTGTCGGCAGTGGTGACGTACAGCGTGCGGGTGCCCGGCAGCTTCTGCTCGACCGGGCTGATCCAGCCGCCGCCCGATGTGGGCAGGACCCCCCAGGCGCCGATCGCGCCCTTCTTCTTCGGCGCGCTCGCCCCCATGGCGACCTTCAGCTTGGCCAGCCGGCCCGCGGTGAACTTCCGGTGGTAGCCGGTCGCCAGCTGCTTGACCTTGCCGCCGACCGCGACGTCGTACTGCGTGGACGCGTTCGTGGTCCAGGTGCCCGTCCAGTGCTGGGCGAGCGAACCGTCGGTGATCTTCGGGCCCGCGTGCAGCGTGCGGAAGTGCGCCGGGGAGTCCATCAGCCAGCCGAAGGACACCTGGTCGTTCTTCGACTGGACGGAGTAGTCGGGCGTGAACGTCGACGCCTTCGCCTTCTTGGCCGGGAACGTGAAGGACACCGGCTTCGCCTTGCGGGCGTCGAACGTCAGCGAGGTGTTCTTGGCGACCGTGAGCTTCGGCTGGGCGATCCAGTCGACGCCCTTGGTGAAGTCCTCCGGGTGGCCGTAGACCGTGGAGTTGACCACGTACGTGCCCTTGGGCACCCGGATCTTCGCCGTGCCGTCGACGACCCGCGGATTCAGGAACGTGCCGCCGGCCTTGTCGTCGAAGCCGTAGAGCATGCTCTCCGCGTAGGGCGCCGGGCGGCCGTCGCGCCCGAGGTGCTTGACGGTGAGGTCGTAGCTCTCGGCCTCACGCTCGACGGCGGCCGCCGTGCGCACGGTCTGCCCGCCGCCGGTCGCCACCACGTACGCGGAGTAGATGCCGTCCGCCGTGCCGCCGATGCGGGTGTCGGCGGTCAGCGCCGCCTCGGCGGTGCCGCCCGCGGGCACGGTGACCTTGCCCGTGCCGAGGGTGAAGAAGCCCGCCGGGGCGGGCTTGCCCGTCGGACCCGTGCCCGTCACCTTCAGATCGAGGGTGACGTCGCTCGTACCGAGGTTGCGGTACGTCACCTTCTCGGTGACCGGGACGTCGTCGGTGTGCGGCCACTGCTGCACACCGAAGCTCACCGAGACCGGATCGGCGACGACGCTCTGGGTGATCGCCCGGTCCACCGCGATCCGGCCGGAACCCTGCTGGAACGGGTGGTACGCACCGGGCTTGGTGGACGCGGTCAGTGCGCCCTTCAGCTCCGTGTACGACCAGTCCGGGTGCTGCTGCTTGAGCAGGGCGGCCGCGCCCGCGACGTGCGGGGTGGCCATCGACGTACCCGAGATGGTGGCGTAACCGGCGGGCTTCTCGCCCACCTCCCGGGCGATCGCCGAACCGGGCGGGATCGCCGCCGTGGTGTCCACGCCGGGGGCCGTCACATCCGGCTTGATCGCCCCGTCACCGATCCGCGGACCACGGCTGGAGAACTCCGCCAGCTGGTCCTTGTCGTCGACCGCGCCCACGGTCAGCGCGGCGTCCGCGCTGCCAGGCGAGCCGACCGTGCCCGCGCCGCCGCCCTCGTTGCCCGCGGCGATGGCGAACAGGACGCCCTTCTCGGCCGACAGCTTGTCGACCGCCGCCTCCAGCGGGTCCACCTCCGGGGTGTCGGGGCCGCCGAGGCTCAGGTTGACGATGTCGGCGCCCTGGGCGACCGCCCACTCCATTCCGGCCAGGATGCCGGAGTCCTCGCCGTAGCCCTCGTCGTCCAGCACCTTGCCCGAGAGCAGCTTGGCGTCCGGGGCCACGCCCTTGAACCTGCCGCCCGACCTGGCGCCGGTGCCCGCCGCGATCGAGGCGACGTGCGTGCCGTGGCCGACCCGGTCCTTGAGGTCCTTGGACGCGCTGAAGTTCTTCGACGCGAGGATCTGGCCCTTGAGGTCGGGGTGGCTGGTGTCCGTCCCGGTGTCCAGGACCGCGATCTTGACGCCCTTGCCGGTGAACCCGGCCCGCCAGGCCTTCGGGGCGCCGATCTGCCCCACGCTCCGGTCCAGGCTCGCCCGGCGCACGCCGTCCAGCCAGACCCGGTCGACGCCCGCGGCGGTGGTCACCCGCTCGGCCCCGGCGCGACGCTCGGTGAGCGCCTTCCAGATGTCCGGCGCGTCGGCGGTCGGCGTGGTCACCGACTCGGCGTTCAGCGACTTCAGGCTCCGGCCGACCTCGGTGCCGCCCGCGTCGCGGACCTGCGCCTTCGCGGCGGAGGCCTGCTTGCCCCGGTAGCCGACGATCAGCTTCAGGCCGTTCCGCTGGGCCCGCAGGTTCTCCGGCCGGCTCAGCTCGGTGACGTCGAACAGCCGCCGGTCGAGCTTGCCGGAGACGATCAGCCGGTGGGCGTCGGCCGGGACGACGAGGGTGTGTCCCTTGTTGCTCATCCGCTGGACCGGGATGTGCTCCCGGCCCTTCGCCGGCCGGAAGGCGACCGGTAGGCCCTTGGCGTCCACGGTGACCCGGTCACCGGTGATGAGGGTCAGATGGTGCAGCTCCCGGTCCTGGGCCTGCGCGCGGATGCCGGACGTCCCCCTCGGGTCCGGCTGGGCGACGGCGGGGCTGACCATGCCGGCCGCCAGTGCCACGGCGGCCGCTGTGGCGGCCGCGGGTATGCACGCGTTTCTCACGTGTCTGCGCAACTCTCCCCCTGGAGAACTCGATGGTTCTTCGTGCCGTCGGTCCGCAGGCCCACAGGAATAGCGACGGGTGCGGCCGCCGGTTCACCGAACTAGAGGGAAAGCCGGGTGCGTTGGTTCGCGGAATCCGCACGGAAGCCCCGACATGACGCAAAAGTGCCCCTGCGTGGAGGCCGAGCGAAGTGGGCCGTGCGGTGGGGCCGATGAATTTCGCCCGCGCGGGCGGTCTCCCTGGTGTGGATGCCGAGAACCCGATCACCCTGACCGTGACCGGCCGGGTCAGCCGTGCTGTCGTACCCGGCCTCTGTGCCGACCTGGAGCGTGCCCTCGCCGGGCCGCGGGGCGCCGCGCTCGCTCCCGGAGCGGCGGTGGACTGCGATGTGGGCGGCGTGGTCCGGCCGGATCTGACCGCCGTCGAGGCGGTGGCCCGGCTGGCACTCGTCGCCCGCCGGGCCGGGCACACCCTGCGGCTGCGCCGGGCGGAACCCGAATTCCGGGCGCTGCTGGACCTGGTGGGGCTGGCCGAGGTGGTGGCCCTGGAGGAGGGCCCGGAGGAGCGGGTGCCGGAAGCGCACTGACGTACGGAGAACGGCCGACGGGCAGTCGGCCGTTCTCCGTACGCAGGGACCTCAGGGCGTGCGTACGGTCTCAGGACATGCGCACTGCCTCAGGGCGTGCGTACGGTGTCAGACGCGCGCGGGCGGGTCTCAGCACACGCGTACGGTCCCAGACGCGCGCACTGCCTCAGGACGCGTCGGCCGGCAGTCGCTCCGGCAGCCCGAACAGCGGGAACCAGCGCGGGACGTCGAGGAAACAGTGCATCCCGGTGATCGCCCCGTCCCGCACGTCGATGATCTGCACCGCCCACGGCACGAAGCCGTCCCCCTCCTCAGCGGGCTTGTAGTGCGCGAAGGCCGGGGAGCCGTTGGCCGATACGGGCACCAGCCGGGAACCCGCACAGGCCGCGCCGATGGAGGTCATGAAGCCCGTGATGTCCCCGGTGCCCCGGAGCCACAGGTCGAACGGCGGCATCGTCATCACCGCGTCCTCGTGGAGCAGCGCGGTCAGGGCGGCCATGTCATACCCCTCGAACGCCTTCACATAGCGCTCCAGGAGCTTCTGCTGCTCCCCGTCGAGCGGGTCCGCCGCGTCCCCGGCCCGCCCCTCCGTCTCCGTCAGCGTGGCGCGGGCCCGCTGGAGGGCGCTGTTGACCGAGGCGACGGAGGTCTCCAGCAGCTCGGCCACCTCCGCGGCCTTCCAGGCGAGGACCTCGCGCAGGATCAGCACGGCCCGCTGCTTGGGCGGCAGATGCTGGAGTGCGGCGACGAACGCGAGGCGCACCGACTCACGCGCCACGGCCGCCTCCGCCGGGTCCTGGACCGACGGCAGGATGCGGCCGTCGGGCATCGGCTCCAGCCAGACGTTCTCCGGGCGGGGGCTCAGCGCGGCCTGGGCGAGCGGGGTCGGGCCGGTCAGATCCACCGGGCGGGCGCGTTTGTTGCCCGCGTTCAGCATGTCCAGGCAGACGTTGGTGGCGATCCGGTAGAGCCAGGAACGCAGCGAGGAACGGCCCTCGAACTTGTCGAAGTTGCGCCAGGCGCGCACCAGGGTGTCCTGCACCGCGTCCTCGGCCTCGAAGGCCGAGCCCAGCATCCGGTAGCAGTAGCCGGTCAGCTCGATCCGGTGCCCTTCCAGACGGCTGTCGATCCCGCCGCCATCGGCCGTGCCGGGCTTCCCGGCGTCCGCCGCCGCTCCCGACGCAGTCGTCGTGGTCAGATCGCTCATCGCTCCACCCCTGTCGCGCAGCCGCGCTGTGGCATCCGTCACCCGGTACGTCGGAAGCTACCGCAGGCCACTGACAGCCGGGGCGGAATCCGGTCGGGAAAGCGGACAGGGGTGCCGGACACCGCGGCTCCGGCCACGGTGTCCGGCACCCCTCGGGTGCTCCCAGCGCCTCGCTCAGGTCCCGGGCTTGCGCCCGTACACGTACACGTCGTCGCCGTTCTTCAGCAGTTTCCAGTATGCCTTCGCGTCGGCGGGGCGCATGTTGACGCAGCCGCCCGAGCCCGGCGGGTTGTACATGGACTTGGTGACCGAGTGGAACGCCTGGCCGCCGTCGAAGAACTGGGAGTGGGGCATCCAGACCTTGTAGATGGTCGACCAGTGCTTGATGCTGCGCCAGTAGATCTTCTTGGCCCCGGTCCGGGTCTCGACGCCGTTGCGGCCGGTCCGCACCGGCACCGGCCCGTACTTCAGCTTCTTGCCGTCCTGGATCCAGCTCAGCTGCCGGGTCAGGTCGACGCAGGCGATGCGCCCCTTGTCGGTGGGGCACTTCCTCGCCTTGTCGGGGTTCTTCCCGGCCGCCTTCTGGGCGAGCATCGTGTTCATCGTGCGCCAGGTCAGCGGACCGGCGTAGCCCATGGTGGGGGTGATCCCGTGCTTCTTCTGGAACTTCTGGATCGCCTTGCAGTCGGCGGTGGACTGCCTGCCGTCCACGGGCCGCTTCAGGAACTTCTCGACCTGCTTCTGGTACGGCCCCGCCGACTTGGTGCAGGACGCCGCGTGGGCGGAGGTGCCGGTGCCCAGGACCAGGGCGGGTGCGGCCACCAGCCCGGCCACGGAGAGCGCCACCCCACGCTTCAGCCGTCTTCCGGATATTCTCGCCGTGACTCCCATGCGCGCCAACTCCCCTTCGCCCAGAGTGCGTTGTTGATTACGCCTGGTAGACGTGCGAAGGGGAGCGGTGGTTGCGCGCAGGTATGTGTCAGTTGCGTCCCGGTTGTGCGCGGGTGGAGCCGCTCACCGGGTGACGGGGACGAGCGCGCGTCGTTCCGCCCGCGCCACCCGGGTCCCGTACAGCGTGATCGAGACGACGCCGAGGACGGCGAGCAGGCCCAGTGCCACCGTCGCCGCCCAGCCTCCGGTGTGGAAGGCGATCGCGCCGAGCGTGCCGCCCGCGCTGGAGCCCAGGTAGTACGCCGACTGGTAGAGCGCCGATGCCTGCGCCCGGCCCGTCGTCGCGGTCCGGCTCACCGAGGACGAGGCGACCGCGTGCCCGGCGAAGAACCCGGCCGTGATCAGCACCAGGCCCAGCAGCACGGCGGCCAGCCGGTCGGCCAGCGAGAGCAGCAGCCCGGCCGCCGTGGTCGAGACCGCCAGATACAGCGCGCCCCGGCGGCCGAGGCGGGCCACCAGCCGTCCGGCCGCGGCGGAGGAGACCGTACCGACCAGGTAGACCAGGAAGATCGAACCGATGACGCCCTGCGGCAGGTTGAACGGCTCCCCGATCAGCCGGTAGCCGATCACCGTGTAGACCGCGCCGAACACCGTCATGAACAGCGCGCCGATCGCGTACAGCCGGACCAGCAGCGGGTTGCTCAGGTGGGTGGCGACGGTCTTCGCCAGCGCCTTCGGGTTCAGCGAACCGGGCCGGAAGTTGCGGGCCCTGGGGATCAGGAAATGGAAGGCGACGGCGCACGCCAGCGCGAGCAGCCCGACCGCCGCGAGCGCGGCGCGCCAGCCCCAGGCCTGGGCGACCCAGCCGGTGAGGATGCGGCCGCTCATACCGCCGATGCTGTTGCCCGCGACGAACAGCCCGATCGCGGCGATCAGCGCCTTGGGCCGTACCTCCTCCGCGAGATACGCCATCGCGGAGGCCGGAAGCCCGGCGAGCGCCGCGCCCTGGACGGCCCGCAGGGCGATCAGCCAGCCGATCGAGGGGGCGAACGGCACCAGCAGCCCGACCAGCACCGCGACCGCCAGTGACGCCGTCATCATCTGCCGCCGCCCGAACCGCTCCGAGAGCGCGCTCAGCGGCAGCACGCACAGCGCCAGCGCCCCGGTCGCCGCCGAGACCGTCCAGCTCGCCTGCCCGGCACTCGCGCCGTACGCGGCGGAGACCGCGGGCAGCAGCGCCTGGGTGGAGTAGAGGAGGGCGAAGGCCGCGACACCGGCGGCGAAGAGGGCGAAGCTCATCCGGCGGTAGCCGGGGCGGCCGGGCTCCAGGCGCTCATCGGCGGCGGGAGCGGCAGTGGTGGTGACGGGGGACGACGGGTCGGAGGCACCCACCACGACGGTGGATGCCCCGGTATCAGCGGGAGGCATACGTCGAAAGTAGACGGACGGGTTTCATGCGTCCAATGCACGAAACCGTCATAATCAATCCCATGGCGCATGAACGCAGCTCAGGGCCTCGGCTGTCACCAAGTAGTTACGAAGAAGACATCCGGGCCGTCCTCGCACCCCGCCTCGCGTACTTCGAGGCGGTCGCCCGCCATGAGCACGTCACCCGCGCCGCGCACGAGCTCGGCGTTCCGCAGTCCACGCTCTCGCGGGCCATGGTCCGGCTCGAAGCGGACCTGGGCGTCGCCCTGTTCGCCCGCAAGGGCCGCACCGTCTCGCTCACTCCGGCGGGCCGTACCTTCCTCGGCTCGGCGGAACGGGCCCTGGCCGAGGTGGAGAAGGCCGCCGACTCGGTCCGCGCGGACGCCGACCCGACGGCGGGCCGGGTCTCCTTCGGCTTCCTGCACACCATGGGCTCCGAGACCGTGCCCGCCCTGATCCGCGCCTTCCGGGTCGACCACCCCAAGGTCCGCTTCCAGCTCGTGCAGAACTACGGCGAGGCGATGATCGAACGGCTGCGCGCGGGCGGTCTCGACCTCTGCCTCACCTCGCCCGTGCCCGACGCCCCCGACCTGGTCACCCGTCGCCTCGACGAACAGCGGCTGCGCCTGGTGGTCCCGGACGACCACCGCCTCGCCTCGCGCCGCCGCATCCGCCTCGCGGAGGCCGCCGACGAGACGTTCGTGACCCTGGAGCCCGGCTACGGGCTGCGCCGCATCACCGACGACCTCTGTGCCCAGGCGGGCTTCACCCCGCGCGTCGCCTTCGAGGGCGAGGAGGCGGAGACCCTGCGCGGGCTGGTCGCCGCCGGGCTCGGTGTGGCCCTGCTGCCGCCGCCCGCGGTGGCCCGGCCGGGCGTCGTCGAGCTGACGGTGACGGCCCCGCGCGCGGCCCGCGAGATCGGGGTCGCCTGGCTGGACGGGCACCCCGACACCCCGCCGGTCGCCGCGTTCAAGCGGTTCCTGCTCTCGCGCCGGGGGAACCTGCTGCCGGACTGAGGGGGGCGGCGGTCCGCGCGCGGTTCACCCTCTATCCGAAATGAACGAAATATTCCGTTAGCTCATGCTTCGTCCACCGCCCCGGACGCCCGGCAGGTCGTGCGGGCCGGCGCGGTCGGAGAGGTGCCCTGCAGCGTCGGGGGGTACGGCTGCCGGGCACCCGCCTCAGTGCCGCAGCGACCGCCCGAACCCCGCCGCCAGCGGCATCCGCAGCCCCAGCGGCGGCGGTGCGGCCAGGGCGTCCTGGACCGGGCGGGCGTAGGACCGGGCGAACAGTGAGCCGCGCACGAAGTCGGCGGCCAGCGCCATCACTTCGGACCGGTGCTGGCGCAGCGCGTGCCCGTCGGAGTGGACCTCGAAGCGGCAGGTGTCCCGGTTGGACTTCTTCGCCCGCTCGGCCAGCCGGTACGACAACTCCGGGTCGGTGTGCTCGTCGTTGGTGCCGTGCACGATCAACACCCGCCGCCCCGCCAGCTGTTTCACCGGCTCCGGGTCGGACGCGGAGTGCTCCGGCAGCCACGGGGCCATCGCCAGGACGGAGTTGACCGCCCCGTGCCCGGCGGCCCGCAGTGCGGCCCGGCCGCCCATCCCGTGCCCGACCAGGCACACCGGTACGTCCCCGTACCGCCGCTGGACCTCGTCGGCGGCCCACACGGCGTCCCGGACCGGGTGCTCGTCGTCCGCGTTCCAGCCCCGGCAGCGGTAGCGCAGCACGTGCACCGCGAGCCCGTCGCCCTCCCCGGCCCGGGCCAGGGCGCGGGCGAACGGCAGTTGTGCCGCGTACGACAGGGTGGAGGGGCGGCGCCGCGAGTCGGCCTCCCCGTCCGGGAGCAGCAGAACCACGCCGCTGACCTCGTAGGGTGCTCCGGTCGTCTGTACGGCCCGCCCCAGCCTGGGGGGTGTCAGGGGGAGTGCGCGCTGTCCCATGACAGAACAGTCTCAGAAGAGCGGGTGTACTCCACCCGACTTCCCGGTCACTGTTACGCATCGACAGAAGGCGTCGGCGGGTGCTCTACGCGCGTAGGCGCTAGAGTGCCCAGATGACGAGCCAGACCCCGAATGTCCCTGATTCCGACCAGATCCGGCGCGCCCCCAAGGTGCTGCTCCACGACCATCTCGACGGCGGCCTCCGGCCGGGCACGATCATCGAGCTGGCCCGCGCGCAGGGTTACGACTCCCTCCCCGAGACCGAGACCGACAAGCTCGGCATCTGGTTCCGCGAGGCCGCCGACTCCGGTTCGCTGCCGCGGTATCTGGAGACCTTCGCCCACACCTGTGCCGTCATGCAGACCCGTGACGCGCTGTTCAGGGTGGCCGCCGAGTGCGCCGAGGACCTCGCCGAGGACGGTGTCGTCTACGCCGAGATCCGCTACGCCCCCGAGCAGCACCTGGAGGGCGGCCTGACCCTCGAACAGGTCGTCGAGGCGGTCAACGCGGGCTTCCGCGAGGGCGAGCGCATCGCCCGCGCCAACGGCCACCGCATCCGCGTCGGAGCCCTGCTCACCGCGATGCGGCACGCGGCCCGCGCGCTGGAGATCGCCGAGCTGGCCAACAGCTACCGCGACCAGGGCGTCGTCGGCTTCGACATCGCGGGCGCCGAGGCCGGCTTCCCGCCCACCCGCCACCTCGACGCGTTCGAGTACCTCAAGCGGGAGAACAACCACTTCACGATCCACGCGGGCGAGGCCTTCGGGCTGCCGTCGATCTGGCAGGCCCTGCAGTGGTGCGGCGCCGACCGGCTCGGTCACGGGGTCCGGATCATCGACGACATCGAGGTCGCCGAGGACGGCTCGGTCACCCTCGGCCGCCTCGCCTCCTACGTACGGGACAAGCGCATCCCGCTGGAGATGTGCCCGACCTCCAACCTCCAGACCGGGGCCGCCACCTCCTACGCCGAGCACCCGATCGGGCTGCTGCGCAAGCTGCACTTCCGCATCACGGTGAACACGGACAACCGGCTGATGAGCGGCACGACCATGAGCCAGGAATTCGAGCGGCTGACCGAGGCATTCGGATACACGCTCGACGACATGCAGTGGTTCACAGTCAATGCGATGAAATCAGCTTTCATTCCTTTCGACGAACGTCTCGCGATGATCAATGACGTCGTCAAGCCCGGTTACGCGGAGCTGAAGTCCGAGTGGCTTTTCCGTCAGACCGCTGTGACCAGCGGATCTTCGGTGTCCGCCGGTTGATCCTCCCCATACGGAAAGCGGCCGGGAAGCACATTCCCGGCCGCTTTCCGCGTGTCGGGATGTTTGCGGAGCGGGCGGCGGGATGGCTAGCTTGCAGAGCCGCTCACATCCCCTTCCCCAAGGATGAATTCTCCATGAAGAAGTCTGCTGCCAAGACTCTCGGTGTCGCCGCTCTGGGCGCCGCTTTCGCCGCTGCCGCCGCCGGGAGCGCCTCCGCGGCCCCCTCCCTGCCGCTCGACACCGCGGCCGGCGCCCTCCCCGTCTCGACGATGGCGCTGGACACCGTCGCGCAGTCCGTCCAGCACGCCCCGGTCCAGGACACCGTCGACAAGGTCCTCGGCGGCGACGCCACCGACGCGGCCGCCCCGGTCACCGGCCTCCTCGGCGGACTGCCCACCCAGGGCCTCTCCGCCAACGGAATCCCGCTCGGCGGCTGATCCGTACCCGCGCATGCCGGTGGGGCGCACACCCTGACCCAGGGTGTGCGCCCCACCGCGCGTTTCCGCTCCCCGTCGCGCGGCGCGTCACCAGGCCGAAGCGGACGAGGCGGACTTCTCCGAGGGCAGCAGCGCCCAGAGCGCCAGGTAGATGAGGAACTGAGGGCCGGGCAGCAGGCAGGAGACGACGAAGATGACGCGCATCGTGCCGGCCGACGTGCCGAAGCGCCGGGCGAGTCCCGCGCACACGCCGCCGATCATGCGGCCTTCAGTGGGGCGGACCAGTGCGGCCATGGTGGGCTCCTTCGCGAAGCGTTGCCGGGGGAGCAGCCTGTTGTGCTCCCGATGTATCCATGGTGCCGCGGCGAAGGGGGACAAAGCATCGCTCTACGGGGCGATACCGACCCCGGTAATCGTCGGGGTCGCCCCCTGAGGGGCCTCGTCCCTGAGGCGGGTCTCCTGGTGGTACCTGGGGAGGTCCCGTACCCCCGGCAGCCCCCGGCGGCGCAGCCGCGCCCGGCAGACCGGTACGACCAGGAGATGCGCCAGCGCGATCCCGGTGGTGTTCAGCAGCACCGAGTCGACGTCGACGATCTGACCGGGCACCCCGGTCTGGCCCAACTCGATCGCCAGCGAGATCAGGGCCCCCGCGGTGACCGTGCGCAGCAGCGAGACCCAGGGGGAGACGAAGATCCGCCCGCCGGCCATCGGCAGCAGCACACCGAGCGGGGCCAGCAGGAGCAGCGCACCTCCGATCCGGCGGGCGGCTTCGGCCCGGCCGAGCGCGAGGTCCGCTCTGATCCCGGCGAACGGCTCGAAATTCGCGGCCGTGATCCAGGGCACGTCCAGCGGGCGCATCGTCAGCCACCCGACGAGCAGCAGATGAGCGAGGAGGAGCGTGACCCCCGCCGCGCGGAAGTGGATGACGGTCTGACCGTCCGAACCTTGACGCACGCCCACCAAGACGTTCCGACCGGCAGGATCGGTTCCGTGACTTTCCCGCCCACCCGGGCGGCCGCGCGGGGCGGCCGCCCGGACGGACCCGGACCGGACACCCGCCCGCCAGCCCGGGCAGCCCGTTCAGTCCAGTCGGAGCACGTCCGGAGTGGTCAGGTCCTGCGGCCGGGCCTTCGTCTGCGAGGTGCAGAGATAGGCGCGCGGCGGGTAGGCCCCGGGGCCGCCCAGGACCACCGAGCCATCCGTCGGAAGCGTCTTGCTCTCCGCGTACGTGCACACCAGCTGGGCCAGCGCCTCCGCCGACAGGTCCTCCGGCTGACTGCTCAGCCGCAGGGTGCCCGCCGGGTCGTTCGCCCGCGCCGGATCGACCCGCAGGCCCGCCGGGACCGCGGTGGAGAACCCGGCCCGCCGCTCGCTCTCGGGCGGCGCCTGCTGGACCTCCTTCAGCAGCGCCCGGGCGACCTTGAGCCGGTCGGAGCCGATCGCACCCTGCGCCACCTCACGGTCCACGGTCACCAGCTGCGAGGCGCACACCAGGTACACCTCGGCCGTCACACTGTCCGGAGACCGGGCCGCGACGTCCGACGCGGTCAGCCGGCACGGCACCCGCGAGGGCGCGGCCCCCGCGTCCACCGGCACCGTCGTCGTACGGATTCCGCAGCCGGAGACCAGCGCCGCGGCGGCCAGCAGAGCGGCCAGCGAGGCCGCCGTACGCCGCGGACCACGCGGGCCGCACCGAAGCGGACCGCGCGGGTAGGTGCCACCGCCGGGCTTCACGTCGCCCCGCCCCCGTCCACGTCATCGTCCCGGCCCTCCGCGTCGCCGCCGTCCGGCCGCGCCAGCTTCCCCGCGTCGCGCGGCAGCCGCAGCTCGAAGACGGCCCCGCCGTCCGGGGAGTTCGCCGCCGTGATGTCACCGCCGTGGATGTGCGCGTTCTCCATGGCGATGGAGAGCCCGAGACCGCTGCCCTCCGACCGCGGCCGGGAGGCACTGGCCTTGTAGAACCGGTCGAACACGTGCGGCAGGACCTCCTCGGGGATGCCCGGACCGTGATCCCGTACCTCGATGACCAGCTCATCGCCGTCGGTGCGCACCCGGACTCCCACCGGTGAACCCCCGTGCTTGAGGGCGTTGCCGATCAGATTGGCCAGGATCACGTCGAGGCGGCGCGGGTCGAGCCTGGCCATCGTGCCCCGCTCCGCGTCCAGGTCCACCGCGTCCAGCCAGGCCCGGGCGTCGATGCACGCCGTGACCTGGTCGGCGACGTCGACGTCGTCCAGCACCAGATGGGCCGTGCCCGCGTCGAACCGGGTCACCTCCATCAGGTTCTCCACCAGGTCGTTCAGCCGCCGGGTCTCGCTGACCACCAGGTGCACGGCGGGCGCGATCATCGGGTCGAGGCTGTCCGCCTCGTCCTCCAGCACCTCGGCCACCGCGGTGATCGCGGTCAGCGGGGTGCGCAGCTCGTGAGACATGTCGGCGACGAACCGGCGGCTCGACTCCTCCCGGGCGCTCATGTCCGCGACCTTCTTCTCCAGCGAGCTCGCGGTCCTGTTGAACGTACGGGAGAGATCTGCCAGTTCGTCCGTGCCGGAGACCACGAGCCGGGTGTCGAGCTTGCCCTCACCGAGCTTGCGGGCCGCGTCGCCCAGCCGCTGCACGGGCCGCAGCACCGTCGTCGCGGCGGCCTGCGCCAGCAGCGCCGAGCCGATCAGCGCGAGGGCCGTCGCGATCCCCAGCGACCAGGCCAGCGAGTTGAGGTCCTGCCGCTCCTGGTCGAGGGACTTGAGCATGTACCCGGTCGGGCCGCCGCCGATGATCCGCGTACCGGCGACCAGATACGGCGTGCCGGCGATGCTCGTACGCTGCCAGAACAGGTGGTAATCGTGCTCGTTGCTCGCCGTCAGCGGCTGCTTGCGGGCCACCTGCCCGCGCAGTGA
Source organism: Streptomyces sp. NPDC033165 (assembly GCF_055577965.1). Taxonomy (NCBI): domain Bacteria; kingdom Bacillati; phylum Actinomycetota; class Actinomycetes; order Kitasatosporales; family Streptomycetaceae; genus Streptomyces; species Streptomyces sp. NPDC033165. The sequence continues at coordinate 496,808 of NZ_JBVIPK010000002.1, forward strand.
GTCCGGCACGTCGGCCAGGGTGAACGTGTCGAGGTCGGAGTAGCCGACGATCGGCTTGCCGCGCTCGCGCTCGTCCTCCAGCAGCACGCTGTAGCCGGGGCTGTCGCTGGCCATCTGCGCCGCCGCCCGCTGGAGGTCGTCCTTGGTGGGCCGCTCCGGCAGCGTCGCCGCGGTGTCCTGCATCTGCCGCCGGAAGGCGTCGAGCGCGGTGCCCTGCGTACGGGTCAGCACGGCCTCACGGTTGAGCCAGTACGCGATGCCCGACGCGGAGACCGCGGCGGTCAGCGCCACCAGCGCGAACACCACGACCAGGCGCAGCCGCAGGCTGGTCCAGCGCAGCCCCGCACGCAGGGACCGCTTGGCGGTTTCGGTCACTGAGGCGAGTCCAGCCGATAGCCCACGCCCCGCACCGTACGGATCAGGGTCGGCGAGGACGGCACGTCCTCCACCTTCGCGCGCAGCCGCTGCACACAGGCGTCCACCAGCCGGGAGTCGCCCAGGTAGTCGTGCTCCCAGACCAGGCGCAGCAGCTGCTGCCGGGACAGGGCCTGGCCCGGCCGGCGGCTCAGCTCAAGCAGGAGCCGCAGCTCGGTCGGCGTGAGCTGGAGGTCCTCCCCGTCCTTGGTCACGGTCATGGCGGAGCGGTCGATGACCACGTTCCCGAAGGTCGCGGAGTCGGTCGACTCGCGCTCCCCGCGGCGCAGCACGGCCCGGATCCGGGCGTCCAGCACCCGGCCCTGGACGGGTTTGACCACATAGTCGTCCGCGCCGGACTCCAGTCCCACGACGACGTCGATGTCGTCGCTGCGCGCGGTCAGCAGAATGATCGGCAGCTGGTCGGTGCGCCGGATACGCCGGCACACCTCGAAACCGTCGATCCCGGGCAGCATGACATCCAGCACGACCAGGTCGGGCCGCTGCTCACGCAGCAGCTCCAGGCCGTCCTCTCCCGTCGCCGCGGTGGCCACACGGTGGCCCTGGCGTGACAGCGAGAGTTCGAGGGCCGTGCGGATGGCGTCGTCGTCCTCGATCAGCAACAGGAAAGGCACGGACGTCATTCTGGCCCATGGTGGCGCTTCAGTTCGACCTGTGGCCCGGTCCCCTTCCCGGGGCACGGCCACAACTTCCCCTGTGACAGGCCTGTGACAGTCGGAGGACAGTGCCATGAAACTGCCCCGGCAAGCTCTTTGGCACAGGGAACGAACGGACTCCACCGATAGGGGGCGCGAGATGAACGCACTGCACAGCACCAGCTCAAGCGCAGTTGTCACGCGTCTCCACGACCTCGGCCGGAGCACCGAGAAGTCCGGTGCCACGAACGTGCGGGGGTGTGTTCGGGGCGTCGGGCGTCAGCATCCGTCGACTGCGGAGCAGATGCGCAAGTCGTACATGACGGTGGTTGACGCACCCACGGGGGAGAACACGGGGGGTAACGGGGGAAGCGCGTACGGGGAGGTCACGGGGGATCGCGGAGCCCGGACGGAGGACGCGGACGCCGAAGCGGTGTTCACGGCCTACGTCCAGGAGCGGCGGGCCTCCCTGTACGCAACCGCCTACCACCTGACCGGCGACCGGTTCGAGGCCGAGGACCTGCTCCAGAGCGCCCTCTTCTCGACGTACCGGGCGTGGGACCGGATCAGCGACAAGGCGGCGGTCGGCGGCTATCTGCGCCGCACCATGACCAATCTGCACATCAGCGCCTGGCGCAGGCGCAAGCTGAACGAATACCCGACCGAGGAGCTGCCGGAGACGGTGGGCGACACGGACGCGATGCGCGGTACGGAGCTGCGGGCGGTGCTGTGGCAAGCGCTCGCCCGGCTGCCCGAACTTCAGCGCACGATGCTGGTCCTGCGGTACTACGAGGGCCGCACCGACCCGGAGATCGCGTCGATCCTCGACATCAGTGTCGGCACGGTGAAGTCGAGCATCTGGCGCTCCCTGCGCCGGCTGCGCGAGGACGAGGTCCTCAGCTTCGGACGTGACGAGCAGGAGTCCTTCGGCGAGCTGGTGGCCTGAGGCAGAGGCCCTCCGCTTCGGGGGAGGCGGGGGCCGCGGGGGAGCACGGGGGACGCACGGGGGAGCAGAAAAGCGGGGACCGAGGGGACCCGGGGGATACGGGAAGCGGCCGTCGCTTCGGGGGAGACGAGGGCCACGGGGGAAACGGGGAAGACAGCGGGGTCGTACGGGCCGGGGGGCCTGTACGACCCCGCTGTCCGTGCAGCCCGACGCCGCACCCGGCTCGGGCCGTGTGGCGGTGTGGCATCGGTCGGGCGGCCACCGGAACGCAGGACTGGTCGCCGTGAGTGTCCGAACCGGCGGACGGTGGGGTTCAGCGCCCCTGATGGCGACGGCGGTAGTAGTAGGCCGCCGTGACCACAGCGAGCAGCGGGCCCCAGGCCAGCAGGGGCAGATAGCAGGCGGTCATCAGCCAGTAGAGGCCGCCCTCCGGGGAACCAGGGGCACCCATGTTCTCCGCACTGTTCCAGGTGAACGCGCCGGATACCGCGATGAGGGTGACGAGCGCCGCGCCGAGCGAAGCGGGGATCACCGCCGCCATGACGGGGATTCTCCGGCCGCCCAGGGCTGGTACCCAGTGGGGCAGTTCCTCGCCCCATCTGTGGATCAGGCCCAGGGTGAGCAGTCCCAACGCCTCGGCCAGCAGGCTGAGGCCGATGAGGTAGAAGGACCCGGCGCCGGGGAAGTTCTCCGGGTGAAGGAACTCGTCCCTGAATCCGGAGTCCCAGCCCAGGGCGATGGCGATGCGCCACAGCCCGGAAGGCACGAGGGTCAGCGCGGCGGCGTGCGCCGCCAGGCGGATGGCCCGGGGGACTCGGGGTGCGGCCGTGACGGGCGTCCCGGCCATCAGGGTGTCAGCCACGGCGGATCGCCGCCCCGGGCCGCGCGGGTGACTTGGTGATCTCGGCGTGGACCACCTTGTACCCGCCCTTGATCACGGTCGTGAACGGCGCGGGGGCCATGCACGTACCGGCCCGCGGCCGTACAAGGCTGCCGTTCTCGTCCACGTTCTCCGGGTCCACGTTCACCACCCCCCAGGAGAAGCCGAGCCGGTCCGGCTCGCCCCTGCCGCCCTGCTGGACGCTGATGCCCAGCCGGGCACCGGCCTTCTCGACGTTCGACTTCGTCACGACCGCGGTCAGGGTCGCCGTACGGCCGCTGGTGACCAGGCAGTCCACCTGGGCCACCGCCCACCCCCTGGCCCCGCTCGGGGTGGTGTGGGAGAACTTCAGCGTGCCCCGGGCGTCTGTGGCCAGTCCCCGGGGGGCGTCGGGAGGTATCGGCCGGGTGAAGGGCGTCTGCCGGGCATGGATGGTGAAGCGGATGTCGTCGTCGGGAGATTCGATGTAGGAGATGCGAGCCGTCCCATGGACGCTCGCCGTCTTCGCCGGTTTCCGTTCGGCGGTCGTGGGGGGGGGGGGGGGGGGGGGGGGGGGGGGGGGAGGGGGGGGGGGGGGGGGGAGAGGGAGGGGGGGGTCAGGGCGGCCGCGCCCCGGTAGAAGCGGAACGGGGAC